>NC_021237.1:4757500-5115833 GCF_000397205.1 Pseudomonas protegens CHA0
TGCCATGGCCTCGATTCAGTCAGGAGCCTCACTGGCCAAGAGCATGTTCCCAATCGTTGGCGCACAAGGAACCACAACCCTGCGGCTGATTTTCGCCAGCATCATCATGCTGCTTCTATTAAGACCCTGGCGCGCCAAGTTCACCACCAACACCCTGCGCACCGTGATCATCTACGGTATGGCCCTGGGCGGCATGAACTTCCTCTTCTATATGTCCCTCAGGAGTGTCCCTCTGGGCATCGCCGTCGCCCTTGAGTTCACAGGCCCCCTTGCAGTAGCCATCTATGCGTCACGCAAGGCCATAGACTTCCTGTGGATCGCTCTGGCTATCGTCGGGCTGCTACTGCTTATTCCCACCGGAGCCACAGAAACAGCCATCGACCTGGTCGGTGCAGGTTATGCACTGGGGGCCGGGGTCTGCTGGGCGCTGTACATACTCTTCGGACAGAAGGCCGGCGCCGAGAACGGCATTCAGACCGCCGCCCTGGGCGTCATGATTGCCGCTCTCTTTGTTGCACCCATAGGCATAGTCCATGCCGGCGCCGCACTACTGACCCCCTCCCTGATCCCGGTTGCCCTGGGAGTCGCCATCTTGTCCACAGCCCTCCCCTATAGCCTGGAGATGGTTGCCCTGACTCGCATGCCAGCCCGTACCTTCGGCACCCTGATGAGTATCGAGCCCGCTTTCGGCGCGCTTTCCGGCCTATTGTTCCTCCACGAGTACCTGTCCCTGTCCCAGTGGACGGCAATCGCTTGCATCATCCTGGCTTCCGTAGGCGCCACCATGACCATGCGCCGCGAGGCCAAACCAATAGTTGCAGTTGATTGAGATTCAACTCTGGTAATTGGTGCTCATTTAGGCCATGTTTAGCCGGCTACTCAACGTCGCCCAGGGAGTTGCCGGACAGGGATATCGCACACGCAAAAGACGACAAGTAATGCAGTCACACTCGGACGCCAGATCCGGGGCTAGCGATAAGGACGGGGATGAAACGATTTTTGATACTGTTGGCCGTACTTGCAATTGCAGGCTGCGCGGCGACCGCGAAAACCGAAGTCAAACGGGGCAAGAAAGGACTCCACATCAACTGCTCGGGCTTATCTTCTTCCTGGGAAAAGTGCTACACCAAGGCGACTGAGTCCTGCGGCCCCAAAGGCTACAAGGTCATCGCCAAGTCCGGTGATGCCGTGGAAGACCCAGGCGACTACCCCTTCGGCCTGAACCCTGCCGGCTACACCAGCCGCAGCATGATCGTCATCTGTAAATAGCCTTGCCGGTCAACTTGCGGGCAGCCGCTCCAGCTGCCCGATGATCTGCTCATGGCTGGACGCCAGTACCTGATGCTGAATGGCTGGGTTCACCAGCATTCGCGCTACCACCAACGCGCCAACGCACTGGGACAGGATCGACCAGGCCAGGCTCTCGCTGCCCAGAGTCTGCGCCCAAGCCTGGTGCAAGCGGCAGATCCAGTCCTGCGCTTCCTGCCGCACCTCCAGGGTCCCCCGGGCAATCTCCGCACCCAATGCCGGCAGTGCGCAGCCGGCACCCGGCTGTTGCAGATGCGCCACGCTCAAGTACTGCTTCAGACAGCGACGCAACTTCTCCTGATTCTGCTGCCCCTCCCCGCCCAGGCGCGCCAGGCTCTGGCTCAACTCGCGCTCGACAATCGAGCTGAACAATTCGTCCTTGGAGGTGAAGTGGCTATAGAAAGCCCCACCACTCAGGCCAATGGCTTTCATCAAGGCATCCACCCCCACAGTGGAAAAACCTTCGTTCTTGGCCTGCGCCGCGCTGCTTTGCAGCAGACGCTCGCGGGTTTCCTGCTTGTGACTGGCTGAATAACGCATTCCCTGACGGGCTCCCAAGTTCTCTTGACGACGGAAAAATCATAGCATAACGTTCGTTTAGTTAACGATCGTTTACCAAAGAGCGAACCTCCCATGACTGCAACCTTGAACAAGAACAAAGTCGTACTGGTAGTGGGTGCCGGCGACGCGACCGGCGGTGCCATTGCCAAGCGTTTCGCCGCCGAAGGCTTTATTACCTGCATGACCCGCCGCAGCGCGGACAAACTGCAACCCCTGGTGGACGCCATCCAGCAGTCCGGCGGCCAGGCCCATGGTTTTGGCTGTGATGCACGCAAAGAGGAAGACGTGATCGCGCTGATCGAGCAGATCGAAACCCAGATCGGCCCTATCGAGGCCTTTGTCTTCAATATTGGCGCCAATGTGCCCTGCAGCATTCTTGAAGAAACCGCACGCAAGTATTTCAAGATCTGGGAAATGGCCTGCTTTTCGGGCTTTCTCAATGCCCGGGAAGTGGCCAAGCGCATGGCCAAACGCCAACGCGGCACTATTCTGTTCACCGGCGCCACCGCAGGCGTACGCGGTGCCGCCGGCTTTGCCGCCTTCGCCGGGGCCAAGCACGGCATTCGCGCCCTGGCCCAGAGCATGGCGCGGGAACTGGGCCCCCTGAACATCCATGTCGGCCATGTCATCGTCGACGGTGCCATCGACACCGATTTCATCCGTACCAGCTTTCCCGAAAAATACGCCCTCAAGGACCAGGACGGCATCCTCAACCCCGAGCATATCGCCGAAAACTACTGGTACCTGCACAGCCAGCCCCGGGACGCCTGGACCTTCGAGCTGGACCTGCGCCCGTGGAACGAACGCTGGTAAGGCCTTCTCCGATAACAACAATCAAGGAGTCTGAAACATGAGCAAAAAGGTGGAGTTCTTCTTCGACCTGGGTAGCCCGACCTCATACCTGGCCTATACCCAACTGCCAAAAATCTGCGTCGAAACCGATAGCCAACTGGTGTATCAGCCCATGCTGCTGGGCGGGGTCTTCAAGACCACCGGCAACGCCTCCCCCATCAGTGTTCCCGCCAAGGGCCGGTATATGCTGCACGACCTGGCGCGCTTTGCCCGGCGCTATGGGGTGGAGCTCAACTTCAATCCGCACTTTCCCATCAATACCCTGCTGCTGATGCGCGCCACCACCGGGGTTCAACTGCGCCTGCCGGAACGTTTCGGCGAATTCCTCGACTGCCTGTTCCGTGCGCTCTGGGTGGACAAACGCAACCTCAACGACCCGGCCACCATCACCCAGGTCCTGGAACAAGGTGGCTTCGATCCGCAGCAGATCCTCGACCTGAGCAATGACGAAGAGGTCAAGGCCGCCCTCAAGGACAAGACCGAACAGGCGTTGCAAAAAGGGGTGTTCGGCGCGCCCAGCATGTTCGTGGGAGACGAACTGTTCTTTGGCCAGGACCGCCTGGATTTCGTCCGCGAAGCCTTGAGCGCGCCGTAACCTGCCCTGTCCCTGGCAGCGGCCGCGCCATTGCCAGGAACCCATCGCGTGACGTCACCCGCCTTGCGCGGGTGACATCTTTCCTCAGATAGCCGCAGTACGAACCTGCAACCACTCCAGGGCCGGGCCCTCCAGCAGCGGGCTGAGGCGCCGGCGGACTTCAGCGTGATAGCCGTTGAACCATTCGCGCTCATCCTCGGTGAGCAGCGATGGCTCCAGGCAACGGGTATCGATCGGGCACAGGGTGAGGGTTTCGAAGTTCAGAAACTCACCGAACTCGGTCTTGCCCGCCTCACGGTTGAGCGCCAGGTTCTCGATTCGTACGCCCCAGCGGCCAGGGCGGTAGGTCCCGGGTTCGATCGAAGTGATCATCCCCGGTTGCATCGCAGTCTGCGGCGTCGCTGCGGCCTGATAGGCAATCACCTGCGGGCCTTCGTGAACGTTGAGAAAATAACCGACGCCATGCCCGGTGCCGTGCCCGTAGTCCACACCCTCGGCCCAGATCGGCGCCCGGGCGATGGCATCCAGCAACGGCGACAGAATGCCCCGCGGAAACTGCGCCCGGGACAGCGCGATAACGCCCTTGAGCACCCGGGTGCAATCGCGCTTCTGCTCGGCACTCGGCGTCCCCACCGGCACCATGCGCGTGATATCGGTGGTGCCCCCCAGGTACTGGCCGCCGGAATCGATCAGCAACAGGCCATCACCCTCGATCACCGCATGCTCTTCAGGCGTGGCGTGGTAATGGGGCATGGCGCCGTTGGCGTTGAACGCAGCAATGGTATTGAAGCTTAGCGAGACATAACCCGGGCGCCGCTCACGGGCGGCCGTCAGGCGCTCATCGATGGTCAGTTCGGTAATGCGTTCACGCCCCAGGGCGCTGTCCAGCCAGGCGAAGAATTCGCAGAGCGCCGCACCATCCTGCTCCATGGCCTGGCGAATGTGCTCGGCGTCCGCCAGGCTCTTGCGCGACTTGGCCAGGGTGGTGGGGTTGAGCCCCTCCAGCAGCTTCACCCCGGGGTTCAGGTGCTCCAGCAAGCCCGCGGTGACGCGCGCCGGGTCGATCTGCAACGCTACGCCTTCCGGCACTGCCTGCAAGGCCGCGGACACCTCTGAATAGTCGCGCAGGCTGACGCCATCCACCTCCAGTTGCGCGCGCAATGCCTCATCGACCTTGCTCAAGGCCACGAACAAGGTCGCCTGCTGCTGGCTGATCAGGGCAAAGGAGACAAACACCGGGTTGAAGGACACATCGGCGCCGCGCAGGTTGAACAGCCAGGCAATGTCATCGAGGGTAGCGATGAAATGCCAGTCGGCGCCACGCTCCTTGAGAGTTGCGCGCAACGCCGCAAGCTTCTCGACCCGGCTCTGGGTGGCCTGGGGCGGCAGATGCTGATAGACCGGCTGATCGGGCAATGACGGGCGGTCGTCCCAAGCTTCTTGTAGCAGGTCGATATCGGTACGCAAGCTGGCCCCGCGTTCCTGCAGCTTGCTGCCCAGGGTACGGGCCGAAGCCAAGGCCATGACCGCGCCGTCCACCGCCACCACCGCACCTTGCGGGGTCTGCTCGGCCAGCCAGTCCAGGGGCCCGGGCTGGCCCGGTTGCAACTTCACCAGTTCGATGCCGCTACCCTTGAGTTCCTTGGTGGCCTGCTCCCAGTAACGGCTGTCGGCCCATACGCCGGCAAAGTCAGCGGTCACGATCAAGGTCCCGACCGACCCATGAAACCCCGACAGCCACTGGCGCCCTTGCCAGTAGCCCGGCAGGTATTCCGACAGGTGCGGGTCGGCCGAGGGCACCAGCAAGGCGTGAATGCCTTCGCGGCTCATCAGCTGACGGACATGCGCCAAGCGCTGGGGGACCACTCCATTGGTCGAAGGCTGGGTACTCATTGTGTCTCCTTAACCGGCTTAATCATTGTTATGGAAGATCGAAGTCACTCGACCCTCAAGGTTGTGTTGTGGCCCAGAACGCAGGGGCTGAGGCGGTCGCCGCCTGGATCAGTTGAGCGGCGCGATCCACATCCTGTTCGCAGGTGAAACGCCCGAGGCTCAAGCGGATGGTCCGCGCGGCCTGCCCGGCATCATGCCCCAGCGCCAGCAATACATGGGAAGGCGCATTGCTTGCCGAGTTGCAGGCCGAAGTCGCGGAAAAGGCCAGGGCCGCGCCCAACGCCGCCCCATCAAAACCTCCCTCGGTGAAGGTCAGGCTCAGGGTGTGGGGAATGCGCTGGGTGACACTGCCATTCAAGCGCAGGCCGGCGATACCCGCCAGTTGCTCCAGCAGGCGCCCGCGCAGACGCACGATGGCGGCGGTTTCTTCCTCGAACAGTTCGCCGGCCAGGGCGAAGGCGGCGCCCATGGCCGCGATCTGGTGGGTGGCCAGGGTTCCGGAGCGCAAGCCGCCCTCATGGCCGCCGCCATGAATCTGCGCCTGCACGTGTTGCTGCGCCCGCGGCCCGACATACAGCGCGCCGATGCCCTTGGGGCCATATAGCTTATGGGCCGAGAACGACATCAGGTCCACCGGCCACCGGGCCAGATCGATGGCCACCTTGCCCGCACCCTGGGCGGCATCCACATGCAACAGGGCGCCACGCTCACGCACCACCTGGCCAATGGCCAGAATGTCGTTGAGGGTGCCCAGTTCGTTGTTCACCAGCATCAGCGACACCAGGAAGGTGTCGTCGCGCAGGGCTTCGCTGACCGCTTGCGCGGTGATCAGGCCATCGGCATCCGGCACCAGGTAGGTCACTGCGACCCCGGCCTCCTGCAGTTGCCGGGCGGTGTCGAGCACCGCCTTGTGTTCGATCTGGCTGGTGATGACATGGCCGCCGCTCACGCCCCGGGCCTGCATCACCCCCTTGAGGGCCAGGTTGTTGGATTCGGTAGCGCCGGAGGTCCAGACAATCTGCTCGGGCTGCGCGCCGACCAGTTGTGCCACTTGTTGCCGGGCGCGCTCGACGTAACCCCGCGCTTCCCGGCCAAAGGCGTGTGAACTGGACGCCGGATTGCCGAAATGGGCGTTGAAACCCAGGCACTCCAGCATGACCTGAATGACTCGCTCATCCACCGGCGTGGTGGCGGCGTAGTCGAAATAAAGAGGACGCTTGTTCATGACTGAAAACCCGCAGAGCTTGTTCCAGGGTCGGCATATGCTGGCAAAAAGGCGAGGCAGCCACGCGCCGTGTATAGGCGGCGCGGCAAATGCTGGCCTTGAGCAGTACCCGATCGGATGCAGTTAAAGAAGAACATCTTCGTTTAAAAGTGCGTAGGAACGCTCCTGCATCGCAGCTTACAGGCTCGAGGCAGCGCCATGAAGCGCCGTTCAACTCATCTTTTCGAACAACAGCGGTGCCAGGGAAAGCACCAGCAAGGCGGCCATCAACAGATTGAACAGGCGCAACCAGCGCGGGTTGCGCAACACATTGCGCAGCAAGCTGCCGCACGCAGCCCAGAGGCTCACCGTGGGCGCATTGATCAGCGCGAACACCGCGGCAATCACCAGCACATTGGTGAAGTAGCCCTGCAACGGGGTATAGGTACTGATGGCCCCCACTGCCATGACCCAGGCCTTGGGATTGACCCACTGGAACGCCGCGGCGCCCCAATAGCCCAGCGGCCGGCCGTGGTGCTGCTGTTCATCGGACAGCGGCCCGGAACGGGCAATCTTCCACGCCAGGTACAGAAGGTACGCTGCGCCAACGTAGCGCAGCACGCTGTACAGCAGCGGGTAGGCCTCGAACACCGCCCCCAGGCCCAGGCCGACCGCCAGCACCAGGACAAAGAAGCCGCAGCTGATGCCGAGGATGTGGGGAATGGAACGGTTGAAGCCGAAGTTCACCCCCGAGGCCAGCAACATAGTGTTGTTGGGACCGGGCGTGATGGAAGTGACCAGGGCAAACAGGGCGAAGGCCAACAGCAGGTCAGGGGAAAGGCTCATGGGGGCAAGGTCCGGGGCAGGTCGATCAGGCCTCGACCCTAACCCAGCCTCAGGCTGAAACCCACGGACAGTTGCTGAAAACTTGGACCAGTACAGTTCTTCTCAACTGGCAGGTTGATGGCGACTGATATTGCGCTGCGCACTCATTTCACCCTGGCTGTCGAAGCTCGCCGGGCGGCCCAGCAACTCGGCCTTTTTCTGCTGGTATTCATCGAAGGACAAACCGCGCCGGTTCAACGCCTCCATAGCCAGCTCCCGGATTTCCTGCGCGGTATAGGGCCGCAACTCCGGTGCACCGGGGCTGGCACAACCGGCCAGCACACTGGAAACCAACAACAGCAAGACAGCAGAGAAAGCCTTCATGGCGAGCACCTGGGGCGGGTTGCGAACAATGGACACAGGCTACTCGCGCGCCATCAGCGGCAAAAATCACCCTGCTCGATAGTGGCTATCGATCGTTCCAAGGCCAGGGCGCTGCTCACCCTTATATTCCATAAAGCTCTATAAATATGAAAACAAGCTCTTTTAAGGAATAACAACAAGCCTTTATAACAGTCCCATCTCGCCCGCCAACTGTTGCCAGAGCAACTGTTGGCCAGGCAACAGCCGATCAACAAAACAGCGGTTGGGCAACAGCACCCGGCAACTGCAGATCAGCGCAAAACCGCGCCGTACAAGGGCTGCAAGTCTTTGGTACAGCTCTTGCTCCAGAGCCCGGGACCTGCCACTGCTCGTTGAGCCACTGTTTAAAAAGGAACTGATCATGTCCCGCCCCTTGAACGTCGTAGCCCTTTCCGGTGGAACCTGGCGCCCATCGCGCACCCTGGTGCTGACCCAGGCCCTGCTGGCTGAACTGTCCGGGCACCTGTCCTTCAACGCCCACCTGATCGAACTGGGGGATATCGCCCGCCCGGTGGGTGCCGCCCTGTCGCGCCAGGAACTGCCGGCCGAGGTTGAAGCCGAACTCCAGGCCATCGAGAACGCCGACCTGCTGATCGTCGCCGCCCCGGTGTATCGCGGTTCCTATCCCGGCCTGCTCAAGCACCTGTTCGACCTGATCGATCTCAATGCCCTGATCGATACCCCGGTGCTGCTGGCCGCGACGGGTGGCAGCGAACGCCATGCCCTGGTTCTGGATCACCAGCTACGCCCACTGTTCAGTTTCTTCCAGGCCCTGACCTTGCCGATCGGCGTGTACGCCACCGAGGCCGACTTCAGCAATTACCAGATCACCAGCGACCTGCTCAAAGCGCGCATCCAGCTCGCCGCCGAACGGGCCGCGCCGCTGTTTCGCGCCCACCCGACCCACCTGCTGAAAATCGCCTGAGGAGCTGTCATGGATGTGTTCTGGTTTCTTCCGACCCACGGCGACGGCCATTTCCTCGGCACTGCCCAGGGCGCGCGCCCGGTCACCCTCAACTACCTCAAGCAAGTGGCGCAGGCCGCGGACAGCCTGGGCTATCACGGTGTGCTGATTCCCACCGGGCGCTCCTGCGAAGACTCCTGGGTGATCGCCTCGGCCCTGGTGCCCCTGACCGAACGCCTGCGCTACCTGGTGGCGATCCGCCCGGGGATCATCTCCCCCACGGTTTCCGCGCGCATGGCCGCGACCCTGGACCGGCTGTCCAACGGCCGCCTGCTGATCAACGTGGTCACCGGCGGCGATCCGGACGAAAACCGCGGCGACGGCAGCTTCCTCAGCCACAGCGAACGCTATGAAGTCACTGACGAATTCCTGCAGATCTGGCGTCGGGTGCTGCAAGGCGAAGCCGTGGACTTCGAAGGCAAGCACCTGCATGTGCAGAACGCCAAGGCGCTCTACCCGCCCGTGCAGAAACCCTACCCGCCGCTGTACTTCGGCGGTTCCTCCGAGGCCGCTCATGAACTGGCGGCGGACCAGGTGGATGTCTACCTGACCTGGGGCGAGCCACCGGCGGCGGTGGCGCAGAAACTGGCCGACGTACGCGAACGTGCAGCGCGCAAGGGCCGCACGGTGAAGTTCGGCATCCGCCTGCATGTGATCGTGCGTGAGACCGAGGACGAAGCCTGGAAAGCCGCGGACAAGCTGATCGAGCACATCAGCGACGACACCATCGCCGCCGCCCAGCAGTCCTTTTCCCGCTTCGACTCCGAAGGCCAGCGGCGCATGGCAGCGCTGCACGGCGGGCGCCGCGACCAGTTGCAGATCGCCCCCAACCTCTGGGCCGGGGTCGGCCTGGTGCGCGGTGGCGCCGGTACCGCCCTGGTGGGCAACCCGCAGCAAGTGGCCGAGCGCATCAAGGAGTACGCGGACCTGGGAATCGAGAGCTTCATTTTCTCCGGCTACCCGCACCTGGAAGAAGCCTATCGCTTCGCCGAGCTGGTGTTCCCGCTGCTGCCGGAGCCCTATGCCAGCCTGGCCGGCCGCGGTGTCACCAACCTCACCGGGCCGTTCGGCGAAATGATCGCCAACGACGTGTTGCCCAACAGCCGCTGAAATCCCCAATGCTGTTGCAGGAGCCGGCTTGCCGGCGAAGGCGATCTTCCGGCCCGCTTCGCTGGCAAGCCAGTTCCTGCAGCTCGCAGCACCTTTTCCCGGCCGCCACAACGGCCACGAACGAGGAACACCGCGTGACTGCCAAACCGCAAAGCGCCCTGTTGTCCCCCCTGCAGACCGCCCGCCAACTGGCCGCCGAGTTTGCCCTGACCGCCGTCGAACGCGACGAGCGCGGCGGCACCCCCAAGGCCGAGCGTGACGCGCTGCGCCAAAGCGGCCTGCTGGCCCTGAGCATTCCCAGCCAGTTCGGCGGGCTCGGCGCGCCCTGGAGCGAGACGCTGAACATCGTCCGCGAATTCGCCCGGGTCGACAGCTCCATCGCCCATGTCTTCGGCTTCCACCACCTGATGCTGGCCACCGTGCGCCTGTTTGCCAAACCCGAACAGTGGCAACCCTGGTTCGAACAGACCGCACGCAAGAACTGGTTCTGGGGCAACGCCCTGAACCCACTGGACACCCGCACCGTGGTCCGGAACCTGGGGGGCTGGCGCGAGTTTTCCGGCAAGAAGAGCTTCTGCTCCGGTGCCAGCGACTCGGAAATGCTCATTGCCTCGGCAGTGGATGAAAGCAATGGCGGCAAGTTGCTGATCGCCGCGATCCCCAGCGGCCGCAGCGGCATCACCCTGCACCACGACTGGAACAACATCGGCCAGCGCCAGACCGATAGCGGCAGCGCCACCTTCGAACGGGTACGGGTGGAGGAGTCGGAACTGCTGCTGGACCCCGGCCCGCTGAGCACACCATTCGCCTGCCTGCGCCCGCTGATCGCCCAACTGACCTTCACCCACATGTTCCTCGGCATCGCCGAAGGCGCCTTCGAAGAAGCCCGGCAGTACACCCTCGGCGAAACCCGGGTCTGGCATAAGTCCAGCGCCCAGGACGTGCGCCAGGACCCCTACATACTCAGCCACTACGGCGAATTCTGGGTCGCCCTGGAAGGCATCCGCCTGCTGGTGGAGCGGGCCGCCGCGCTGCTGGACCAGGCCTGGGCCAAGGGCCCGGCCCTCAGCGCCGAAGAGCGCGGGCACCTGGCCACGGCCATCGCCACCGCCAAGGTCGCCGCCAGCCGCCAGGGCCTGGAGCTGTGCAGCCGCCTGTTCGAAGTCACCGGCGCGCGCTCGACCCACGCCTCCCTGGGCCTGGACCGGCACTGGCGCAACCTGCGCACCCAGACCCTGCACGACCCGCTGGACTACAAGCTTCATGAGCTGGGCGACTGGGCGCTGAACCAGTCCCTGCCAACCCCGACTTTCTACTCCTAGCCTTCTGTTCGACGGAGAGTGCCGATGCAGCTTCTGACCCTACCCCCTTCGCCCGCCCTGGCGACCTCGATCCGCGCCACCGCCCAGGTGTTCGAGGACCCGAAATCCCAGGCCCTGCTGGCGCACCTGCAACAGGTGGCACCGAGCGAAGCCAGCGTGCTGATCATTGGCGAAACCGGGACCGGCAAGGAGCTGGTGGCGCGCCATATCCACAACCTCAGTGCCCGGCGCAACCGACCGTTCGTGGCGGTGAACTGCGGTGCCTTCTCCGAATCCCTGGTGGAGGCGGAACTGTTCGGCCATGAGAAAGGCGCCTTTACCGGTGCCCTCAGCGCCAAGGCCGGGTGGTTCGAAGAGGCCGACGGCGGCACCCTGTTCCTCGACGAGATCGGCGACCTGCCCATGGCCATCCAGGTCAAGCTGCTGCGGGTGCTGCAGGAGCGCGAAGTGGTGCGCCTGGGTTCGCGCAAGAGCATTCCCATCGATGTGCGCGTACTGGCCGCCACCAACGTGCAACTGGAAAAGGCCATCAACGCCGGGCATTTTCGCGAAGACCTGTATTACCGCCTGGACGTGGTCAGCCTGGAACTGAGCCCGCTGCGCGAGCGCCCCGGCGACATCCTGCCGCTGACCCGGCACTTCATCGAGGCCTACAGCCAGCGCCTGGGCTACGGCAGCATCAGCATCAGCCCCGAGGCCGAGCACAAGCTCAAGAGCTACAGTTGGCCGGGCAACATCCGCGAGTTGGAAAACGTCATCCACCACACCCTGCTGATCTGCCGCAACGGGGTGATCCAGCGCGACGACCTGCGCCTGTCCAACATGCGCATCGAACGCGCCGACGACAGCCACCCGAGCCACGACGACTCTGCCGAGGCCCTACTGGAACGGGCCTTTGAAAAACTCTTCGCCGAACAGGCCGGGGCCCTGCACGAAAAGGTCGAGGATGCCTTGCTGCGCGCGGCCTACCGCTTCAGCCACTACAACCAGGTGCACACCGCCAACCTGCTGGGCCTGAGCCGCAACGTCACCCGGACCCGGCTGATCAAGATCGGCGAACTGGCGGTGAACAAGCGGCGCCCCATCGATGCGCCCAACGAGCGCACCCTGCAACTGTCGATCTAGCCCGGCAGGTCGCAGTGCAAGGCATTGTCGTGGCTACGGGCGATGCTGCTGCGCACTTGGAATGAACCGAAGGTCACGGTCTTGGCCTGGTGGGCGAGGATCAACTGCCAGAAATCCTGCTCGCCGTTCTCGAAGCGCCGGAACGCCGCTTCGCCGGCTTCCCGGGATTGCCATTGCAGGTAATTGAGCACCCGCCGGCCATCGTCGCTGGCCTGCACGCTGGCACTCAGAAAACCGCCATAGCCCTGGGCCAGGCGCTCGGTCTGCTCGGCCAGGGCCGATACCAGGGCCTGTTGCTGATGGGGCTCGATCTCGAACTCGATCAATTGGGTAAAGCTGCGGGTCTTTTCAAAGGCGCTCATGGATCACTCTCCACTGGGGGCAAACAGAATATTGCTGTTGAATGCGCCGCAGGGTAAAACCTCTAGTTAAGTCAAGGTCAAGCGTATTTTTCCTCCCGAGGTCCACTGATGATCGAACCCGACTCCCGTCATAAAGAGCTGAGCGTCGGCCAACTGTCGGCCCGCAGTGGCGTAGCCGTCACCGCGCTGCATTTCTACGAAACCAAGGGCCTGATCCACAGCCATCGCAACGCGGGCAACCAGCGCCGCTACCCACGTTCGGTGCTGCGCCGGGTGTCGCTGATCAAGGTGGCCCAGCGCCTGGGCATTCCCCTGGCAGAGATCGGCCAGGCCCTGGCGACCCTGCCCGCCGACCGCGCGCCTACTGCCGCGGACTGGCAGCGCCTGTCGGAACAGTGGAGCCGCGAACTGGACGAACGCATCCGCCAACTGAGCCTGCTGCGCGAGCGGCTGAACCAGTGCATTGGCTGTGGCTGCCTGTCCATGGAAGGGTGCCCGCTGCGCAACTATGGAGATGCCCTGGGAGACGCCGGCCCGGGCGCCCGCCTGCTGGAGCCCGACGCCGCCACCGACACCCCGTAGCCGGCTTCCCTCGCAGGAACCGGCTTGCCGGCGAAGGCTGACTCTCGGGCCTCTTCGCTGGCAAGCCAGCTCCTACAGCCACATCGCCTTCATACCCGTAGGAGCCGGCTTGCCGGCGAAGGCGATCTCACGGGTCTCTTCCCTCGCAAGCCGGATTCCCGCTCAGCGCTGACAGGTAAGAAAGCCTGTGGAGCATCGTAAGTAAAAACGTCCCTATGCTAATGTCGCGTCCTGCTTCCTACGACGAGCTCCGTTTCCATGCCAAGGACTGCCACTTTCGAAAAGCCACGCTGGCTGCGCGATCTGCTGCGTTTTCTCCCACTGAAAAGCCAGTTCGTACTGTCCGGTAACGTCCGTGACCTGCAGGCCAGTGAGGTCGCCCCCGGGGTCATCACCCCCCAGCCTTTCAACCTCAACCTGCGCGATGAACTGCTGGCAGCCGGCTATGCCCAGGTGCTGAGCTGGGATCCCCTAGGCGGCCTCAGGGTTTTGCTGGCCCCCGGCAACGAGCCGGCCCAGGCCGATAACCTGCTGCGCGAGCTGGGCCTGACCCCGGTGGACGGGGCCGCGCCGGCCGGCCTCGACCTGTTGTCGGCGACCTTGCCGCGCCTGGTGGAGCGCCAGGGCGCGCCCCTGGCCCTGATTGTCGATTTCGCTTCACGCTTGGTGATCCGCAACGACGCCCTGAGCGCCGCAGAACACCAGCTGTTCACCCAGGCCCTGGTGCTGTCCCACCAGGCCCGCAGCCGCCCGGCCGGGGAGCTGCGCACGCCGTTCTTCAACAGCATTCTCTGGGTGGTGGAAAAGGAAGGCGACCTGCCCGACTGGATGCTGATCGACAACCCACGCCTGCGGCCGATTCCCGTGTCCAAACCCGACCAGCAGGCCCGCCAGGCCCTGGCTCCGGCACTGTTGCGCGGCCTGCCCGGCGCCCAGGAGGCCAGCGAAGAAAGCCGCGACAGCGCGGTGCAGGCCTTCGTCGAAAACACCGAGGGCCTGCTGCTGCTCGACCTCAACGCGATCGTCCAGTTGGCCCGGGTCGAAGGCCTGGCCATGGAACGCATCGGCGATGCCGTACGCCGCTATAAAGTCGGGGTCACCGAAGACCCCTGGCTGAAGATCGACCGCCAGCGCATCCGCCAGGCCGACGGCTTCATTCGCCAGCGGGTCAAGGGCCAGGGCCACGCCGTGACCCACATGCTGGATATCGTCAAGCGCGCCATGACCGGGGTCGGCGCCAGCCGCAAGGGCAACCGGCCCCGGGGCGTGGCCTTTCTTGCCGGGCCCACCGGGGTCGGCAAGACCGAACTGGCCAAGACCATCACCAGCCTGCTGTTTGGCGATGAAAGCGCGTACATCCGCTTCGATATGTCGGAATTCAGCGCCGAACACGCGGACCAGCGCCTGGTAGGCGCGCCACCCGGCTATGTCGGCTACGACGTGGGCGGCGAACTGACCAACGCGATCCGCGAAAAACCCTTCAGCGTGGTGCTGTTCGACGAGATCGAAAAGGCTCACCCGCGGATCCTCGACAAGTTCCTGCAGATCCTTGATGACGGTGTGCTTACCTCAGGCCGGGGCGACCGGGTGTACTTCTCCGAGGCGCTGATCGTCTTCACCTCCAACCTGGGCATCTACCGCCAGGGCGACAACGGCGAGCGAGTCGCCAACGTCCAGCCCGGCGAAGCCTTCGAAGCGGTGCAAGGCAAGGTCCAGGGCGAGATCGAGCGCTATTTCAAACTGGTGCTCAACCGCCCGGAAATCCTCAACCGGATCGGCGAGAACATCATCGTCTTCGACTTCATCCGCCCGGACATCGCCGAGCAGATCTTCCAGCAGATGGTCGGCAATATCCTCGCCGACCTGGCGGCCCAGGCCCTGCATGTGCAGCTCGATGACGACTCGCTGCACAACCTGCGCCAGCTGTGCCTGCAGGACCTGTCCAACGGTGGCCGGGGCATTCGCAACCAGTTGGAGGCGCACCTGCTCAACCCCCTGGCCCGGGCCCTGTTCGACCAGGATGCGCAGCCCGGCCAATCCTTCGAAATCCGCCAACTGCAGGCCGGCGGCCTGCAACTGCTTGCCCGCGCCTCGTGAACATCCGCCTGTCGCGGGTGCACTTCCCGGTCACCACCCTGGGGCCGGGGCAGCGCCTGGGCCTGTGGTTCCAGGGGTGCAGCATCCGCTGTGCAGGCTGCATTTCCGCGGACACCTGGGGGCCGGGCAAGCACCCCTTGCCGTTGGCCCAGGTGCTGGACGACCTGCAACCCTGGCTGGCCCGGGCCGAAGGCATCACCCTGTCCGGCGGCGAGCCCTTCGACCAGCCCGAGGCGCTGCTGGCCCTGCTTCGAGGCCTGCGCGAGCGCACCGGGGTCGACATCCTGGTCTACAGCGGCCACTCCCTGGAAACCCTGCAACCGCTATTGCAACAAGCCGAAGGCCTGCTGGATGCATTGATCTGCGACCCCTTCGAGCAACAACAGGCGCAAACGCTGGTCCTACGGGGCAGCGACAACCAGCGCCTGATCTTCTTGACCGAGCTGGGCCGCCGGCGTCTGTCCACCTACCAGCGCCCGCTGCACCACGAAGACCGCGCGCTGGATGTGATGTTCGACGACGACGGCAGTGTCTGGATGGCTGGAATTCCCCGGCGTGACGACGTGCTGCGTCTGCGCGACCTGCTGCACGACCAGGGCCACCAACTCCAGATCAGCGCCCACACCTCACGCCGCCGTTAACCGGAACCGCTACCGATGATACGTTTTTGCCCCAATTGCCAGACTGAACGCCCACTGGCCGAAATTTTCTGTGAAGGCCAGGTAGACAACCGGGCCTGCGGCTGGGAACTTTCCGCCGAAGCGATTCATCCCGAAGGCTGGCGCCCACAACCGGTAGTCACCCTCGAAGCGCTTGAGCCGCAGCCCCCGGTCGCGGCGGACAGCGGCTCCCCCCTGCTCTGCGGCAACGGTCATGCCATGGTGGACGGCGACTTGATGTGCCTGGTCTGCGGCGCCGACCCGCTCGCCCCGGAGCAACAGCCACCCGCCGCGCCCCCAGCCGCCGACAGTGAAACCGTGATCGAAGGCTGGCGCCTCCTGCGCCAGATCAGCAGCGGCGGCGTGCGCGAGCGCTTTATCGCCGAGCACCGGGAAACCGCGCACCAGGCGGTGCTGACCCTGTACCAGGCCGGCGCCGAACCCGACCCATCGGTGTACGAAGCCCTCAAGCGCCTGCCCCGGGAACACGTGCCGGAAATCATCCTCACCGGCCGCTGGGACGAGCGCGCCTTCGAAGTGGCTGAAGAACTCACCGGCGGCACCCTGGCCGACCTGGGGATCGTGGTCAGCGACAGGGCCGCGGTGCAGCACATCGTCCGTGAACTGGGCCAGGCCCTGCATGCCTTCAGCGAAGCCGGCCTGCGCCACCGCGACCTGCGCCCGGCCACCTTGCTGGTGCGCAGCCGCGAGCCCCTGGACCTGGTGATCAGCGGCTTCGGTTCGGCGCGGCTGTCGGAGTTCGACCTGGACATCGTCTCGCCCCTGGAAACCAGCCGCTACATGGCCCCCGAAGCCATTGCCGGGGGCGTGGCCGCGGCCTCCGACTGGTGGAGCCTGGGGATGATCCTGCTGGAACAGCTGACCCAGGGAGAATGCTTCGCCGGCATCAATGCCAACGCCTACCTGATTCACATTCTGGCCAACGGCGTGCTGCTGCCGGATGACCTCGACCCGCGCCTGGAACTGCTGCTGCGCGGCCTGCTGGCCCGGGACCGCCACCAGCGCTGGCAATGGCCTCAGGTGCAGGCCTGGCTCCAGGGCGAAAGCCCCAGCGTCCCGGCCTCGGTCGCCAGTGAAGAGGACGCCGAGGAAGGCGCCAGCATCGCCCTGGGCAGCCGGCGCTTTCGCCGGCCAGGGCCGTTCGCCCTGGCTGCCGCCGAAGTCGAACACTGGCCCCAGGCCCTGGATCATCTGCTGCGCGGGGTGATCGTCACCTGGGCCGAACAGGCCGGTTTGCCCGCACGGCAGCTGGCGGGCCTGCGCCAGGTGGCCCAGCACGAAGGGCTGGACGATGACACCCGGCTGATGCTCGCCTTGAAACTGCTGAACCCGGAAATGCCCCTGATCCAGCGCGGCGAGATCGTCACCCCCGGCTGGTTGCTGGAGCATCCCCTGGACGGTTACCGCTTGATCAGCGGCCCGGCCCCGGACCTGCTGGAACGCCTGGAGACCGAGCACTGGCTGTCGCGGCTCAAGCTGCGGGCCGAACAGGTACGCCAGCGCGCCCAGCACCAGGCCATCGAACTGGACGAGGAGCAACTGCGCATCTACCTGCTCTCCAGCTCCCGCGCCCGTCTGGCCGCACAGTGGGAAGAACGCCAGCGCCTGCTGCCGGACAGCGAGCACAACGGCATCCTGTCCCTGGCGGACCGCCGCTCCATCAGCGAAGAAGACCTGATCGTGCTGCTCAGCGCCGCCATCGGGCAGTTCCGCTCGGTGGACGCGATCCTCGAAGAAGCCGCCACCCTGGCCCGCGAAGCCGTGGTCCTGAGCTTCGATGCGGCCAGTGCGCGTGCCCTGCTGGGGCTGCCGCGCCCGGCCTTGTACCGTGAAGTCGATGAGCGCATCAGCGGCTTCGCCCGTTGTGGCGTGCCAAGCGTCGATGAATGGGCCGAGCAGTTCCGCCTGGAACGCCGCATGCCCCTGGCCAGGGCCCTGGTGCTGCTGGCCATCGGCGCAGAGCAGTGGCTGGAGCCGCAAAAGCAGCACTACGTGTCGCAGATCCTCGACTTCTTCGAGAAGAAGGTCGCCAGCGTGGTGCTGCGCGGCCCGCTGGTGCGCATGAGCATCGGCAAGACCACCGCCCGGGTCGACCTCAACGAATTGCACAGTGAGCGCAGCCCGGCCCCGGCGCTGCTGGATCACCTGGTGGCGCGCAACGCCCAGCCCATCAGCCTCGACCCGGCGTGCTTCGCCGAAAACCTGCAGCTGGATGCACGGCTCAACAGCCTGTACCGCCAGAGTTCGCTGTACAAGCGCGACACCGGGATCGATGGCCTGTACCTGGGCTTCCCCTTCCTCCTGACCCGGGACGCGCGTGGCACCACTCGCACTCGCATCGCGCCGTTGCTGCTGTGGCCGGTCAAGCTGCTGCTGGAAGTCGGCAGCCGCGGCAAGGTGGCCCTGGTCTTCGACAGCGAGCGTGAAGAGGTGCGCCTCAATCCGGGGCTCGACACCTTGCTGGGCATCGATGCCGCCAAGCTCTGGCGCAAGGCCGCCGATGAACTGCTGGGGCGTTCGGCGCTCAAGGCCGCCGACGTGATGGACGCCTTCGGCATGCTGGCCACTGCCAGCTCCCGGGTGCTCGGCAGCCTGCCACCGCCGAGCACCGAAGTGCAGCCCTACCAGGATCAACTGGCCTGTGCCGCCGTGCTGTTCCATGTGGCCTTCATGGGCCAGGCCATCGGCGAGGACCTGCGCCAGCTCAAGGCCCTGCCCCCCGGCGGCACCGGCCTGGAAACCGCCCTGCGCCTGAACCCCGCGGAGCCCGACAGCGGCGACAGCGGCGACAGCGCTGCCACCGCGCTCGCGCCTGAACTGCAGCGCTTCTTTACCGTGGCCAGCGACCCCTCCCAGGAAGCCGCGGTGCTCCAGGCCCGACAGGCCCCCGGGCTGCTGGTGGAAGGCCCGCCCGGCACCGGCAAGAGCCAGACCATCGTCAACATGGTGGCCGACGCCATCGGCCGCCAGCGCAGCCTGCTGATCGTCTGCCAGAAGCACGCCGCCCTGGAAGTGGTGCACAAGCGCCTGGTGGCCGAAGGCCTGGGCAACCGGGTGGTGATGCTCAACGACATCAACCGTGACCGCGAACCGGTGATCCGCAGTGTCCGCGAACAGCTTGAGGCCCTGTTCAAGGACGATGCCGTCCAGCAACCCTGGCTGCACCAGCGTGAACGCCTGGCGGCACGCATCGAAGCCCTGGAGGGCGAACTGGATCGCTTCCACCAGAGCCTGCACCGCATCGATGAACACTGTGGCTTGAGCTACCGCCAGTTGATCGGCGAGCTGATCGGCCTGGAACAGGGGCCAGCGGCCCTGGATGTCCCGGTATTGCGCCAGCACCTGGCGGCCCTGGACATCGCCAGCCTGACCCGCCTGGAAGAGGCCTGCGCGCCGCTGATCCGCCTGTGGCTGCCGGCCCGCTATGAACACAGCGCCCTGGCCCAGCTCCAGCCCTTCCCCACCGACGCCGCCACGGTGCAAGCGTTCAACCAGGGCTTCGAGCGCCTGCTGAGCTGCGAGGAGCAGCGCCTGGAAACCCTGCAGGCACACCCGGCCGACTTCGAAGTCGACGACCCGGCGCCCTACCGCGCCTGGCTCGACCAGCACCTGCACAGCCTGCTGGGCCTGGACGATGAGCGTCGCCAACGGCTGGCACGCTGGCTCCCGCTGTTTCGTGGCAGCAACGGCCAGGCCGCAGAAGGCGACGGGCTGATCCAGGCCCTGCAGGCACTGGCTCAACAACTGGAACAGTGCGACGCCACCGCTTACCAGGCCGACCTGGCGCCGGGCCTCAGCGCCCTGCCCGCGGCCCAACTGCGCACCCTGCAGCAACGCGCCCGCGCCGTTATCCAGGGTCGCTCCTGGCTGGCGCGGCTCAACCCGCTGCGCCTGATCCGCCAGCGCCAGTTGCTGGCCTTCCTCGCCGAACAGGGCGCCGCGGCCCAGCCGCAGCGCCTGCCAGAACTGCTGGCGGCGGCCCTGCTGGAAAGCCAGTGGCGGCCCTTGCGCGCGCAGTTGCAACACCTGCATCAGCAACTGAGCCTTGCACAAATCGCCAGCGATTGCGGCCCGGGCCTGCTGCCGCAGGTACGCCAGGACCTCGGGCAACTGCAAGAAATGCGCGCCCTGGCCATGACCCTGGCGCAAGCCCCCCGGGTGGAGCAGTTGGATGCGGTGGTACTGACCGGCGAGCGGCGCTCTCTGGACAGCCTGCTGGCCGGCTACGACGCCGCGTTTATCCGCCACAGCGTGCGCCAGGACAGCCTGAATGCCCTGCAGCGCCTGGATCAGTGGCTGCAACCCGAGCTGCTGGGCCAACTGCGCCAGCGCGTGGAGCACAACCAGGGCAATCAGTCGGCCCTCAACCGCCTGCGCGACGCCTTGCCGACCCTGAGCGCCTACCAGGCTTTCCGGGCCCGGGCCGGCCAGCTGTCGCCGGCGGACCTGGAGTTGCTGGTAGTCCTGCGCGATTACCAGGACACGCTCGACGCCATTCCCGCCGAGCAACTGGAAGCCGTGGTGCGGCGCATGCTCAACCGCGAAGCACGGCTGGGCTGGAAGCGCCAGATCGAACAACGCCAACCCGAGCTGATGCTCGAGCACAGCGAAACCGCGGCGAAGATCGCCAGCCTGGGCGAAGCCGACACCCAGATGCGCAACCTCAACCGTCAGTTGCTCAGTGAAGGCATCGAGCTGTCGCGCCTGGGCACCCGCAAACAGTGGGAGGACGTCACCCGCCTCACCGGGCGTCGTTCGCGACGCTTGCGCGAGTTCATGGAAATGGGCGCCGGCCTGGGGCTGATGAGCCTGCGCCCGGTGTGGCTGATGAACCCGGACGTGGCCAGCCGGGTGTTGCCGCTCAAGCCCGGGCTGTTCGATACGGTGATCTACGACGAAGCCTCGCAGATGCCGGTGGAGTTCGCCCTGCCGACCCTGTACCGGGGCCGGGTCACGGTGGTCAGCGGCGACGAGAAGCAGATGCCGCCCACCGCCTTCTTCTCCAGCCGGGTGGAAAGCGACGAAGCCGAACTGTTCGATGGCGACCAGCCGGACGCCGATGCCGACGAGGAACAACGGGAGGCCTTCGAAGACACCTGGAACCGCCGCGAAATCAAGGACTGCCCGGACCTGCTGCAACTGGCTCGCAGCTCGCTACCCGCCACCACCCTGCAGATCCACTACCGCTCGGCCTACCGCGAGCTGATCGGTTTCTCCAACGCCTCGTTCTACGGCAACCGCCTGAGCATCCCGGTACGCCATCCCCAGGCCAATATCCTCGCCATCAAGCCGCTGGAGCTGATCCGCGTGGACGGCGTCTATCAGCAGCAGGTCAACCCCGACGAGGCCGAACGGGTGGTGGACTACCTGGCCGAGCTCTGGCAGGCGCCCTATGCCGAACGCCCCTCGGTGGGCGTGGTGACCTTCAACCGCAAGCAGGCCGACCTGATCGAAGAGCGCCTGGAGTTGCGCGCCGAGCAGGATCCGGCGTTTCGTGCGGCCTACAGCCAGGAGCGCGAACGCAGCGAGGACGGCGAGGACATGTCGGTGTTCGTCAAGAACGTCGAGAACGTCCAGGGCGATGAGCGCGACATCATCGTGTTCTCCTCGACCTTCGGGCGTAACAGCCAGGGCAGCTTCCGCCGCAACTTCGGGGTCCTGGGGCAGACCGGCGGCGAGCGCCGGCTCAATGTGGCGGTGACCCGGGCCCGGCGCAAAGTGGTGATGATCACCTCGATGCCGATTGCCGATATCTCCGACATGCTCACCACCCAGCGCCCGCCCGCCAGCCCGCGGGACTACCTGCAAGGCTACCTGGAGTACGCCCGCGCCCTGTCGGCCGGGGAGTTTGCCAGCGGCCACAGCCTGCTGGGGCGCCTGGTCACCGAGCGCCAGGATGCAAAGGTCCAGCACAACGCCCACAGCGACGGCTTCACCCAGGCGGTGGCGGCGTTCATCCGTACCCTTGGCTGGAGCCCGGTCAGCGCCAACGAAGGGGATGCCTTCGGCCTGGACTTTGCCATCGAGCACCCCGATACCGGGCTCTACGCTCTGGGCATCGAATGCGATACCCCGCGCCACGGCCTCCTGGCCCGCGCTCGCTCCCGGGAAATCTGGCGCCCTTCGGTGCTGCGCCGGGCCATTCCCCACCTGCACCGGGTCTCGTCGCAGGCCTGGTACCACGACCCTGAAGGCGAGCGCGCTCGCCTGCAGGCCGCCATCGAGCAGGCCCTGCAGCCGCTGGCCGGCGCCGATTCGGTCACGCAGCCCCAAGCCCTGGCAGATACGGAGCAAACCCCATGAGCGGCCCGAAAGTGGTGCGTATCGTCACCCGTGAAGAAATCCTGGAGATCTGCGCCGGTCACCTGCGGCGCCTGGAACAGGCGATTGCCCGCTGGGAAACACAAGCCCAGCGCCTGGGGCAACTGACCGAACAGGAACGGGCCGCCACCCACGAGCGGTTCAAACAGTTGCGCCAATTGATCGAGGCCGATCGCCTGCAGGACCTGCAAAAGCAGGTACCGATCGAGATCGAGTTCCTCAAGGACGATCTGCAACAACGGGAAAACCGCGCCGTGCAGCAAGCCACGCAACAGCGCCAACTGGCCCGCCGCCAGCGGGAAAACGCCGCCACCCTGCTGGGCGCCCTGCAAGGCAAGCCGCTCGCAGCCCAATTGCTGGAGCCGTTGCGGGCGATTGCCGATGGGCAGCCGGTGCCGGCTGTGGAGTCGATCCTGGCCCAGGGTTTCGCCAGCCTGGGGGCGGCAGTCGAAGAACAGGGCCTGAGCGAGGCCCAGCAGCAACTGGCCCGGCGCCTGCAAGGCGAAACCCCAACCCAGACCCTGGCGCAGTGGCGCGCCGCCCATGAGCAAGCGGAACCCAGACTGGAACGCATCGAGCAGCACATTGCCCAGTTGCTGACCCTCGATGATCAGGCCAGCGCCGAACCCTACCTGGCCAAGTTGCGCCAGATAGATGCAGAAACCCGCGTGCAGCAGCGCAACCTGCTGCTGGACAGCCTGGTGCTGGAGCTGGCCCAGGCCACCCGCGACAGCCAGGAGCGCCGCGCGCGCCTGGCGCGCCTTGAGGAACTGGCCAGCGAAGTGGCGACCTTGTGCCCCGCAACCGCCGAGAACGAGCTGGCCCAGGCCGGCCAATGCAGCCTGGCCCATATGGCGCCAGTGGACGGGCTGATTGCCCGTTTCAGTGCGCTGATCGAAGCCGAGCTGCAACAACGCGCCGCCCTGGCCCGCCGCCAGGCGGTACTCGAAGGGTTGGCCAGCCTGGGCTACGAAGTTCGCGAGGGCATGGCCACCGCCTGGGCCCAGGACGGCAGGGTGGTGCTGCGCAAGGGCGCCACTCCGGGTTATGGCGTGGAGGTGGGCGGCAATGCCGACAACGGCCGGTTGCAGGTACGCGCGGTAGCCCTCAGCGCCCAGCGCGATACCCAGCGCGACAAAGACATCGAGACCATCTGGTGCGGCGAGTTCCAGCGGCTGCAAGCCCTGCTGGCGGCCCGTGGCGACGACCTGAGCATCGAGAAAGCCCTGGCCGTAGGGGCGGTGCCGCTCAGGGAGGTGCTGCTGGACGACACCCGGCAGCAATACCGGGAGCAGGCGCAACAGCGCACCTGACCCGCCTCCCCGTAGGAGCCGGCTTGCCGGCGAAGGCGATCTCGCGGGCTCGTTCGCTGGCAAGCCAGCTCCTACAAGAGGGCAGATGCTCAGAAGCCGGGGGCGATCTGGCCTTTGTAGCGGGTCAGGATGAACTGGCGCACGGCGTCGGAGTTCAGCGCCTTGGCCAGTTTCTGGATCCGCGGGTCGTTGATGTTGTCCGGGCGCGCCACCAGAAATTCGATGTACAGGTCCTTGCCCTTCTCCACGATCAAGGCGCTGTTGGTATCGATCCCGGCTTCCAGGGCGTAGTTGGCGAAGACAAACGCCAGGTCCACCTGGCTTACCGAGCGGGCCAGCAAGGCGCCTTCCAGTTCACGGATCTTCAGGTGCTTGGGGTTCTCGACAATGTCGCGCTGGGTGGCCAGGGTGTTGCTCGGGTCCTTGAGCTTGATCAGCCCCGCTTCATCCAGCAGCACCAGGGCCCGGCCGGTGTTCACCGGGTCGTTGGGAATCGACACGCTGGCCCCGTCCTTGAGCTCGGCGATGGTCTTGATCCTGGTGGAGTAGGCGCCGAACGGTTCGATGTGCACCCCCACCACGGGCACCAGGTCGGTGTGCCGGGTCTTGTTGAAGTCATCGAGGAACGGCCGGTACTGGTAGTAGTTGGCGTCGAGGTTCTTCAGCGCCAGTTGCTGGTTGGGCTGGATGAAGTCGGTGAACACCTTGATCTGCAGGTCCACGCCTTCCTTGGCCAGTTGCGGTTTGACGAATTCGAGGATCTCGGCGTGGGGCACCGGGGTCGCGCCCACCAGCAGCTTTTCGTTGGCGTTGACGCTCAGGGACAGTACGGCGGCCAATACGGCCAGGGTCTTCTTCATGGGTTGCTCCTAAGGCAGAGGCAGGCAGCCGTCGTGGGGCGCACGTGGGGCCGTGTTTCGGGTTGGGTTCGAAGAAATCGCTTCAACGGCGGCTGTAGTGCGCCACCAGGCGGTCACCGGTCATCTGCAGGGCCTGCACCAGCACCAGCAGCAGGACCACGGTGACCACCATCACATCGGTCTGGAAACGCTGGTAGCCGTAGCGGATCGCCAGGTCGCCCAGGCCGCCGCCACCGATCACCCCGGCCATGGCGGTGTAGTCCACCAGCACGATGGCGGTCACCGTGACCGCCGCCAGCAGACCGCCCCGGGCTTCGGGCAGCAAGGTGTGGCGAATGATCTGCCAGGTGCTGCCGCCCATGGCCTGGGTCGCTTCCACCACCCCGCGGTCCACTTCCCGCAGGGCGGTTTCCACCAGCCGGGCAAAGAACGGCGTGCAGCCCACCACCAGCGGCGGGATGGTGCCCGGCACGCCAAGCGAGGTGCCCACCAGCAAGGTGGTCAGGGGAATCAGCACGATCAGCAAGATGATGAAGGGCAAGGAGCGCAGCATGTTGACCAGCACCGACAGCACCCGATACAGGCCCACCGCTTCATGCAACTGGCGCTTGCCGGTGAGAAACAGCAGCACGCCCAGGGGCAGCCCCAGCAGCACGGTAAAACCCAGGGCCGCGCCGAGCATGCTCAGGGTATCGACGCAGGCCTGGGCGATATCGGCCCAGTAAATGTTCTTGAACAGTTCGGCCATGGTTCAGGACCAGTCATGGCGCGGTGGCTTGATGTCGTTGAGCAGCCAGTTGCCCACCACGTGGTATTTCCAGCGCACCGGGTCGTGCAGGGTATGCACCCGGGCGTTGCGCCAGTGGCGGTCGAAGTTGTGGCGCTTGAGGGTGGAACGGGTGCCCCCCAGTTCGAACAGTTTGTTGCTGGCCTCGATGGCGATTTCAGTGGTCAGCACCTTGGCCTTGGCCACCGCCAGGGAGGCCCGGGCCACATTGTCTTCATCGGGTGCCGGGCGGGCCGCGTCCAGGGCCAGGCCGGCCCGTTCCAGCAGGGCCTCGGCGGCTTCCAGGCGAATGTCCAGGGCCCCCACCTGGATGATGGTCAGCGGGTCTTCACTGGCCTTCTCCACCCCGGCATCGATCCACGGCCGGGCATGCTCACGCACGAAGGCGATGGTGTCGCGCAGCGCCGCCCGGGCAATCCCGGCGTCAATGGCGGCCGTGGTCAGCTGGGCGAAGGGCCCGGCCAGGGTCGGGCTTTCGTAGGAACGGTAGGTGGGAAACAGGTTGAAGGCCGGCACCTTGAGGTCCTGGGCCAGTACGGTGCCACTGGAGGTGGTGCGCTGGCCGATGCTGTCCCAGTCGTCGATCACCGCCAGCCCCTCGCTGCCCCGGGGCACGAAGGCCAACTGGCCCCTGCCCTGCTCGTCCAGGGCCAGCACTGCCAGCCAATGGGCATACAGCGAACCGGTGCAGTAGCCCTTGCGGCCATTGATCACATAACCGTCACCCGAGCGGCGGATAGTGGCCTGGATGTCCTGGACGTTCTTGCCGCCGGTTTCCGACAACGCATTGGCAAAGCGATGGCCTTGCAGGGCCAGGGCGAAAAAGTGCGCCTGTTGCTCCGGCGTGCCCTGCAGGCGGATGTCTTCCAGCAGGCAGTAGTGGTTCTGCGGGATCTGCCCCAGGGACGGGTCGGCAGCGGAAATGATCGCGATGACCTCGGCCAGCACCGCATAGGACACCTGGGCGCCGCCGAATTCGCGAGGCACACTGATGCCCCACAAGCCACTGTTGGAGTACAGGTCGACCACCTGCGCCGGTACTTCCCGGGTACGGTCGCGCTCGGCGTCCTGCTCCAGCAGGATCGCGGCCACTTGCCGGGCCACGGCCAGGGCTTCGGCGCCATCGCGGATCACATGGGCAGCGGGAGTGTGCAGGGGATAAACGGCAGATTCAGGCAATGCAGGCATACGGCGCTCTCGGGCGAATGAAGGTGACTGCCGCTCATTGCAGCTTCTGTGCCTAAAGCCTGCCCCAATGAATTCAAGGACTTGGGTGGGTATTTCGCCCCTGCATCAGGCCCTCTACCGGGCAGATTGCTGGAACGCTGTTGATGGGCCAACAGTAGGCCAGTGTTGCCTGGACGACACCTCGTCGGCCCGTGCCAGGCAGGCAAGGGCCCGGGTATAGAGTGAAGCCTGCTCCACGCGGCGTCAGCGTCGCCCCCAACAACAAGATCAAGGAGAAACCCTGATGAGCGTCAATCCCATTCCCGAAGGTTTCAGCGGCGTCACCCCCTACCTGGGCATCCAGCGCGCCGCCGAGGCCATCGAGTTCTACAAGAAGGCCTTCGACGCGGTGCAGATCATGCGCCTGGACATGCCCGACGGCAGGGTCGGCCATGCCGAACTGCGCATCGGCGGTTCGGCCATCATGCTCGGCAGCCCTTGCGAACAAACCCCGATGGGCAGCCCAGAAGCCCACAAGACGTCGGTCGGGCTGCACCTGTATGTGGAAGATGTCGACAGCCGCTTTGCCCAGGCGATCGCCGCGGGCGGCACCGAAGTGTCGGCGGTCAAGGACCAGTTCTACGGAGATCGCAGCGGCAGCCTGCGCGACCCTTTCGGGCATGTGTGGTTCCTCGCCAGCCGCAAGGAGGAACTGAGCGCCGAGGAAATCGGCCGGCGGGCCCGGGAAATGTTCCAGCAACAGGCTGGCTGAGCCTGCCCCTGTAGGAGCCGGCTTGCCGGCGAAGGCGTCTCGCGGACCCGTTCGCGGGCGAGCCCGCTCCTACGGGGCCATGGGCATTGGCCAAACCAGTCAAGCAGCGGCTTTCACGAAGGTTTCGCAGCTTCGTAACATTTACTTTCATATCGCCTTTCGGGATTTACGATTCTCATTCGTCTTAATTAGATGCAGCAGGCCGCGTTGGCCCAGGCTATGCCCGGCGCTTTTTGTCCCGGGCCCGGTCCCGGGTTCCAGTGCCGCTCCATTCCTCGAATCAAGACGCCCATTCAATGTCGAAGAAGTCCCGTTCAAAAATCTGGTTTCTGGTGCACAGCTGGCTGGCCCTGCCCATCTGGTTCTTTGTGCTGATTGTCTGCGTCACCGGCACCCTGGCGGTGGTCAGCCAGGAGATCGTGTGGCTGGCCAACCCCGACGTGCGCGCCAGCAAGCCCAGCGATGATGCACAACCGCTGAATTACGACCAGATCGTCCAGGCCATCAAGCGCGCCGAACCCCAGACCCGGGTGGACACCATCGTCACCCCGGATGAAAGCCACTTCGCCCTGAGTGTCAGTGTCAGCTACCCGGACGGCCGCTCGCCGACGCTCTACGTCAACCCCTACACCGGGGTGATCCAGGGCACCAGCCCGCAGTTCGATTTCCAGGGCTTCACCCGCGCCCTGCACGGCTGGTGGCTGGTGCCCTTCACCAACGGCTACAGCTGGGGCTGGTACCTGGTGTCCTTGCTGGGCCTGCCCATGCTGGTGTCGCTGATCACCGGGCTGGTGGTCTACAAGAAGTTCTGGAAAGGCTTTCTCAAGCCGACCCTGCGCCTGCGCCACGGTGCACGGATCTTCTGGGGTGATTTCCATCGCCTGAGCGGCATCTGGTCGATCTGGTTCATCGCGGTGATCTCCATCACCGGCACCTGGTTCATGATCGAAGCGATTCTTTCGGACAACCACATCAGTATCTCCAGCGAACCCGTGGTCCCGGTGATCGCCCGCGAGCAAGTGCCGACCACGGGCGATGGCAGCCCGGCGCCGATGATCGGCCTGGACCAGGCCATCGGCATTGCCACACAGAAAATCCCCGGCTTCGACATCAGCTTCGTCAGCCTGCCGAGCAACGCCTACAGCCACCTGTATGTCGGCGGCCGCGGCTGGTATCCGCTGATGTACCAGACGGCCAACATCAACCCCTATACCGGCTCCCTGGACACCTCGCACCTGCTGGCGGACCGCAACACCCTGGAGTTCGTCACCGAATCCATGCGCCCGTTGCACACCGGTGATTTCGGCGGCCTCTGGATCAAGCTGATCTGGTTCTTCTTCGGCCTGGTGCTGAGCATGATGGTCCTCAGCGGCCTGCTGATCTGGACCAAGCGCACCGCCCTGGTCACCGCCAACGCCCTTAAGCGCGAAGAAAAGGCCGCCCGTGCGCGCCCCGCCAGCAAACCCGCCCAGGCACCCGCCCCGGCCATGAGCGCCGAAACCTCGGAGAGCACCCTGTGAGCCAGACTAGCACCGCCGCCGCGCCTTCGAACCTGAGCCGGCTCTGGCACAAGTGGCGCTTTCACCTGAACATCCTGCTGTTGCTGATTCCCCTGGGCTTCATGCCCAAATACTTCGCCGACGTTGCCCTGTTTCGCGGCGAAAGCGGCCTGGGTGAACGGGAGATCGGCGAGATCCAGGTCGGCCCCTGGAGCCTGCGCCTGGCGGAAATGCGCAACGAAGCGCCACGCAGCGATGGCCCCGCCGGTTACCTGAAAAGCTTCAACGCCGCCCTGTGCCAGGCCTGCATCGAGCCGGTCAAGGCCACCTACCTGCGCATCGGCAAGCCCCGCAGCCTGCGGGCCGCCGGGGTGATTTTCTTCGGCAGCCCGTACCGCATGGGCGCCAGCCTGCCCATCCCGGAAAAGACCAAGGCCGATTCCGAGCTGTGGATCACCATGGAAGGCTGGGACGGCAGCATGCACCAGGCATCCATTCCCCTGAGCCAGGCGTCACCCGCCACCGTGGCCTGGCTCGAAAAACAAGGAGGCAAACGATGAGTTGCGCAGTATCCCCACGGCGCCTTGGCGCCCTGGCCCTGTTGTTGCTGGGCGGCGCCTTCAGCCACAGCGCCCTGGCCCACAACCCGATGTGCGAGTGCAAGGCCATAGACGCCGAGCAGATCCGCTGCACCGGTGGTTTTTCCGATGGCAGCGGCGCCCCGGGGGTGACCCTGGACGTGATCGGCTACGACGAAACCATCCTGGTGCCGGGCAAGCTGGGAGCCGACTCGACCCTGACCTTCAAGAAACCTTCCAGCGAGTTCTACGTACTCTTCGATGCGGGCCCCGGCCACGTGGTCGAGATCGACCAAGCGGATATCGAGGCCCCATGACTCCTGCCACCACCCAGGTTGTGCGCCCCGCCGGCGCCGGCCATGAAACCCTCTATGTGCTGTTGCTGTGTGCACTGATTCTGAGTGTGGCTGCCACCGTGGTGCTGTGGCGCGGCGAAGAAACCGCGACCGGCAGTGTCGCCAGCCACCAGCTGGACGCGCGCCGCGACCTCAGCGCCGGCGAGCAGGGCATCTATGCCGACCTGCGGGTGACCCTCGACGAAATCCACCTGCTGCGCGCCGAAAGCCAGGACCTGCCGACCCCCGAGGAACTGGCCGGCGAAGGCTTCGCACCCTTCGCCCAGGACGCCAGCTCGGTGAGCCGCGGTGGCCATATCTGGACAGTGCAGAACCAGGCCTACCTGGGTCTGAGCCAGAACCCGCAAGTGGCCGGCTCCTTTCTGATGCGCATCGACGCCGAAGATGACACCCAGGTGGATATCTGGCTCAACCGCGCCCCTTCCGCCGCCCTGCCCGCTGACCTGGGCGACGAACCACTGGCCGCCGCCGGCTGGCAACAGGTGGTGGCGCAATTCGATGCCGGAGTGACCCGCCAGCATCGCCACTGATCATTCGCATTCACCCGAGAGAAGACCGCTTGCTCATGCCTATTTCATCTCAACGCCGCCCCTTTCTGCAGGTGCTGCTGGTCAGTCTGCTGGCCCTGGTGCTCAGCCCCCTGGCCAGCGCCGACCCGGCCAAGCGCCTGCGCATCGGCATCACCCTGCACCCCTACTACAGCTACGTGGCCAATATCGTCGGTGACAAGGCCGAGGTGGTGCCGCTGATTCCCGCCGGCTTCAACCCCCACGCCTACGAACCCCGGGCCGAGGACATCAAGCGCATCGGCACCCTGGACGTGATAGTGCTCAACGGCGTGGGCCACGATGACTTCGCCGACCGCATGATCGCCGCCAGCGAGCGCCCGGACATCCCGGTGATCGAAGCCAACGAAAACGTGCCGCTGCTGGCCGCCACCGGGGTGGCCGCGCGAGGCGCCGGCAAAGTGGTCAACCCGCACACCTTCCTCTCCATCAGCGCCTCCATCGCCCAGGTCAACAACATCGCCCGAGAGCTGGGCAAGATGGACCCGACCAACGCCAAGACCTACACCCAGAACGCCCGCGCCTACGGCAAGCGCCTGCGGCAGATGCGCGCCGACGCCCTGGCCAAGCTGACCCAGGCGCCCAATGCCGACCTGCGGGTGGCCACGGTGCATGCTGCCTACGACTACCTGCTGCGCGAGTTCGGCCTGCAAGTCACCGCGGTGGTGGAGCCGGCCCACGGCATCGAACCCAGCCCCAGCCAGTTGAAGAAGACCATCGACCAACTGCGCGAGCTGGACGTCAAGGTGATCTTCTCGGAGATGGACTTCCCCTCCACCTACGTCGACACCATCCAGCGTGAATCCGGGGTCAAGCTCTACCCGCTGTCACACATTTCCTACGGCGACTACAGCGCCGACAAGTACGAGAAGGAAATGAAGGGCAACCTCGACACCGTGGTCCGGGCCATCCAGGAGGCCGGGGCATGACCGCCATCGAGACCCTGCTGCGGGGCCCGGCCATCGAGTTCGACCAGGTCAGCCTGACCCTGGGCCGCACCACCATCCTCGATCGCGTCGCCTTCCAGGTGCAGCCCGGCAGCGTGCACGCCCTGGTGGGCCCCAACGGCGGCGGCAAGAGTTCGCTGATCAAGACCCTGCTGGGGCAGATGCCGCACCAGGGCCAGTTGCGCCTGCAGTGGCCGGATGCCCCCGGCACCATCGGCTACGTGCCCCAGGCCCTGGAGTTCGACCGCGGCCTGCCCATGACCGTGGACGACTTCATGGCCGCCATGTGCCAGCGCCGCCCGGCCTTTCTCGGCCTCAGCCGGCACTACGCCCAAGCCATTGGCGAGGCCCTGGAACGAGTCGGCATGCAGGACAAGCGCAAGCGGCGCATGGGCGCCCTGTCCGGCGGTGAACGCCAGCGGGTACTGCTGGCCCAGGGCCTGATCCCGGCACCGCAACTGCTGGTACTGGATGAACCGATGTCGGCCCTGGACGAGGCCGGCATCCAGGTCTTCGAACGACTGCTCCACGACTGGCGCCAGAGCGGCATCACCCTGTTGTGGATCGAGCACGACCTGGAGGCCGTGGGCCGCCTGGCGGACCGGGTCACCGGCCTCAACCGTCGGGTGCTGTTCGACGGCCCGGCGCAGCAGACCCTGACCCCGGAGCGCCTGCTCAGCCTGTTCTCCACCCATCCACGAGCCGCCGGGAGCGCCGCCTGATGACCTATGAAGCTTTTCGCCTGATGGTCCAGGGCTGGGCTTCGGCCGGCTACCTGCCCGAAGCCCTGGCCTACGGGTTCGTGGTCAACGCCCTGCTGGCCGGGCTGCTGATCGGCCCGGTGCTGGGCGGCCTGGGTACCCTGGTGGTGGTCAAACGCTTCGCCTTCTTCTCCGAAGCCGTGGGCCACGCGGCGCTGACCGGGGTGGCCATCGGCATTCTCCTGGGCGAACCCTACACCGGCCCCTACGGCAGCCTGTTCGGCTACTGCCTGCTGTTCGGCATCCTGCTCAACTACCTGCGCAACCGCACCGGCCTGGCCCCGGACACCCTGATCGGCGTGTTCCTTTCGGTGTCCCTGGCCCTGGGCGCCAGCCTGCTGCTGATCCTCGCCGGCAAGATCAACGTGCACATCCTGGAAAACGTGCTGTTCGGCTCGGTGCTCACGGTCAACGGCAGCGACCTCTTGGTGCTGCTGATCGTCGGCGCCCTGGTGCTGGGCCTGAGCCTGCCGTTGTACAACCGCATCATGCTGGCCAGCTTCAACCCGCAGCTGGCGGCGGTACGCGGCGTAGCGGTGAAGACCCTGGACTACCTGTTCGTGATCCTGGTGACCCTGATCACCGTGGCCGCGGTCAAAGTCATCGGCGCCATCCTGGTAGGCGCCCTGCTGGTGATTCCGGCCGCCGCGGCACGCCTGCTGAGCCAGTCGCTCAAGGGCTTCTTCTGGATCTCGGTGAGCATCGCCACCGTCAGCACCCTGTGCGGCATCCTGCTGCCGATCGTCTTCGACCTGCCGGTGCCCTCCGGCGCCGCGATCATCCTGGTGGCCGGTGTCGCCTTCGCCCTGGCCGCCATCGCTCGCGGCACTGTCCCCAGCCTGAAAGGGAATATCGGATAAATGCACAGTTCATTGCCTCACCTGTCACTGCGTCGCCTGACCCTGGCCCTGGCCCTCGGCGGCCTGATCAGTACTCCGGCCCTGGCCGAGCGCGACCACTTCGAACCGATGCGCGTGGTCGCCAACCACGGCATGGGCAACACCGCGCTGCACAGCGCCACCTCAAGCAAATCACCGACGGTGCTGGCTTCCCTACCGGTAACTTTCGGCCTGGGGCAGATCCTGCTGCAGGGTACCGACATCAAGCTGGAACGGGCCGCCCCGGCCAACCTGCCGGGCTCGCGGCAGACTGCCTATTTCACCGGGCGTGGCGCTCCGGCCCTGGCCAAGCTGGCGCTCAATGCCGACGCAGTGATCGGCCTGCGCTCGATCTGGCCGGACGACCCGCTGTACCCCAACGCCCGGCGCAGCAACATCCGCATCGTCGAGATCGACGCTGCACGCCCGGTGGACGGCGCCCTGCCCGGGGTGGCCCTGCAACCGGGCAAGAGCGACGGGCTCAACGCCCAGCCCTGGCTGTCCAGCAACAACCTGGGGCGCATGGCCGACGTGCTGGCGGCGGACCTCGCGCGGCTGGCGCCCGAAGCCAAACCGCAGATCGAAAGCAACCTGGCGGGCCTCAAACAGCGCCTGCTGAAACTCAGCGCCGACAGCGAAGCGCGCCTGGCCGAGGCCGACAACCTCAGCGTGCTGAGCCTCTCCGAGCACTTCGGGTACCTGGTCAGTGGCCTGAACCTGGAACTGCTGGAAGTGGACGCCCGGGCCGACAACGAATGGACCCCCGAGGCCCTGAAAAAGCTGCAAGCCCGGCTCAAGGACAACGATGTGGCCCTGGTCCTGCACCACCGCCAGCCGTCCGATGCACTGAAAGCCGCCATCAGCGCCGGCGGCAGCCAGCTACTGGTGCTGGAAACCGACAGCGCTGACCCGCTCGCCGAACTGGAAGGCAACCTGCAGAAAGTCACCCAGGCCTTGAGCCTGTAGCCGCTGCCGCAGGCTGCGAACGGCTGTGCAGGAGACGCTGCTCTTGAGATCGCTGAAGGTCCTTCGGACCTTGGCGCAGCTTCGCCATGGCTCAGCAGCGGCTACAGTCGGGGTCAGGGGCCGGGGCCGCTTACATATTCCCTCAAGATCGCGCGCATTTTCCGGTGCTAGTCTGCGCTTCGCCAAAAGCCCAGAGAAGAAGCCCGCGCCATGAGCGACTACGTAAACCTCAACAAGACCAACTGGGACGAACGCGCGCCCCTGCATGCCGCCTCGGCGGACTACGCGGTGCAGCGTTTTGTCGACGAAGCCGGCTATCTGTCCGACGTGGTGCAGTTCGACCGGCCCTTGCTGGGGGATATCCGAGGCCTGCGCGGGGTGCATCTGCAATGCCATATCGGCACCGACACCCTGTCCCTGGCCCGCCTCGGCGCGCAGATGAGCGGCGTGGATTTTTCCCCGGCGTCCCTGGCGGAAGCCCGGACCCTGGCCCGACGCTGCAATACGCCTATCGACTACCACGAGTCCGACGTGTTCCTGGCCGCCGAGGTACTGCCCCAAGGCAACTTCGATCTGGTCTACACCGGCATCGGCGCCCTGTGCTGGCTGCCGAGCATCGAGCGCTGGGCGCAGACCGTCGGCGCCCTGCTCAAGCCCGGGGGCCGGCTGTTCATCCGCGAAGGCCACCCGATGCTCTGGGCCATCAACGAAGATCACCACGACTCATTGCGGGTGGAACTGCCCTACTTCGAAACCCGCGAGCCTCTGGTCTGGGACGACGAAAATACCTACGTGGAAACCGACAGCCCCCTCAAGGCCACCATGACCCACGAATGGAATCACGGCATGGGCGAAATCATCAGCGCCCTGTTGGGCCAGGGCTTGCAGATCACCGGTCTGGTGGAGCACCAGAGCATCCCCTGGGAAGCCCTCCCCGGGCAGATGATCGTTGATGAACGCGGCGAATGGCGGCTCAAGGACGCGCCATGGCGCCTGCCCTTGAGCTACACCTTGCAGGCCATCAAGCCCGCGGCCTGATCGCGCAATACAAAAAGCCCGCTGAACCCTGGAGTTCCGCGGGCTTTTCTTGCCCTGCCTGACCGATCAGCCGGCCACGGCCTGCTGGTCCATCTTCTGGCGCAGGCTCAAGGGCCGCATGTCGGTCCAGACTTCTTCGATGTAGGCCAGGCAGTCCTTCTTGAAACCGCTCTTGCCCACAGTGCGCCAGCCCTGGGGCACGGCCTTGTAGTCGGGCCAGATCGAGTATTGCTCTTCATGGTTGACCACCACCTGGAACAGGATGTCCTCACGGTCGAATACTGAAGTCATTGCTTGTCTCCATCACTGATAAGGTTCGCCGCGCTCAGCGCACGGCGGTTGTGTAGAAGGAACGAAACGGCGGGGCAAAAAATTAGAGGCTGGCCACTGCCGCCGCTACGGCTTTGCTGAAGATCTGGGCCACCTGGTCGATCTGCGCTGCGGTGATTACCAGCGGCGGCAGGAAACGCACCACGGCGCCGTGGCGCCCGCCCAGCTCCAGGATCAGCCCGCGCTTGAGGCATTCGCGCTGCACCAGCGGTGCCAGGCGCGCATGCTGGGGTGGATGGCCCTGGGCATCCGGCACGCCGGCCGGGTCCACCAGCTCTACCCCGAGCATCAGGCCACGACCACGGATATCCCCCAGTTGCGGGAAGTCGCGCTGCAGGATCAGCAGGTGCTCGCGCAAGCGCTCGCCCATGGCCGCCGCGTGCTCGGGCACCCGGTGTTCCTTGAGGTAGCGCATCACCGCGGAACCGGTGGCCATGGCCATCTGATTGCCGCGGAAGGTGCCGGCGTGGGCACCCGGCTGCCAGGTGTCGAGCCAGTCGCGATAGACCATCACCGCCAGCGGCAGGCTGCCGCCGATGGCCTTGGACATCACCACCACATCGGGAATGATCCCCGCGTGCTCAAAGGCGAACATCTTGCCGGTGCGACCGAAGCCGCTCTGGATTTCATCGACGATCAATGCCACCCCGGCCTTCTCGGTGATGCGGCGCACACCTTGCAGCCATTCCAGGTCGGCCGGGATCACCCCGCCCTCGCCCTGCACCGCCTCGACAATCACTGCCGCTGGCAGGGCCACCCCGGCTTCCGGATCGGTGAGCAGGTTTTCCAGGTAATGCAGGTTGACCTTGACCCCTTCGGCGCCCCCCAGCCCGAACGGGCAGCGGTAGTCATAGGGGAACGGCAGGAACTGCACGCCGTTGTTCAGCAGCCCGGCCAGGGCGCGCTTGGGCCCCAGGCTGCCCATCAGGCTCAGCGCACCCTGGCTCATGCCGTGGTAACCGCCCTGGAACGACAGCACGGTGCTGCGCCCGGTAGCGGTGCGCGTAAGCTTCAGCGCGGCTTCCACTGCATCGGTGCCGGTGGGGCCGCAGAACTGGATCCTGGCCTCGCCAGCCAGGGCCTCGGGCAACAGGCCGAACAGGTCCTGGACGAACTGGTCCTTGACCGGGGTGGTCAGGTCCAGGGTCAACAGCGGCAATTCATCGGCCAGCACCTGCTGGATCGCGGCGATCACCACCGGGTGATTGTGGCCCAGGGCCAAAGTCCCGGCACCGGCCAGGCAATCGATGAAACGCCGGCCCTCGACGTCTTCGACGTGAATGCCGCTGGCCCGCTTCAGGGCCAGGGGAATGCGCCGTGGATAACTGCGGGCATTGGATTCCTGGCGGCTCTGGCGGGCCAGCAGGGGCGACTCGTCGAACTGGTAAAGCGTCTCTTGCGGGGCGGCGCCAAGGCCCACCGGCGAATCTTCCATCAGGCTGGTAACGGCTGACATGTCTCGAACCCTCACGCTGCAATTTGAGCAAAACGGCCACCGGCCGGATGCGCAGCCCAAGCGCGGGCGCGCACTGACAGGTTTTCCTGTTCTAAAAACGCTTCAGCGCGGTGGGGATTTACACCCCGGGGCGAGGAAATTGCACATGCCGCCCCGTAGGAGCCAGCTTGCTGGCGAAGGCGGTCTCAAGGGCCCCTTCGCTGGCAAGCCGGCTCCTACAGGGGAAGGTGATGGGTCAGGCGCGGTGGGCAGGCAGGGTCAGCTCGACTCGCAGGCCATCGGGGCGGCTGTCGAAATTCAGCTCGCAACCACAACGCTGGACGATGGCCTGGACAATCGCCAGGCCCAGGCCACAGCCACTGCTCTGGCTGTCGCGCCAGAAGCGCTGGGTCAGGTGCTGCAAGTCTTGCGCGGGAATGCCCGAGCCATGGTCGCGGACCTGGAAACGCACCCGGGCGCCGACTGTCTCCAGGTTCAGCTCCACCGGGCATTCTTCAGGGGTGTGGCGCAGTGCGTTGTCCAGCAAGTTGCGCAAGGCAGCGATGGCCAGGGTCGAGGGCATTTCCACCGCAGCCTCGCCGGCCTTGCCGTGCATATGCAGCTTGACCCGGGCCCGAGCGCCCACGGCGGCGTCCTGGATCGCCAGGCGCGCCACCTGTTCGGCAGTACAGTGCACGCCGTCGTCGAACGACAGGCTGCCCTCGACCCGGGCCAGCAACAGCAACTGCTCCAGGGTGCGGTGCATGCGGTCGGCGCCCTCCTCGGCCCGGGCCAGGGACTGATCCCGGGCCGCACCTTCGGTCATGCGCGCCACTTGCAGGTGGGTCTTGATCGCGGTCAGCGGGCTGCGCAATTCGTGGGCGGCGTCACCGGTCAGGCGCCGTTCGCGCTCGATGGTCTTGGCAATGCGCTGGAACAGCTGGTTCTGGGTTTCCAGCAGCGGCCGCAGCTCGCTGGGCATGGGCTGGATCTGCAACGGTTCCAGGGAGTCGGCGCTGCGGCGCATCAGCGCGTCACGAATCCGGTTCAGCGGGGCCAGGCTCTGGCCGATGCCCAGCCACAGCAGCCACAGGCAGCCGAGCAGGGCCACGCCCACCGGCACCGAAGCCGCCAGCAGCACCGACATGTTCAGGGCTTCGCGCTCGACCTGGCGATCCGCGGTGGTGATGCGCATGTCGCCGCGCACCAGGGTGAAGGTGCGCCAGGGCGCGCCGTCGATCATCTGGTCGTGAAAGCCCAGTTTCTCGGCTTCCAGCGGGTGCTCCGGAGTGCTGTGGCTGCGGGCCAGGATCTGCCCGCGCAGGGAACTGACCTGGCAGGCCATGCCGCCGGGGATGGTCAGGGCCGCGCTGTTGATCTGGTTGCTCGGGCCATGGGACGGCAGCGCCGGCATCTGCTCCAGCAGCCCGGCGACCATGCGCGCCGAGGCGACCAGTCGCTGGTCCAGGGAAAACATCATCTGGTTGCGCAGGTCACTGAGCATCCAGGCCGCGGCCAGGGCCCAGATCAGGATGAAGGCAGCGCCCAGGGTCATGCTCAGGCGCAGGCGCAGGCTTCTCACTTAGCGGTTCTCCTCACCGTCGGCCGGGCCCAGGCGATAGCCGAGGCCGCGCACGGTTTCAACGATGCCGTTGCCGAGTTTGCGCCGCAGGTGGTGGATGTGCACATTCAGCGCGTTGCTCTCCAGCTCATCGTTGAAACCGTAGACGCTGTCCTTGAGTTGCTCGCTGGACAGCACCCGGCCACGGTTGTGCAGCAGAGCCTGGAGCAGGGATTGCTCGCGCCGCGAGAGGTCCACCGGTTGGCCACCGAGCAGGGTTTCCCGGGTGCTCGGGTCATAGGTCAGGCGTCCGTGTTCAATGAGGTTGACGCTGCGCCCCGCCACCCGGCGCAACAGGGTGTGCAGGCGCGCCGCCAGTTCCCGCAGGTCGAACGGCTTGAGCAGGTAATCGTCGGCACCGGCCTGCAAGCCATCGACCCGATCGGTCACCGAGTCGCGGGCGGTGAGGATCAGCACCGGAATCTCCAGGCCCTGCTGGCGCTGCTGCTTGAGCAGCTTCAAACCGTCTTCATCCGGCAGGCCAAGATCCAGTACCATCACGTCGAAATCGGCCACGCCGAGCATGGCCCGCGCTGCCGAAGCGGTGGCCACATGCTCGACCGTCAGGCCCTGGGCCGTGAGGCCGGCGACTATCCCGCTGGCAATCAGCTCATCATCTTCACAGACAAGTACGTGCATGGTCGGTCCTGTACAAAGGCGTTGATTAAGCGGGCTGCGGATTAAGCGGACATTATGCCCGCCGTTTCCTGGCCACAAGCCAAGTATGGTTAATCATCGGTTAATCAGGACCGGCCATTGTGCTCGCAACTTGCACCGGTTTAAGGCTTGGCCATGCGTCGATTGTTTCTCCTGTTGTTCATGCTCTTCACCACACTGGCGCACGCCGGCAACAACCCGTTCGAGGTCAAGCCCGACTTCCTGCCGGTGGGCAAGGCCTTCGTCTTCACCTCCGAGCGCCTGCCTTCGGGGGAAACCCAGCTGTTCTGGCAGATCGCCGACGGCTACTACCTGTATCAGAAGCGCCTGAAGTTCGACGGCGTGGCGCCAGAGCTGCAACCCACCCTGCCGGCCGGTGAAGACCACAGCGACGAATTCTTCGGCCAGCAGACGGTGTATCGCCAGGGCCTGGAAGTGAAGCTGCCGGCCGCCGCCAGCGGCAAGGTCAAGCTGGGCTGGCAGGGCTGTGCCGACGCCGGCCTGTGCTACCCGCCGCAAACCCTGGAAGTGGACCTGGGCGGTGCGCCCACAGTCGCTGCCGCCAACTCTGCGACAACCAGCAACGGCTCGGCCCAGGACCAGTTGCTGGCCAATGAGCTGCAACAGAAATCATGGGGCCTGGGCCTGCTGGCCTTCTTCGGCTTCGGCCTGCTGCTGGCCTTCGCCCCTTGCTCACTGCCGATGTTGCCGATTCTCGCCGGCATGGTCGTCGGCAGCGGCGCCAGCCCGCGCCGCGGTTTGGCCCTGGCCTCAAGCTACGTGCTGTGCATGGCCCTGGTGTATGCCGGCATGGGGGTGATCGCCGCCCTGCTGGGCAGCAACCTGCAGGCCTGGCTGCAACAACCCTGGGTGCTGGGCAGTTTCGCCGCCCTGTTCGTGCTGCTGTCGCTGCCGATGTTCGGTTTCTTTGAATTGCAGATGCCCGCAGTCCTGCGCGACCGCCTGGAAGGTGCCAGTCGCCAGCGCCAGGGCGGTAGCCTGATCGGCTGTGGCGCTCTCGGCGCGCTGTCTGCGCTGCTGGTGGGCCCGTGCATGACCGCGCCCCTGGCCGGTGGCCTGCTGTACATCGCCCAGACCGGCAATGCCCTGTTTGGCGGCCTGGCGCTGTTCGCCCTGGGCCTGGGCATCGGCCTGCCCCTGCTGTTGCTGGTGACCGTGGGCAACCGCTTCCTGCCCAAGCCGGGGCCGTGGATGAACCTGCTCAAGGGCGTGTTCGGCTTCCTGTTCCTGGGCACCGCCATCTACATGCTGCGCCCGGTACTGAACCCCGGCCTGTGGATGGGGCTGTGGGGCGCCCTGGCTCTGGTGGTGGCCTACTGCGCCTGGCAGCAACGGGCGATTGCCGGCCGCTTGCTGCACCTGTTCGGTGCCGGCGCGCTGCTGTTCGCGGCCTGGGGCGGCATGCTGCTGGTGGGTGCCGCCGGTGGCGGCGACGACCTATGGCGGCCGCTTAAGGTCTACAGCGGTGGCCCTGTGGCCAATAGCGTCACGGCCCATGATGCCTTCACCACGGTGAAGTCCCCCGCCGAGCTGCAAGGCGCCCTGGACAGCGCCCGGGCCCAGGGCCAGTGGGTGCTGCTGGACTACTACGCCGACTGGTGCGTGTCCTGCAAGATCATGGAGAAAACCGTGTTCGGCCAGCCTCAGGTGCTGGAGGCCCTGAAGGATGTGCGCCTGCTGCGCCTGGACGTGACCCTGGACAACGCCGACGGCCGCGAACTCCTGAGCCGCTACAAGGTGCCGGGGCCACCGAGCATGCTGTGGATCGGCCCGGACGGCAGTGAACGCCGCAGCCAGCGCATCACCGGCGAAGTGGATGCCAACGCCTTCCTGCAACGCTGGACCCAGACCCGGGAAGCCCGTTGATGCTGACCTTTACCATCGGCACCTTTGCCATCGCCCTCAACCACCTGCTGCTGATCAGTGCCCTGGCCCTGGCCACCCTGGTGGGCTGGCGCGTGGCCAAGCGCGGCGGTGACAACCCCGAATCCGTGCTGTTCAGCCTGTTCCTTTTGGGCATGCTCGCCGCCCGGGTCAGTTTCGTGCTCGCTTACTGGAAGCACTACCAACACGACCTGTGGATGATCATCGACCTGCGCGACGGCGGCTTCCTGGCCTGGCCGGGGGTGATCGTCATGCTCCTGGCGGCCCTGGCCTGGGGCTGGAAACGCCCGGCGCTGCGCCGCCCATTGGGTGCCGGGGTGGCCAGCGGCCTGGCCTTCTGGCTGCTGGCGACCCTGGCCCTGACCCTCTACGACCAGGGCACGCGCCTGCCGGAGGTGGCCCTGCGCAACGCCGCCGGCGAAACCGTGCAACTCACCGACTACCAGGGTGGCCCGCTGGTGATCAACCTCTGGGCCACCTGGTGCCCACCGTGCCGGCGGGAGATGCCGGTGCTGGAGAGAGCCCAGCAGCAACGCCCGGACCTGACCTTCCTGTTCGTCAACCAGGCCGAAAGCATGCAAAGCGTCAGCACCTTCCTGGCCACCCAGGACCTGAACCTGAACAACGTGCTGTTCGACGGCAGTGGCCGCCTGGGCAAGGCCGTGGGCTCCATGGCCCTGCCGACTACGCTGTTCTATAGCGCCGATGGCCGCCTGCTGGGCAGCCACCTGGGGGAACTCTCGGAAGCCAGCCTGGCCCGGGCCCTGGAAAACTTCGACGGCGCCCACCCAACCTCGGTCGCCCCTTCAAGGAAACTGCCATGCCCTTCATCCGCCACTTGCTGAGCCTGTCTCTGGGCGCGGCGTTGCTCAACGCCCCACTGCTACAGGCCGAGGAACTGCCTGCGCCCATCCGCAAGATCGAAGAAAAAGGTGCCAAGATCATCGGCAGCTTCGACGCCCCGGACGGCCTCAAGGGCTACGCCGCGCAGTACCAGAACCGCGGCATGACCCTGTACCTCACCCCTGACGGCAAGCACGTGCTGCTGGGCAACCTCTACGATGCCGACGGCAAGGACCTGAGCGCCGAACCGTTGCAGAAACTGGTCTACGCGCCCATGGCCAAGGAAGTCTGGGGCAACCTGGAAAAGAGCAACTGGATCGCCGACGGCAAGGCCGATGCACCACGCATCGTCTACCTGTTCAGCGACCCCAACTGCCCCTACTGCAACATGTTCTGGGAACAGGCACGGCCCTGGGTCAAGGCCGGCAAAGTGCAGCTGCGGCATATCATGGTGGGCATCATCCGCGAAGACAGCCCGGGCAAATCCGCTGCGCTGCTAGCCGCCAAGGACCCGCAACAGGCCTTGCAGGATCATGAAAAGGCCGGCAAGGGCAGCGCCCTGAAACCCCTGGCCAGTATTCCTGCAGCGGTCCAGGCCAAACTCGACGCCAACATGAAATTGATGGAAGAGCTGGAGCTATCGGCGACCCCGGCGATCTTCTACCTCGACGACAAGGGCGAACTGCAACAACAGCAGGGCGCCCCGGCCCCGGGCAAACTGACCCAGATCCTCGGTCCGAAATAACCCCGCACCCTCCCCCGTAGGAGCCGGCTTGCCGGCGACGGCGTCCGTCAGGCTGGCGCCCGGCTTGCGGGCCTCTTCGCTGGCAAGCCAGCTCCTACAACGCGTATCCCCACCCGTAGGAGCCGGCTTGCCGGCGAAAGCGTCCGTCAGGCTGGCGCCCGGCTTGCGGGCCCCTTCGCTGGCAAGCCAGCTCCTACAACGGAAGAATCGGGCTTCAACCGTGGCGCTGTAAAAACGCCAGCAAGGCCCGGGTCACGAACTGCGGGTTTTCCCGGCTGGAAATATGCCCCGCCTCGGGCACCAGCTGGTAAGGGCAGCCAATGCGCTCAGCCATTTCGAGGGTTTCCGCAGGCGGCCGCGGCTGGTCCTGATCACCACACAGCAGCAAGGTGTTCTGCCCATCCAGGCGCTCCAGCTGATCCAGCACATCCGCCCGACTGAAGGTGATGCGCCCCATGGGAATCACGCTCGCGCGCAAACGCTCGGTCGGCAGCGCCGCGAGGCTGGCGCGAAAATCCTGGAACAGCGCCGACTGCCGATCGATACCCGGACGGAAGAAAATCGGCACCACGATATCCAGCAGCGCTTCGGCGATCAGGCCGCTGTCCTCGATCTGTTGGAACAGGGAAAAGTAATACTGCCGGGTCGGCTCAGGCTCGGCGCCCAGGTAAGTGTCCATCAGCACCAACCCGTCGATGCGCTGCGGCGCCGCCAGGGCCAGACGCGCGCCCCACATGCCGCCCACCGACAAGCCCACCAGGGTCACCCGTTCGATCTGCAAATGATCGAGCAAGGCCAGCATCTGCCGCGCCACATCGTCCAGCGACGCGGTGCCTGCCGGCAACGGCCCGGACTGGCCATGGCCCCACAGGTCCACCGCGATCACCCGATACTGCGCCGACAGCGCCTCGATCTGCGGCGCCCACATGCCGGTGTCCCACAAATAACTGCCGGCCAGGAACACCACCGGCCCCTGGCCCTGGTCGAGGTAGTGCAACGGTTGTCCATCGATGGTGGCGAAAGGCATGGGGTAGCTCCTGCAAGGAAATGACGAAAAAGGTCCGACAGACTGTGCCGTGAAAAAAGCCCAGTCAATCGGACCCGTCCGACAAAACGTATCAGGAGATGCCCGGATTCAAGGCCCGCGCTGACCGTCGAGCAAGGCCTCCACCACGGCCCTGGCCATTTCCACGGAATGCACCATGGACCAGATCAGCCCGCGCTCCAGGCCGCTGCCCTGCTGGGTGATTTCATCGCAGACCTCTTCGGCGCATTTGAGCAGCAGCGCCACATGCACCAAGGCCTCTTCGGCGCTGACGCCTTCGCGCACGCTGAACAGCGAGTCGGGGGAAACGGGTTTGGCTTGGGTCGTGAGCTGGAACACCGCGGGGTCCAGCGGTTGCCGGGCCAGGGCCACGCGCAGGGTGGCGTTGGCGGCCTTGAGGGCGGGATCGCGATAGGACGTGGGTGGATCGGGGACGAGCTTTTTCATGGTGTAACTCCGATATGAACTCAAAGGAGCCGTCACCGTTCGCTTGCACACGAATAGGGTGGCAGCCGTACGCAGGTGTGCAAGACCGGGCATATCGGAACCCGGCAGACTCGAAAGTCTCCCACGCACGGCTGCCATAACGCAGAAACAACGGGCAAAAAACCCCGAACTGCTTTTGACAACGATGCGCCGACATGACCGGACTTGCACATCCGAGCCATCGATTGAGCGATGGCTCCGGAACCCTAGCCCGCCCACCAGGCGCATTCAAGCGGCCCGCAGTTTCTCGGATTTGCCTTACAAAAGAAAGCGAACCGCCTGACTATCAGACGTTGTTCCTCGACATTCGGAGCCACTACGTTCCAGGGCAGCAGGCGCCTTCACGGCCATCTGCTCCCCTGGCCCTGTGTTACCAGTCGTAGCTCATTTCCACCGAAGCCACCCGCTCCTGGCCGTAGTAGCAGCCGAAGTTGTAGTTGCAGTCGGAGACGTATTCCCGGTCAAACAGGTTCTGCACGTTGAGGCTGCTTTTCAGCCCGCGCAGGCTCGGGTCGAGCTTGCCCAGGTCATAGCTGACGGTGGTGTCGTACACCACATAGGCTGGTGTGCTGAAGGTGCTGCCCGAGTCCCCCGGCTTCCTGCCGGTGTAGCGCGCGCCCACGCCAAAGGTCAGGCCGCTGAGCGCCGCCTGGGTGAAGTGGTAGTCGACCCAGGCACTGGCCGAGACCGGCGCTTGGGCTTCATTACGGTTGCCCTTGGTGGAGTCATTGGCCTTGGTATAGAAGGAATCGATGTAGGTGGCGGCAGCCATCACATCGATGTTGTCCAGGCTGGACTTGATTTCCAGCTCGATGCCCCGGGAACGAATCTCGCCCTGCTGCGCGTTGTATTCGGGGTAGTCGATGTCGTTGGTCAGGGCGTTCTTCTGCTTCACCTGAAACACCGACGCGGTCATCAGCGTCTTGTCCACGGGCTGGTACTTCACCCCCACTTCATACTGCTCGCCCTCGGTCGGCTTGAAGGCCTTGGCACCGCGCTCCGGGGCGCTGGTGCCCACGGTCGGCAGGAAGGACTGGGAGTAGCTGACATAGGGCGCCAGACCGAAATCGGTCACGTAGGTCAGGCCCACCCGACCGGTGAACTTGTGGTCCCGCTGTTCAACGATGCTGCGGGCCAGCAGGTCCTTGTTTTCCACTTCGGCCCAGTCCTGGCGGCCGCCGAGGGTCAGTATCCATTGGTCAAGCTTGATCTGGTCCTGGACGTAGACGCCGGTCTGGCTGACGGTGTTGTCCCAGCGCGTGGTCAGTTCGGGGGTGACGCTGCTGGTGTCGTAGTTGTTCTTGCCGTACAGGTCTACCGGCAAGACCCCGTAGGCGTTGTAGCCGGTGTACTTGCGATTGAAATGGCGATAGTCCACGCCCGCCAGGGTGGTGTGCTCCAGGGCACCGGTGTTGAAGCGGTACTCCAGGTTGTTGTCCAGGGTGTAGGCTGTGTTGTGCTGCTGCCAGTCGAGCTTGGTGCGGGTAGCTCGAGTGTAGTCGGTCACACCGCCAGCATCGGTGACGAAGCCACGCAGGTAAAAGCCCTTGTAGCGGTCGCGCACGTCGATGTAGCGCGCGGTGGAACGGAATTTCAGGTCGTCGTTGAGGGCCTGGCTCAACTCGTAGCCAAGGATGTACTGGTCGCGCTTGTAGTCGTTGTAGCGCGAATCGCCATTGAAGAAATCGCGGTCGATCTTGCGCCCATCGGGGCCGCGTTCGAGGGTGCCGATTTTCGGCAACGCCTGGTAGTCGGCCAGCCCGTCGTCGCGCTGGATCTGCGCAAACAGCGTCAGGCGCGTGGCGTCGCTTGGGCTCCAGGTCAGGCTCGGCGCCAGCAGGGTGCGCTGGCTGTTGGTGTGAGCCACCTGTTCGTTGCCCTTTTTCGCCACGCCGATCAGGCGATAGGAGAACTCTCCCTGATCATCCAGTGGGCCGCTGCTGTCCAGGGCGCCATAGACCCGGTTGTAGCTGCCCAGGCCGAACTTGACCTGATGTTGCGGCGTACTGCTGGGGCGTTTGGACACTAGATTGACCAGGCCACCGGGCTGGTTCTGTCCATAGAGCACCGACGACGGCCCCTTGAGTACCTCGACGCGCTCCAGGGTGTAGGGATCGATTTGCGGCGCCCCGCCCAGGCTGCCGGCATAGGGCAGGTAGGCGCCGTCCAGGTACAGCGGGGTCGGGGCGAAACCGCGGCTGGTGATCTCGTCGGCAATGGTATTGCGGTCGGTGTAGCCGTTGACGCTCAGTCCCGGCGTGTAGCGCAGGACCTGGGTCAGGTTGCGCGCGCCCTGGGTCTGCACCTGATCGGCAGTGACCACGTTGATGGTCTGAGGAATTTCCAGGATCGGCGTATCGGTCTTGGTCGCGGTGGCGCTGCGAGTAGCCACGTAGCCATCCACTGGCCCCCAGGCCTGCTCCTGATCCTGGCCCTGAATATGGGTCGGCTGCAGTTGCAACGCCGACCCCGTGGGCAACAGGTACAGGCTCCAGGTGCCACTGGGGGTGGTGGTCAGGCCCAGGCCGCTGCCCACCAGGGCCTGCTGCACAGCCTGCTCGGGAGTCAGTTGGCCACTGACCCGACTGGCGCGCTTGCCGCTGAGCAACTGCGGGGCCACCGACAGCACCCGGCCGCTGTCCCGGGCGATGCGGCTCAAGGTCTCACCCAGGTCACCGGCGGGCAGATCGAACGCTCGGGTGGCCTGAGCCTGCTGCGGGTCGGTCGCGGCATGGGCGACAGTGGGCAGAGCGGCGTAACTCAGAACGACAGCCATCGCCAGCAAGCTGGGACGGAAAATAATCTGGGACATGGAAAGGGCTCGTTATTAGGTTGGCTTTCCATAACCAGGACACGGGAAAAACCGAACCCCCTCACTGTTCCTGGCTTTTTTAACAATCAGCGCAGCTCGATACGGGTCAGCCAGAAGCCATAGCGAGTCACCTGGATCGGCAGGGTTTCGCCGAGGGAGCGCAGCACCTGATCGCTGTCATCCAAGGGGAACACCCCATAGACCCGGACCCGCGCCGCTTCCGGGCTGATGCGCAACAGGCCGCTGCGGTAGGGCCGCAGCAGCTCGATCAATTCGCCCAGGGGCTCGTTGCGCACATCGATGCGGCCGTCGAGCCAGTCCACCCGGGTACGCAACGACGGTGCCTGACGCTCGATGCCTTGAGCGCCGAAAGCAAAGGCTTCACCGGCCTCGACCCGCTGCTGGCGCCCCTGGGCGGTGGTCAGCAGCACGCTGTGTTGCTGCACGGAAACCAGACTGCCGAGATCGTTGCGGCTGACCATGAAACGGGTGCCCAGGGCCTGCACCCGCCCCTCGCGGCTTTCGACGATAAACGGCCGCGCCGGGTCGGCGGCGACGTCGACCTGCACCGTGCCTTCACGCAGGACGATGCGCCGCTGCCCGGCATCGAAGCGGATATCCACGGCGCTGCGGGCGTTCAGGTGGAGCCGACTGCCATCGGCCAGGATCATGGACTGACGCTGGCCGGTGGCAGTATCCAGGTCGGCCAGCACCTGACCCAAGGGCAACACGCGGTTAACCAGCCCGGCAGCACCGCCTCCCAGCACCAGCAACGCCAGCCCGCCGCCCAGCACTTTGCGCCGCGCTGGCGAAGGCAGCGATCGCAAGGCCCGGCTGGCCGCCTGCAGTTGCTCGCTGCTCTGCAGTTGCTGCAAGGGCTGGCTGAGCACGGCGTTGACCCGCTGCCAGGCAGCGGCGTGTTCGCCGCTCTGCGCCAGCCAGTGGGCAAAGGCTTGCTGCACGGCATCTCCCTGGCTGCTGGATTCCAGCTTCAGCAACCAGTCCACGGCGGCGCGATTGGCCTGGTCGCTGGCGGTACGGCTCATGCGGCGCGCTCGCTGAGGCAATGCAGGAAGGCTCGCCGCAGGTCGCGCTCGACGGTCGCCAGAGAAACTCCCAGGCGCTCGGCGATCTGCGGCTGCGCCAGGCCTTCAAGGCGATGCAGGATAAAAGCATGGCGCACCCGTTGCGGTAGACCTTCGAGCAGCCGGTCGATCAGTTCCAGCGCTTCGCGCACCAGCGCCAGCTCCTCTTCGGAGGGGCTGAAGGCCTGCGGCATCCGCGCCAGTTCCAGCAGGTACTGCTGCTCCAAGGCACGGCGCCGGAACAGGTTGCTCAACAAGCGCCTGGCCACCGTGGCGAGAAAGGCCCGCGGTTCGTTGAGATCGGCCAGTTGGCCGGCGGTCAGCGTGCGCACGAAGGTGTCCTGAGTCAGATCCGCGGCATCCTGCGGGCACTGCAATCGGCGATACAGCCAGGCACGCAACCAGCGGTAATTCTCGCTATAGAGGTTGGCAACTATGGCTTTGGTGTCTACGGGACTGTGCATCGAGACCGGCACGCTAATGGTAATTGTTATCATTATCCAGTTTGCCGGTCATGAAAATCAACGTTCGTCGTTGCAAATCCCCCAGCGCCGCGGCAAATCCGGGGGTGGCGATCAGCGGTACTCTTCCGGCGCTTCGCGTTCGAGGATTTCCTCCAGGTCGCTCAGGTCACCGCGTTCCTTGAGAATGCCGCTGACCTGGTCGATCCACGCCTGCTCCGAGGCAATCCCCGCCCAGGACTGGCTGCCGAAGCCGTGATACGGCCGGTCGTCGAAGGTGCTGATCAGCAACTGGTTGAAGCGCCCGGTGTCCAGTTTTTTGCGCTGGATTTGCACTTGCAGCGCCCCCAGCACCTTCTGCTGCTCTTGCGCGTTGGGGCGATAGCGGTAGAGCCGCGGCGAGCTGAGCACCAGAAACTCCGGCGGCAGGTTTTCATCGATGGCCGCCTGCAGGCGGTAATGGCCATCGAGAATCAGATAGCAGCTCAGACCGGTGACGTACCACAGCAGGATCGGCGGCAAGCTGCCTTCGCGGGCTTTTTTGCGCCACCACTTCAAGCGCCCGGAATGCGGGTCCACGGCATGCAGGCCGACTACTGCGCCACCGTACTCCCCCAACCCGACCCAGCGCGCCGTACCGGCCTGTTGGTTGTCGAGGATGTTACGACCATAGATCGCCCACTGCGGCATATGGCTCAGGGCGTCTTCACCGCCCTTGAAGTACCAGGCTTCGGTGCCGCTGAGCAGCGGCCGCATCGGTTTCTGCGATGCCGGGCGCAGGGCCCGCACCAGCCAGTAGCCGGGGTAAAAGAAGTCCGGCTGGTGCTGCATCAGTTGCTCGACGAAGAAGCGGCTCCAGGCCTTGAGGCGCAGCGCCGGGTCGAGGCGCGCCTGTTGTTCCACCTGAGGCGAGTCGATGGGGCCCACCAGGGTTTGCGGCAGTTGCTCCGGCAGGTGATTGCGCACCAGCCATACGCCATACAGGCAGCGGGACATGGTGCCCCAGAGCAGGGTCTGGTCGCCGAGCACCAACTGCATACGGCTGTTGTTGCCACTGAGCAGGCACAGGTTGGGCTTGCCACTGGCCGGGCGTTTGACGTCCACGCCGAGGCCGTTCCAGTGGCCGGCCAAATCCTCGATATCACGCCAGAAAATCTGTTCCACGATTGTCCCTAATCCTTGATCAATGACCGGCCCTGCGGCGGGCAGGCGCGACTATAGCAGAGGGCTGGAGGGCGCATTCGCCTGTAGGAGCTGGCTTGCCAGCGAAGGCGGCCAGCGCCTTACCCATGGCGGCCAATGACCGCGTCTACTTCGTCTGCCAACCCTTGCCCGCCCAGGCACTGACGCACCTCGTCGCACCACTGCGACTCCGGCTCATTGCCGGCCCAGGCCGGGGTAGCGCTGCGGTACTGCGGCCGGTCATCGAAGGCCTGGATCAGCACCCGGTTGAGGTTCTCGGTGCTCAGGGCCGGGTTGCGCGGCACCGCGTCGCCGCGCTTGCGCAGTGAATCCATGATCCGTTGCTGATGCTCCAGGCTCGGTGCGAAGCCGCGCTCGCGGGTGGCGCTGAGGACGATGAATGATGGCGCGAGGTTTTCCGCGATGGCCGCCTGCAAACGGTAATGGCCGTCGATCACCACGTAGGACGCCAACCCGCCGACGTACCACAGCAGGATCGGCGCCAGGCTGCCTTCGCGGGCCTTCTTGCGCCACCACTTCAGGCGCCCGGCCTCAGGGTCGACACGGTGCAGGCCGATGAGCTTGCCGCCGCCATGCCACCAGTCGATCCACTCCAGGGTCTGGGGTTGCAGGTTGTCGAGAAAATCCTCGCCGTACAGGTGCCAGTTGGGCACATGGGTCAAAGGGTCGATCACCGAGGTGAAGCGCCAGTGGTCCAGGCCGCTCGCGGTGCTGGAGGGCTCCGGCAGCAGGCCCTGGGCCAGCCAGAAACCGGGGGTGAGGAAGTGCCGGGCGCTTTCACTGAGACGGCTGACGAAATAGCGGCTCCAGGCCTTGATCCGCAGCTCGGGCGCCAGGGCGGCGTGCTGCTCCACGGTGGGTGAGTCGATGGGTGCCAGCAGCCGGCATTCGGCGCCGTCCGCCAGCGGGTTGCGCACCAGCCAGACGCCGCCGTGGTCCCGGGCCAGGGTGGCCCAGAACAACGGCATGTCGTGGTGCATCAGCTTGATCCGGGCATTGGCGCCGGTGCGCAAGTACAACGGCGGTCTGTTCGTGGGGCCCGGTTCGACCTCGACACCGAGGCCGCTCCAGTTGCCCAGGGAATCTTCGATGTCGCGCCAGTAAAGCTGTTCTGCCATGGTTCCGGTCCTTGAATGAAAACGCCCGGCGCAGGTGCTTGGACCTGGGCCGGGCGCGATCATAGCAGAGGACCTGCGGGCCTCTTCGCCCGTAGGAGCTGGCTTGCCAGCGAAGGCGTCGGCCAGGACGATGCAAGGCTTGCGGGCCTCTTCGCCGGCAAGCCGGCTCCTACGCCAAATGTCGGTCCTCCTGCTGCGCGAACAACGCCCCACCGCTCATCCGTCGATCACAGCCCCTCCAGCTCGGCCATCAGATCACTCAGCCGGTCGACCTTCTCCTCGCTGATCTCACTCCCGGCCAAACCGTCGATGTACGCGGCCAGCTCCTGCACCGTGCTGCATTCGAACATGGCCCGCAGCGGCACGTTGCGTTGCAGGGTCTTCTGTACCCGTGAAGCGATCTGGGTCGCCAGCAGGGAATGCCCGCCCAACTCGAAGAAGTTGTCGCGCACGCCCACCCGTTCGACCTTGAGCACCTCGGCCCAGATGTCCGCCAGGGTTTGCTCCAGTTCATTGCCCGGCGCTTGATAGTCCTGGCTCTGCAGCTGGCCGATCTCCAGGGCCGGCAGGGCCTTGCGATCGAGCTTGCCGTTGGCGTTGAGCGGCAGGCGCGCAAGCCACAGCCAGTGCAGCGGCACCATGTATTCCGGCAGTTCGGCGCGCAGCCGCGGCTTGATCCGCTCCAGGCATTCGCTCGGGCTCAGGTTCGTGTCACTGGCCACCAGGTACCCAACCAGGTGCTTGCCGTTGACGCCCTCCTGCACGCCCACGGCGGCATCGCGCAGTTCCGGCTGTTCATGCAGGCGCGCTTCGATCTCGCCCAGTTCGATGCGATAGCCACGGATCTTCACCTGATGGTCGATCCGGCCGACGTATTCCAGTACGCCGTCGCTGCGCCGGCGCGCCAGGTCGCCGGTGCGGTACAGGCGTTCGCCCGCAGCACCGAACGGATGGGGCACGAAGGCCAGCGCGGTACGCAACGGGTCGCTGACGTAGCCACGGCCGACACCGGTGCCAGCCACGCACAATTCACCCACCGCTCCCAGGGGCACCAGCTCCAGGGCTTCGTCCATCAGGTACAGCCGGTTGTTGTCGGTGGGCGTGCCGATGGGCAGGTAGGCGCCACGGGTCGAGGCCATATCGACACGGAAGAAGGCCACGTCATCGGAGCACTCCGCCGGGCCGTAGGCGTTGACCAGGCCGATCTGTGGATAACGCAGCAGCCACTGGTGCGCCAGCTCGGGCGGCATGGCCTCGCCGGTGGGCAGCATCCAGCGCAGGCCAGCGAGGGCGATGGCGTCCTGGACGAGCATGCCCTGGATCAGCGACGGCACGCTCTCCAGCACCGTGATGCCCTGCTCCTGGACGTGAGCCAACAGGCCCTGGGGATCGTGGGCGATGGTGTTGGGCACGATGTCCACCCGAGCGCCGAACAGCGGCGCGGCAAGGAACTGCCAGACCGAAATATCGAAGCTCTGGGACGCGGTCTGGGCGATCACGTCGGCCTCACTCAGTTGCAGGTACGGCACCTTGCTCAGCTGGTTGTTGAGCATGCCGCGCTGCTCCACCATCACGCCCTTGGGCAGGCCGGTGGAACCGGAGGTGTAGATCACATAGGCCAGGTTGTCCGGCGCGCTGTAGCGGCCCGGGTTGTGCTCGGCATGCTCGGCGGCTTGCAGCTCTTCCCAGACCAGCAGCCGCGGACGCCCGGCACAGCCGAACTCGTCCAGCAGGGCCTGGGCCTGTTCGCGGCAGGCCGCGGTGCAGACCAGGATCGGCGTGCGGCTGAGCTCGATGATGCGACCCAGGCGCTGGCTTGGCAGGCCCGGGTCCAGGGGCAGGTAGCCGGCCCCGGCCTTGAAGCTGCCGATGATCATGCCCAAGAGTTCCAGGCCGCGCTCGGCCAGCAGGGCCACCGGCTGATCAAAGCCCACGCCGTTGGCGATCAAGGCATGACCCAAGCGGTTGCTGTAGCGGTTCAACTCGGCGTAGCTGTAGCGCCGGTCCAGGCAACTGGCGGCGATGCGTTGCGGATGGGCCGCCACCTGGGCCTCGAACAGCTCCACGTAGCTGCGCTCCAGCGGGTACTCATGCTCGCTCTGGTTGCAGCCGGCCAGCAGGAAGTCCTGCTCTTCTTCGCCCAGCAGCGGCAGTTCGGCCATGTCGCCATGGAAGCCCTGCATCAGGGCCAGCAGCAGGCGCTTGAACTCGCCGAGCATGCGTTCGATGGTCGCCTGCTCGAAGTAGCGCTGGTCGTAGGACAGGTGCAGGCCCAGGTCATCCCCCGGGTAGCACACCGCGGTGATCGGGAAGTTGGTGTGGGTACGGCCGGAATCCGAACTGGCGTTCAGGCTCTGGGCACGGTCCAGCACCGAGACTTCCACCGGCGCGTTCTCGAACACGAACAGGCTGTCGAACAGCGGCTGGCCCTTGCGCAGTTCGCTGGTTTCCTGGATCGCCACCAGCGGCAGGTACTCGTACTCACGCAGCTGCATGTTGCTGTCGAGCAAGGCGCTGAGCCACTGGCGCACACTGCAGCGCTCACCGTCCTGGGGCAGCTTGACCCGCAGGGCGATGCTGTTGATGAACAGGCCGACGGTGCGTTGCATCTCCGGCATTTCCACCGGGCGCCCGGCCACGGTAACGCCGAACAGTACGTCGCGATCGCCGCTCATGCGCCGCAGCACCAGGGCCCAGGCCGCCTGGGCGAAGGTGTTGATGGTGAGCTGGTGCTGCTGCGCCAGTTCCCGCAGTTGCGCACCATCCCGGGCATCCAGGCGGGTGTAGCAGTCGCCGACGATCATGCCACCGCTGTCACCGGCGTGTTCGCGCAGGAACGGCCGGTCGCTGGGGATCGGCGTGGTGCGTTCAAAACCTTCAAGGTTCTGTCGCCACCACTGCCGCGCCTCGGACAGGCTCTGGTGCTGCAGCCAGCCGATGTAGTCGCGGTACCGCGGTGGCACCGCCAGTTGCGCCTCGCGACCTTCACCGAGGGCGGTGTAGATCTCGAAGAAGTCGTTCATCAGCAAGGAGCGGCACCAGGCATCGATGAGGATGTGGTGGTTGCTCATCATGAACCAGTAGCGCGCAGCGCCGACGCGGATCAGCCGCAGGTGGAACGGCGCCTGGTTGAGCAGATCGAAGCCGGCCTCGCGCTCCTGTTTGTGCAGGGCTTGCAGCTTGGCTTCCTGCTCGGCCTCGGGCATCGCGCTCCAGTCGAGAAACTCGATCGGGGTGCGGCCCGGCTTGTGGATAACTTGCAGCATGTCTTCGCCGACGTTCCAGCAAAAAGACGCGCGCAAGGCTTCGTGGCGCGCCACCACCGCCTGCCAGGCCTGGGCGAAACGCTCCGGGTCCAGTTCGCTGTTGATGCGGTAGCGGTCCTGCATGTAATACAGGCCAGTGCCCGGCTCCAGCAGGGTGTGCAACAGCATGCCCTCCTGCATCGGGGTCAGCGGGTAGACGTCTTCGATCTGCGCCGCCGGTACCGGCAGGCCATCGAGCTGGGCCTGGGTCAGGCGCGCCAGGGGGAAGTCGGACGGCGTCAGGCCACCGGCATCGTCCTTCAGGCAATGGCCGATCAGGCTCTGCAGCTCGCCCAGGTAGGCGCTCGCCAGCTCGCTGATCAGCTCGGCGTCGAAACGTTCGCTGCTGTAGGTCCAGCGCAGCACCAGCTCGCCGCCATACACCTGGCTGTCGATGCTCAGTTCGTTGGGCAACGGTGCTTCAGGTGCATGGGCCGGGCCGACGGATTCATCCAACGGGCGCAACAGTGCATCGGTACCGAAACTCTGGTCGAACTGCCCCAGGTAGTTGAAGGTCACCGGCGCCAGCGGCAGCGCCGCCAGGGCCTCGCGGCAGCTTTCATCCGCCAGGTAGCGCAGCACGCCATAACCCAGGCCCTTGTGCGGCACGGCCCGCAGTTGTTCCTTGATGGCCTTGATCGAGGCGCCCTGCCCGGCCGCTTCTTCCACCTGCAACGGCGTCAGGCGCAGCGGATAGGCGCTGGTGAACCAACCCACGGTGCGAGTCAGGTCGATCTCGTCGAACAGCGCCTCGCGGCCGTGGCCTTCCAATTGCACCAGGGCCGAAGGCTGCCCGCTCCAGCGACACAGCACCCGGGCCAGGGCGGTCAGCAGCAGGTCGTTGACCTGGGTGCGGTAGGCCGCTGGAGCCTGTTGCAGCAACTGACGGGTGCGCTCGGCATCCAGGGTCACGCTGTGGCTTTGAGCCTGTTGATGCTGCTGGCTGCCAGTGGCCTTGAGCCCCGGCAGTTGCGCGGCCGGGCCGGCCAATTGCTGCTGCCACCAGCTCAGCTCTTCACGCAGGGATTCGCTGCCGGCATAGGCCAGCAGGCGGCTCGACCAGTCCCGCAGGGCACTGGTCTTGGCCGGCAGGTTCAGGGCCTTTCCGGCTTGCAACTGACGATAGGCGTTTTGCAAATCTTCCAGCAGCACGCGCCAGGACACACCGTCCACCACCAGGTGGTGGATGGCCAGCAACAGGCGTTGCTCGCCTTCAGGGCCGTCCACCAGCACCGCCCGCAGCAGCGGCCCGTGTTCCAGGTCGAGGCTGCGCTGGGCATCGGCGAACAGTGCCTCGCAGGTGGCCATGGACGGCACCCGCACCTGCCACAACAAGGGAGCATCGGACAACGGCAGGTACTCGGCGCGCCACTGCCCGCCCGCCTGGTTGAAGCGCAGGCGCAGGGCGTCGTGTTGCTCCAGCACCGCCAGCAGGGCTTGCTCCAGCAACGACGCATCCAGGGTGCCCAGCGGTTCCAGCAACAAGGCCTGGTTCCAGTGCTGCGGCTGGGGAATGCGGCTGTCGAAGAACCAGTGCTGGATCGGCGTCAGCGGCGCTTCGCCACTGAGCTGGCCCTGCTCGGCGCTGACGCGCTGAGTGTGGCTGGCAACCCGCGCCAGGGTTTGCACCGTCTGGTGCTGGAACAGGTCCCGCGGGGTGAAGTGAATCCCCAACTGGCGGGCGCGGCTGACCACCTGGATCGACAGGATCGAGTCGCCCCCCAGTTCGAAGAAGTTGTCGTTGAGGCCCACTTGCTGCACGTTCAGCACTTCGCCCCAGACCCTGGCCAGGGTCTGTTCCAGCTCGTTGCTCGGCGCCACGTACTGCTGGCGGTTGAGCTCCGGGTCCGGCAATGGCAGGGCCCGGCGATCGAGCTTGCCGTTGGCGGTCAACGGCATGCTGGCCAGGAGGATCAGGTGGGTCGGCACCATGTAGTCCGGCAACTGGGTTTTCAGTTGCTGCTTGAGGGCTTCACGCAGGTTGGCCTGCTGCACCTCGTTGCGCTCGGCCACCTCGGTCACCAGGTAACCAGCCAGCTGCTTGCCGGCCGGGGTATCCAAGGCCAGCACCACCGCTTCACGCACGGCCGGATGATCCAGCAGACGGGTTTCGATCTCCCCCAGCTCGATGCGGAAACCGCGAATCTTCACCTGATGGTCGACCCGGCCGATGTACTCCAGCTGACCGTCGGCGCACTGGCGCACCAGGTCCCCGGTGCGGTACAGGCGCCCGCCATCGGTGGCGAACGGATCGGCGACAAAACGCTCGGCACTCATCCCCGGACGACGGTGATAACCCTGGGCCAGACCGGCGCCGCCGACATACAGCTCACCGGTCGCCCCTTGGGGCACCAGCGCCAGATCGGCATCGAGGATATAGGCCACCCGGGCCCCGACGATGCTGCCGATCGGCACGCTGGCCACGCCTTCGGCCAACTGCTGCGGCGCCAGGCTGGCCAGGGGCATGACCACGGTTTCGGTGGGGCCGTAGGCGTTGAAGAACAGGTTCGGCTGGAAGGCCGCACGGATGCGCTGCAGGTGTTCGCCGGTCAGGGCCTCGCCGCCGGTGATGCACATGCGCACCGGCAGGGTCTGCTGCTGGGTCGCCAGATACTGGGCCAACTGGCTGCCGTAGCTGGGGGTGAAACCGAGGATGCTGATGCGGTGCTGACGGATCAGTTGGCAGATCTCTTCGGCGTCCCACTGGCCCTGGGCCCGCAGTACCACCTGGGCGCCGCTGAGCAGCGGCACCAGCAAGCGCTCGGTGGCGGCGTCGAAGTTGATGGAATAGAAGTGCAGCTCGCAGTCGTCCGGGCGCATGCCGAAGCGGCGGATCACCGCCTGGCAGTGCATGGCGATTTCCCCGTGGGACACCACCACGCCCTTGGGCTGGCCGGTGGAACCGGAGGTGTAGATCAGGTACGCCTGATGCTGGGGCAGGCTGATGAAGGGCAATTCGCCCGCCGGGTAGTCGGCCAGCAGCGCACCGTCCTCTTCCAGGCACCAGCGGCCGACTCCGGCCGGCAGCTCGCCCAGGGCGGCGAACATCCGCGCATCGCTGAGCAGCAGGCCGATGCCGCTGTCTTCGATCATGTAGTGCAGGCGGTCCAGGGGGTATTCCGGGTCCAGGGGCACGTAGGCGCCGCCGGCCTTGAGGATCGCCAGCAGGCCGACGACCATTTCCAGGGAACGCTCCAGGGCCAGGCCAACCCGCACCTGCGGGCCCACGCCACGCTCACGAAGCATCCAGGCCAGGCGGTTGGCGCGGCTGTCCAGCTCGCTGTAGCTCAGGGTCTGCCCGGCGAAGGTCAGGGCCGGTGCGTCCTTGCGGGCCAGGGCCTGTTCGCTGAACAGATGATGGATGCACTGATCCAGGCGTTGCTCGCCGGGCTCGACGCTCAAACTGTCCAGTAGGTGCTGCTGTTCATCGGCCTGCAGCAGTGGCAATTCGCACAGGCGCCGTTGCGGGTCGTCGATCAGGGCCTGCAGCAGATTGCGCCAGTGGCCGGCCATGCGCGCAATGCGCGGCTCGTCGAACAGGTCGGTGCTGTAGGTCAGGCAGCAGCCCAGGCGCTGGTCCAGGTCGGTGACTTCCAGGTTGAGGTCGAACTTGGTGGCCCGGGCATCGTTGACCAGGTATTCCACGGTCATGCCCGCCAACTGCCGGCTTTGCTGGAATTCCCAGCGCTGGACGTTGCACATCACCTGGAACAGCGGGTTGTAGGCGGTGCTGCGCGGTGGTTGCAAGGCTTCCACCAGATGATCGAACGGCAGGTCCTGGTGCGACTGACCCTCGATCACGGTGTGGCGCACCTGCTCCAGCAACTGGCCGACGCTCATCTGCCCGTCGAGCTGGCAACGCAGCACCTGGGTGTTGAGGAAGGCGCCGATCAGCCCTTCGCTTTCCGGGCGGATACGGTTGGCCACCGGCGCACCGATGCGCAAGTCGCTCTGGCCGCTGTAGCGGTACAGCAGCAGCGACAACGCGGCGGTCATGGTCATGAACAGGGTCAGGCCGTGCTCGGCATTGAAGGCGCGCACCCGGGCCGCCAGCTCGTCGCTCAAATCGAAGCGGTACAGCTCGCCCTGGTGGCTTTGCACCGCGGGCCGTGGCCGGTCGCTGGGCAGCTCCAGCAGCGGGTGTTCGCGGCCCAGTTGCCCGGTCCAGTAGTCCAGCTGGCGCTGGCGCTCGCCGGATTCCAGCCACTGGCGCTGCCACACGCTGTAGTCCAGGTACTGCACCGGCAAGGGTTCCAGGGGCGATTCGCGGTCGTCGAGGAAGGCTTCGTATAGCGCGCCCAGCTCGCGGGCGAAGATATCCATGGCCCAGCCTTCGGTGACGATGTGGTGCAGGGTCAGGACGAAGTAGTGCTCATGCTCGCCGGCCTTGACCAGGCAGGCGCGCAGCAAGGGGCCGGTCTCCAGGTCGAAGGGCTGGTGCGCTTCGCTGTCCGCCAATTGTTGCAGGCGTTGTTGCCGGGCATCCGGGGCCAGGGCCGAGAAGTCCTTCCAGGCCATGCGCAGGCCGGTGTCGGCATGCACCTGCTGATGGGCCACGCCATTGACGCTGGGGAAGGTGGTGCGCAGGGTTTCGTGACGCAGGATCAGCGCTTGCAGCGCGGCCTCGAAGCGGCCCACGTCGAGCACGCCAGACAGCCGCGCCATGCCACCGACGTTGTAGGCCGGGCTGTCGGGCTCCATCTGCCAGAGGAACCACATGCGCTGCTGGGAATAGGACAGCGGCACCGGCTGGCTGCGGTCGACCCGGGCAATCGGCGGCTGCTGGTTGCGCGCACCGGACTCCTGGATCAGCAGCACCTGCTCGGCAAAGGCCCCCAGTTCGCTGGCTTCGAACAGCGCCCGCAGTGGCAGCTCGACGTCGCAGGCCTGGCGGGTGCGGGAAATGATCTGGGTGGCCAGCAGCGAATGCCCGCCCAGGGCGAAGAAATCGTCCTTGAGGCCGATGCGTGGCTGGCCCAGCACTTCGCGCCAGATCTGGGCGATCTGTCGTTCCAGGTCGGTGCGCGGTTCAACGTGCTCGCGCACTTGCCATTGCGGTTCCGGCAAGGCCCGACGATCCAGCTTGCCGCTGGGACTCAGGGGCATGGCGTCCAGGCGCAGCAGTTGCGCCGGCACCATGTACTCCGGCAGCTCGGCGGCCAGGGCGTTTTTCAGCCGGGCGCTGTGTTCGGTTTCATCTTCATCGCTGGCATTGGCGGTGTAGTAGCCGATCAGTTGCGGGCCGGCGACGGTGTCCCGCACCAGCACCGCGGCCTGGGCCACGCCGTCCTGGGCCAGCAGCCGTGCTTCGATTTCCTGCGGCTCGACGCGAAAGCCTCGCAGCTTGACCTGCTGGTCGAGGCGGCCGAGGTATTCCAACACGCCGTCGGCGCACCAGCGTACGCGGTCACCGGTGCGGTACAGGCGCGCGCCCTCTTCACTCAGGGGGTCGACCACAAAGCGTTCGGCGGTCAGCGCCGGGCGTCCCAGGTAACCCCGGGCCAGGCCCTGACCACTGATGCACAGCTCGCCGGGCACCCCGGCAGGCATCAGGTTGAGCTCGGCATCCAGCACCCGGCACAGCACATTGCCCAGCGGGCGGCCGATGGGCGAGCGCTCGCCGTCATCGACCGAACACTGCCAATGGGTGACGTTGATCGCGGTTTCGGTGGGGCCGTAGCGGTTGTGCAGTTGCGCGTTCGGCAACTGCTGCAACAGGCGATTGCGCAGCTCGGCCGGCAGGGCTTCGCCACCGGAGAACACCCGGCGCAGGCTGTGGCATTCGGCGCTCAGCGGCTCATCGACGAACAACTGCAACAGCGGCGGCACGAAGTGCAGCGTGGTGACACCATACTCCTGCACCAGCTGGGCGATGCGATGGGGATCGCGGTGCTCGCCGGGGGCGGCGATCAGCAGCCGGCAGCCGGTGATCAACGGCCAGAAGCACTCCCACACCGACACATCGAAGCTGATGGGGGCTTTTTGCATTAGCACATCGTCAGCCTGCAACTGGTAGCTGTCCTGCATCCATTGCAGGCGCTCCATCAGCGCGCGATGGGTGTTGCCGACGCCCTTGGGCTGGCCGGTGGAACCGGAGGTGTAGATCACGTAGGCCAGGTGTTCGCTGTGCAGGTGCAGGCCCGGCGCGTGGCTCGGCCAGCTGTCGAGCTTGAGGCTGTCCATGGCGATGGCGCTGATACCCGGGGCTTCGGGCATCCGGCCCAGCAGATGGGTCTGGGTCAGCAGCAGGCCCACGCCGCTGTCTTCGAGCATGTAGGCCAGGCGTTCGGCAGGGTAGTCCGGGTCCAGGGGCACGTAGGCGCCACCGGCCTTGATGATCGCCAGCAGGCCGATCAGCAGTTGCGGCGAACGTTCGGCGGCGATGGCCACGCACACGTCCGGCCCGACGCCCTTGTCCCGCAGGTAGTGGGCCAGGCGGTTGGCCTGGGCGTGGAGTTCGGCAAAGCTCAGTTGGCCGCCGTCCCAGACCAGCGCGGTGCGCTCCGGGGTCTGCTGCAGTTGTTCCTGCAGGCGCTCCGGCAACCAACGCTCGGCGGGCGCACAGGGGGCCACGCTCCATTGCTGCAGTTGCGCCGCTTCGGCGTTGCCGAGCAACGGCAAGTCGCCCAGGGCGCAGTCCGGTTGCAGGCAGGCATGCTCCAGCAGGCTGATGAAATGCCCGGCCAGACGCTGGATGCTGGCCGCGTCGAACAGCTCGTCGGCGTAGTCGAAGGCCAGGCTCAGGCGGCCGTTGCGGTCCTCTTCGCTGTGCAGTTGCAGGTCGAACTTGGCCTCGCGGCTGTGCCACGGCAGCTCTTCGGCCAGCAGCCCCGGCAGGCGGCGCAAGGCACTGAGGTCGCGCTGCTGGTGGTTGAACATGACCTGGAACAGGCCCTGCTCACGGGCTTCGGGAAAGGCTTCGAGCAATTGTTCGAAAGGCAGGTCCTGGTGGGCCTGGGCCTCCAGGGCGGTGCGGCGGGTCTGCTGCAGCAGGTCGGCGAAGGACTGGCGCGAATCCAACTGCCCGCGCAATACCTGGGTGTTGATGAAAAAGCCCAGAAGGCTCTGGGTCTCCAGGCGCGGGCGGTTGGCGTTGGGCACACCGATGCGGATATCGCTCTGCCCGCTGTAGCGGTGCAGCAGGGTCTGGAACGCCGCCAGCAACAGCATGAACGGCGTGGCCTGCCGAGCCTGGGCGGTCTGGCGCACGGCTTCACTGAGGCTCGCGCTCAGGCGCAGGTCATGGCGCGCGGCGCTGTGGCGGACCTGGGCCGAACGCGGGTGGTCGGTGGCGAGGTTCAACACCGGGGCTTCGTCCGCCAACTGCTGTTTCCAGTAGTCCAGCTGGCGCTGGCCTTCGCCCTGGGCCAGCCACTGGCGCTGCCAACTGCCGTAGTCGGCGTATTGCAGGGCCAGGGGCGCCAGCTCCAGGCTCTGGCCCTGGGCCGCGGCGGCATAGAGCCGCGAGAACTCGTCGATCAGCACATTCAGCGACCAGCCGTCGGCGATGATGTGGTGCAGGGTCAGCAGCAGTTGGTGTTCTTCGTCATCCAGGCGCACCAGGGTCGCCCAGTACAGCGGCCCCTTCTCCAGATCGAACTGGGTCCGGGCCTCGTCTTCGCGGATCTGCCGCGCCCGGGCTTCACGCTCGGCCGGTGGCAGGTCGCTGATATCAATCACCTGCAGGTTGAATTCGCCGGCGGCATCCACCTGTTGCAGGGCCTGGCCGTCACGCTCGAAGAAGCGCGTGCGCAGCGCTTCGTGGCGCTGGATCAGTTGCTGGAAGCTGGCGCGCAGGGCCTCTTCATCCAGCTCGCCACGCAAGCGCAGGCCGCCGGGAATGTTGTAGGCGCTGCTCTGCGGGTCCAGTTGCCAGGTGATCCACAGGCGGTTCTGGGCCAGGGATTGCGGCAGTGGCTGCTGGCGCGACAGGGCATTGATACTGCCCTGAGCCACGCCGCCGTCCTGCTGCTGGCGCGCCACGGCAGCGCTGAAGGCACCCAGGGTCGGAGCCTCGAACAGCAGGCGCAAGCCCAGTTCCAGCCCCAGCTCTTCACGCAGGCGGGCGATCACCTGGGTAGCGGCAATCGAGTTGCCCCCCAGGAGGAAGAAGTGATCGTCGGCGGCCACTGAAGCGCATTGCAATTGCTCCTGCCAGATGCGCCCGATCAGGGTTTGCAGCGCGTCACCGGCGCTGTCTGCGGCGTCAGCCGTTGCGCTGCCGGCCTGCGGGAACAGCGCGTAGTAATCCAGGCTGCCATCGGCCAGCCGGGTGCGGCAGGCGGAGCGCTGCAACTTGCCGCTGGAGGTTTTCGGCAGGGCCCCGGGGTTGAGCAACACCACCACGCTCGGCGCTTCCTGGCAGGCTTCGGCCACCGCCTGGCGGATGGCCTTGATCAGCGCTTCGGGGGGCAGGATCTTCTGCACGCTGCGGCTGATTTCCGCAGCGATGCCGATACCTTCCTGCCCCTGGTCGCTGACCGCGAACGCTGCCACCCGGCCCTTGCGCACCACTTCCACTTCGCGCTCGATGGTCTTTTCGATGTCCTGGGGATACAGGTTGTGCCCGCGCACGATCAGCAGGTCCTTCAGGCGCCCGGTGATGAACAGCTCGCCATCGCGGATAAAGCCCAGGTCACCGGTGCGCAACCAGGTACGACCGGCATGCTGGACGAAGGTCTTGGCGGTGGCTTCAGGATTGCGCCAGTAGCCATGGGCAATGCTCGGCCCGACGGCCCAGACTTCGCCAATACGGTTGTCAGGCAATTCGCCCAGTTGCTGCGGATCCATCACCAGCACGGCGTGTTCCGGCTGGCTGAAGCCGCAGCTCATCATCGCGCTGCCCTGCCCCGGCTCGGCGCGGTTCTGCGCCAGGGCCTGGTCGTCCAGGTGCAGGGCCGGGATGCCCTGGCCGCGCACGCCACCGGCCACGAACAGGGTGGCTTCGGCCAGGCCGTAGGAGGCGAGGAAGTTTTCATGGCTGAAACCGCAGGCACTGAACTTCTCGGCGAAACGCTCCAGGGTGTCCAGGCGGATCGGCTCGGACCCCGAATAGGCCACGCGCCAGCCGCTGAGGTCGAGGCGCTCCAGGGCCGACTCGCTGACCCGTTCGCTGCACAGGCGGTAGGCGAAATCCGGGCCGCCGCTGATGGTGCCGCCGTATTCGCTGATCGCTTCCAGCCAGCGTACGGGCCGCGCCAGGAAGTAGGCCGGTGACATCAGCACACAGGGCACGCCGCTGAAAATCGGTTGCAGCAGGCCGCCAATTAAGCCCATGTCGTGGTACAGCGGCAGCCAGCTGACGATCACGTCGTCCGGGTTGAGGTCGATACCAAAGCCGCGACGGATCAGCAGTTCGTTGGCCACCAGGTTGCCATGGCTCACCTGCACGCCCTTGGGCAGCGCGGTGGAGCCCGAGGTGTATTGCAGGAAGGCGATGTCGTCGTCCTGCAGCGCCACGGCCTGCCAGTCTTCGGCCAGCCCGGCTTGCAGGGTGTCCACACACAGCAGTTGCGGCGCGCCCGCGGCCTTGAGTTCGTCCATCTGCAACAGTGAATCCCGCAGCCCGGCGCTGGTCAGCAGCAACCGTGGCTCGGCGTCGGCCATGATGGAAATCAGGCGCTCCTGGTGATGACGACGGGTGGACTCCGGCGGATAGGCCGGCACCGCGATCACCCCGGCGTACAGGCAACCGAAGAACGCCGCGACGTAGTCCGGGCCGCTGGGAAACAGCAATACCGCGCGATCGCCGAATTCGGCGTTGGCTTGCAGAGCCGCAGCAATGGTGCGCGCACGAAGGTCCAGGTCCCGGTAACTGAGGACCACGCTCTGATCCTGCTCTTCGGCGAGAAAGCGCAACGCCACTTGATCAGGTGCCAGGACTGCCCGGCGTTGAAGGGCTTGGGCCAGGGTGCTGGGGAGTTCGAACGCGTCCGTCATGGGGTTTCCTGCCAGGATTGTGCTTGCAATGGAGAGCGGGCCCTGCTCTCCCATAACTTTAATAACTATCTATAAATCAAATAGTTATAAGAAAGTCGTGGGCATCCGGAGGGCGCCGTGGCCGGGTCTGCTACCCGGAATCTTTCTCCAATGAGAACGGATGACGTCTTGAAATAATTAGTCCGCATCCTGCCCTTCAAGGCCTGATCCAGCCCACTGACGAGCAGCCGTTCGCAATCTGCACTGACAGAGAGCATTAGTTCTTTTTCTCAATTGACAATCATTATCATTCAGCCTAATTTGTCGCTCGATGTGTAGGACGGGTCAGATTTTTCTGACGTCCCACTAACCTCTTTGCAACAAGGTGATTTCCATGACGGAACAAGTATCCACAAGCAGGTGCGATTCACCGTTACTCCAGGCTTTTGTCGACAACCGTCTGATCCTGGTGAAGATTGCAGCCCGCATTACCGGCTGCCGATCCCGGGCTGAAGACGTGGTTCAAGATGCGTTTTTCCGCCTGCAGTCGGCGCCGCAGATCACCTCCTCGTTCAAGGCCCAGCTCAGTTACCTGTTCCAGATCGTGCGCAACCTGGCCATCGACCACTACCGCAAGCAGGCGCTGGAGCAGAAGTACTCGGGTACTGAAGAGGAAGGCTTGAATGTGGTTATTCATGGCGCTTCACCTGAAACCTCCCACATGAACTTTTCCACCCTGGAAAACATCGCCGAAGCCCTGACCGAGCTGCCCAGCCGCACGCGCTACGCCTTCGAGATGTACCGCCTGCATGGCGTCCCGCAAAAGGACATCGCCAAGGAGCTGGGGGTATCGCCGACCCTGGTCAACTTCATGATTCGCGATGCCCTGGTGCATTGCCGCAAAGTCTCGGGCAACCGCCCCGATACCTTCGCCCGTCGCTGACTGGTTCCCTGCATGACCCGGCTTGAAGGGTGCCTACACCTCAAGCAGGCCACTGCGGCCAAGCACCAGTAACGCTGCACGTTTATGCAACAGATCGAACTCCTGCTGGCAGAACCGACAACGGTCATGCGCAGCACAGGGCGGCGCGTGGGCGCCTGGCGCCGGCCGCTGCGCACCTGGCGGGTCCAGATACAGGGCATGTACCTGGGCCGACAGCCAGAAAGCCAGCCGATCCTGGCGCGCCGCCTCGGCTGCCTGGGCATCCACCGGCACGGGCGCCTGCCCCCGGCCCCGCAGAGACTCGAACAGCCTTTGGCGGGTGATGACTTCATCGATTCCCGTGAGCTGGCTAGTGGGCAGGGCTGCAACATTCAGCGGATCAACAGGGGACATGGCAGCGCTCACCGTCGGTTGGGCATTCAACCAAGTGACGTGGGCCGCCGCCGGAAATTTAGCCCGTCGCGGGCCGGGCCGGTCGCTGCGTGATGTCAGGCGTGGGGCACGCTCATCACCACAATGCGATAGGGATCGAAGATCTTGTGCATCTGGCCGTTGTCCCGCAGTTTTTGCAGGAGCCCGGAAAAGTCTTCAGCCGTGATCGGCGCCTTGGGCCGGATTAGGGCGTAATGGTGGTAGACCTGATCGATGCGTTCGGAAACCAGCAACTGCTCCGTGCTTTCGGCATTGCGCGCCAGGAAGTCGCTGAGGTAGGAGCGGGTCACCAGGGCGATGTCCGCCCTGCCCCGCAGGACCATCAGCAGGTTGCTGTCATGGGAATAGGTCAGGGTGGCGTTGTAGGTGTCGGCCAGGAACTTGGGGTCGGCGTTGAACTGGGCGAAGGCGTAGTGATAGCCGCTGAACAGGGCCAGACGCTTGCCCTTCAGGTTGGCGAAATAGTCCTGCTGGCGCCCGCCCTGACGCTGGGCAACGAAAATTTCCGCGTCTTCCAGGCCCATGTCGACACTGGTGTGGGTAATGTTCTGCCAGCCCCAGGCCGGGTTCTCGAAGATCGCCAGGTCCACCCGGCCCTGCTCGAAATCGCGGAAACGCCGGGGAATCGAGGTGGGCACCAGGACGAACTGATAGTCGCTCTGGGACTGGTTGAGGGCTTCCACCAGTTGCGGCAGCAAACCGGTGTCGGCACCGGTTTCTGGACGGACGGTATAAGGCGGGAAATGCGCCGCCGCGACCCGCACCAGCTGCGCCGAGGAGGCCGGACAGACCCAAAGTGTTGCCAGCGCCAGCAAGAGCATTCGCAAGGCTGACCGCAGCGGCAAGGACATCAAGGCAACACACCTCAAGGAAATGAAAATGAATGAGCTAAAGCTAGGCGTTTTCAGCCACTTCGACAATGTTGCCACGCACAATTAGCCAGCCGCTCAATGATCCTTGAGCACCAGCAGCAGGGCCTCCTGGGCCAGCTGTTCCAGAGTCATGCTGCCCTCGGCCCGGAACCAGGTGGTGGTCCAGGACAGCGCGCCGGTGAGAAAGCGCCGGGTAATGAACACATCGCCCTTGATGAACCCCGCCTCCTTGGCCTCCCCCAGCACCTGCAGCCAGATCTGTTCGTAGATGTCGCGCAGCGCCAGCACGGCCGCCTGGCCTTCCGGGGACAGTGAGCGCCACTCGTACACCAGCACCGCCATGGCTTCGCCGCTGCCGCCCATGATCGATTGCAGTTCACAGCGGATCAGCGCCAGCACCCGTTCGCGCACGCTGCCGGCCTCGGCCAGTTCAGCGCGCATCAAGGCGGTGTTGTAGTGGATGGTTTCCTGCATCACCGCCCGCAGGATGTCGTCCTTGCTCTTGAAGTGATGAAAGATGCTGCCCGACTGGATGCCCACCGCACTGGCCAGGTCACGCACGGTGGTGCGCTCGTAACCCTTGTTGCGAAACAGGTGCGCTGCGGTTTGCAGCAGCTTGCCCCGGGCGCTCTCGGGGTCGGTCACCTGGCCACTGGCGATCAGCTCGCGTACTACCTGCAGGGCTTTTTGCTCGTCCACCGGTGTTCTCCTACCTTCACGTCATCAATAGCTCAGCGTAACCCGGCAAATCCGGGCGCGGCGCGCGCAATTTAAGCCTCTGCCGGTTACCAAGCAAGCGCTTGGCCAGAAGAATAGGCCAACGTATTTACAAACCAAGCGCTTGCTTGGTAGCCTCCTCGCAGTTCTTCATTCGAGAGCCCTGTCATGACCAAGACCGTAAGAATCGGCTGCGCCAGTGCCTTCTGGGGCGACACCAGCAGCGCCGCAGCGCAGTTGGTGCAAGGCGGCCGCCTGGACTACCTGGTGTTCGACTATCTGGCAGAGATCACCCTGTCGATCATGGCCGGGGCGCGCATGAAGGACCCGACGGCGGGCTACGCCACGGATTTCGTCGAGGTGCTCAAACCCTTGCTGGGCTCGATCCGCGAACAGGGCATCCGGGTCATCAGCAACGCCGGCGGGGTCAACCCGCAGGCCTGTGCCAGTGCCTTGCAGGCCGCCTGCGAACAGGCCGGGGTGGCGCTGAAGATCGCCGTGCTGCTGGGGGACGACCTGCAACCGCAGTTCAAGCAGTTGAGCGACGCCGCCATTGTGGAGATGTTCAGTGGCGCGCCCCTGCCGCCAATGTGCGTCTCCACCAATGCCTACCTCGGTGCCCCCGGCATCGTCGAAGCGCTGCGCCTGGGGGCGGATATCGTGATCACCGGCCGCGGCGTCGACAGCGCGGTGGTCAGCGCCGCCCTGGTCCACGAGTTCAACTGGTCCTGGCAGGATTACGACCGCCTGGCCCAGGCCGCCCTGGCCGGGCACATCATCGAATGTGGCGCGCAGTGCACCGGCGGCAATTTCACCGACTGGCGCCAGGTGCCGGACTACGAACATATCGGCTTCCCCATCGTCGAGGTCGGCGCTGACGGCCAGTTTGTGGTCGGCAAGGCACCCGGTACCGGAGGGCTGGTGAGCCCGCTGACGGTGGGCGAACAACTGCTGTACGAAATTGGCAACCCCAGGGCTTATCTGCTTCCGGATGTGGTGTGCGATTTCTCTCAGGTGGAACTGCGGCAACAGGGCCCGGAAAGGGTTCATGTACAGGGTGCCAGGGGCCTGCCCCCCAGCCACCAGTACAAGGTCAGCGCCACCTACCCGGACGGCTTCCGCTGCACCGCCAGTTGCCTGATGGCCGGGATCGACGCGGTCGCCAAGGCGCACCGGGTCAGCCAGGCGATCATCGACAAGACCAGCGAGATGTTCGCCCAGCGCGGCTGGGGGCCCTACAGCGAAGTGAACATCGAATTGCTGGGCAGCGAGGCCACCTACGGCCCCCACGGCCAGCGCCAGGACAGCCGCGAGGTGGTGATCAAGCTGGCAGTGCGCCACCCGAACAAGGCGGCGCTGGTGCTGTTCTCCCGGGAAATCGCCCAGGCCGCCACCGGCATGGCCCCGGGGCTCACCGGCATCGTCGGTGGCCGGCCGACGGTGTACCCGGTGATCCGCCTGTTCTCCTTCCTGCTGGACAAGGACGCCTGCCGGCTGGAGATCGACCTTGCCGGCCAGCGTCACCCTTGCGCGCTGCCGCACACCGACCGCCTGGACCCGGCAGCCCTGCCCGCCCCCCATTCCCTGCCCGCCCCCCGCGGCCGCGCCGATGCCAGCGTGGCGCTGGTGAAGCTGGCGGTGGCACGCTCCGGCGACAAGGGCAACCACAGCAATATCGGGGTCATGGCGCGCCACCCCGACTACCTGCCGTGGATCGCCGAAGCCCTGACCCCCGAGGTGCTGGTGGACTGGATGGGCCATGTGCTGGACCCGGTGCATGGCCGGGTCCAGCGCTGGTACCTGCCGGGCACCCATAGCCTCAACTTCCTGCTGGAGAACGCCCTGGGCGGCGGCGGCGTCGCCAGCCTGCGCATCGACCCGCAAGGCAAGGCCTTTGCCCAGCAGTTGCTGGAAATCCAGATCCCGGTGCCGCAGAGCATCGCCGACGCCGTCAATTAAAGGAGCTGCCGTGGTGTACGACTCGATTTTCAAAGCGCAATTGTTCGCCGGCCAGACCATCATCGTCACCGGTAGCGGCAGCGGTATCGGCCGCTGCACTGCCCACGAACTGGCGGCCCTGGGGGCCCAGGTGCTGCTGGTGGGGCGCAAGGCGGAAAAACTGCAGAAGGTCGCCGGCGAAATTGCCGAGGACGGCGGCAAGGCCGACTGGCAGACCTGCGACATCCGCGACGAGGAAGCGGTCAAGGCCCTGGTGGCCCGGCTGATGGAGCGCTTTGGTCCGATCCATGGCCTGGTGAACAATGCCGGCGGCCAGTACCCGGCGCCCCTGGCCTCGATCAACCAGAAGGGTTTCGAAACCGTGCTGCGCACCAATCTGGTGGGCGGCTTCCTCATGGCCCGGGAAGTGTTCAACCAGTCCATGAGCCGCCACGGCGGCAGCATCGTCAACATGCTCGCCGACATGTGGGGCGGCATGCCCGGCATGGGCCACTCCGGTGCGGCGCGCTCGGGGATGGACAACTTCACCAAGACCGCCGCCTACGAATGGGGGCACGCCGGGGTGCGGGTCAACGCGGTGGCGCCGGGCTGGATCGCCTCCAGCGGCATGGACACCTATGAAGGCGCGTTCAAGGCAGTGATCCCCACCCTGCGTGAACACGTGCCGCTCAAGCGCATCGGCAGCGAATCGGAAGTCAGCGCCGCCATCGTTTTCTTGCTCAGCCCCGGCGCGGCCTTCATCAGCGGCAGCACCCTGCGCATCGACGGCGCCGCCAGCCTGGGCAGTCGTGCCTGGCCCCTGGGCAAGGCACGCAACAGCAAGTCCTACAACGGCTTCCATCGCGCCTACCTGCCCGACGTACTCAAGGGCGAGGAATAAGCCATGCCGGTGATCCAGTCCCAACTCGACCCCCACGGCCCGCAGTTCGCACAAAACCGCGCAGCCATGCTGGCGGGCCTGCAACAGTTGCAGGAACTGCAACAGAACCTGCTGGCCAAGGCCGCCGAAGCCAAGGCCAAGTTCGACCGGCGCGGCCAACTGCTGCCCCGCGAACGCCTCAACCTGCTGCTGGACCCGGGCGCGCCGTTTCTCGAGCTGGCCAGCCTGGCCGGCTACAAGCTGCACGACGACAAGGACGGTACCCAGGCCGGCGGCGGCCTGATTGCCGGCATCGGCTATGTGTGCGGCGTGCGCATGCTGGTGGTGGCCAACAACTGCGCGATCAAGGGCGGGACCATCTCCCCCAGCGGTCTGAAGAAATCCCTGCGCCTGCAACAGATCGCCATGGAGAACAAACTGCCAGTGGTGACCCTGGCGCAAAGCGGTGGCGCCAACCTCAACTACGCCGCGGAAATCTTCGTCGAAGGTGCACGCAGCTTCGCCAATCAGGCGCGGATGTCGGCCATGGGCCTGCCACAGATCACTGTGGTCCACGGCTCGGCCACCGCCGGCGGCGCCTACCAGCCCGGGCTCTCGGACTACGTGGTGGTGGTGCGTGGCGAGGCCAAGCTGTTTCTCGCCGGCCCGCCGCTGCTCAAGGCCGCCACCGGTGAAGTGGCCACCGATGAAGAACTGGGGGGCGCCGAGATGCACGCCCAGGTGGCCGGCACCGCCGAATACCTGGCGGAAAACGACGCCGACGGCATCCGCATCGTCCGCGAGATCGTCAGCCTGTTGCCGTGGAACACCCGACTGCCAGTGCAACCCGCCAGGACCTGGAACGAGCCGCTGTACCCCATCGACGAGTTGCTCGGGCTGATTCCCGACGATCCGAAGAAGCCCTACGACGCCCGGGAAATCATCGCCCGCCTGGCAGACGGCTCGCAGTTCCTGGAGTTCAAGGGCGAGTTCGATGCCCAGACCCTCTGCGGCCACTTGCAGATCCAGGGCCGGCCCTGCGGCTTTATCGGCAACAACGGCCCGATCACGCCCCAGGGCGCGAGCAAGGCCGCGCAATTCATCCAGCTCTGTGACCAGAGCCAGACCCCGCTGCTGTTCTTCCACAACACCACCGGCTTCATGGTGGGCACCGAATCCGAGCAGCAGGGGGTGATCAAGCACGGGGCGAAGATGATCCAGGCGGTGGCCAATGCCCGAGTGCCGAAGCTGACCATCGTGGTCGGTGGCTCCTACGGCGCCGGCAACTATGCGATGTGCGGCCGTGGCCTGGACCCGCGCTTCATCTTCGCCTGGCCCAACAGCCGCACCGCGGTGATGGGCGGCGCCCAGGCCGGCAAGGTGCTGCGCATCGTCACCGAGGCCAAGCATGCGAAGAACGGCCAGGAAGCCGACCCGAAGATGCTCGACATGCTGGAACAGGTCACCGCGCAGAAGCTCGACAGCCAGTCCACGGCGCTCTACGGCAGCGCCAACCTGTGGGACGACGGGCTGATCGACCCGCGCGATACCCGCACTCTGCTGGGCTACCTGCTGGACATCTGCCATGAGGCGCAGGTGCGCGAGCTGGCGCCCAACAGCTTTGGCGTGGCGCGGTTTTGATAGGACATTTCGCGGTCTGACCCCACTTGAGGAGAACAACAATGATCTTCACCCAGGAACACGAAGAACTGCGGCGCACAGTGCGCCAATTTGTAGACCGCGAGATCAACCCCCACGTCGAGGAATGGGAAAAGGCCGGGCGCTTTCCCATCCACGAGATTTTCCGCAAGGCCGGTGAACTGGGGCTGCTGGGCATCTCCAAGCCGGAAAAATTCGGCGGCATGGGCCTGGACTACAGCTACTCCATCGTCGCCGCCGAGGAGTTCGGCACCATCCATTGCGGTGGCATTCCCATGTCCATCGGCGTGCAGACCGACATGTGCACCCCCGCCCTGGCGCGCTTCGGCTCCGATAAACTGCGCGACGAGTTTCTGCGGCCGGCCATCACGGGCGAGCAGGTCGGCTGCATCGGCGTCTCCGAAGTCGGCGCCGGTTCCGATGTGGCCGGGCTCAAGACCCACGCCCGCAAGGACGGCGACGACTACGTGATCAACGGCAGCAAGATGTGGATCACCAACTCCCCCAGCGCCGACTTCATCTGCCTGCTGGCCAACACCTCGGACGACAAGCCCCACGTCAACAAGTCGCTGATCATGGTGCCGATGAACACCCCGGGCATCAGCCTCAGCTCGCATCTGGACAAGCTCGGCATGCGCAGCTCGGAAACCGCCCAGGTGTTCTTCGACAATGTGCGGGTGCCTCAACGCAACCGCATCGGCCACGAAGGCGCCGGTTTCATGATGCAGATGCTGCAGTTCCAGGAGGAACGGCTGTTCGGCGCGGCGAACATGATCAAGGGCCTGGAGTACTGCGTGGACAGCACCATCGAGTACTGCAAGGAGCGCAAGACCTTCGGCAGCCCGCTGATCGACAACCAGGTGATCCACTTCCGCCTGGCCGAGCTGTCCACCGAGATCGAATGCCTGCGGGCCCTGGTCTACCAGGCCACCGAACAGTATGTACGCGGCCAGGACGTGACCCGGCTGGCTTCCATGGCCAAGCTCAAGGCCGGGCGCCTGGGCCGCGAGGTCAGCGACAGTTGCCTGCAATACTGGGGCGGCATGGGCTTCATGTGGGACAACCCGGTGGCCCGGGCCTATCGCGATGTGCGCCTGGTGTCCATCGGCGGCGGTGCTGACGAGATCATGCTGGGGATCATCTGCAAGCTCATGGGCATCCTGCCGGGGAAAAAGAAATGAACCCGCTCCCTGCCTGCCAGACCCTGCTGCTGGAGCCGCGCAACGGCGTGCTGTTCATCAGCCTCAATCGCCCGCAAAACCGCAATGCCATGAGCCTGCAGATGGTCGCCGAACTGCGCACGGTGATGGCCGCGGTCCGTGACCGGCGCAGCATCCGTGCCCTGGTGCTGCGCGGCACCGGCGAGCACTTCTGTGCCGGTGGCGACCTCAAGGACATGGCCGGCGCCCGTGCCCATGGCAGCGCCGCCTACCGTGAACTGAACCGGGCCTTCGGCGCCCTGTTGGAAGAAGCGCAGCACCTGCCCCAGGTGCTGGTGTGTGTGCTGCAGGGCGCGGTGCTGGGGGGCGGTTTCGGCCTGGCCTGTGTCAGCGACATCGCCATCGCCGAGCACTCGGCCCAGTTCGGCATGCCGGAAACCAGCCTGGGCCTGCTGCCCGCGCAAATTGCCCCGTTCGTGGTGCAGCGCATCGGCCTGGCCCAGGCCCGGTGCCTGGCCCTGACCGCCGCCCGTTTCGATGGCGCCCAAGCCCAGCACCTGGGCCTGGTGCACTTTGTCGAGAACGATGCCAAGGCCCTGCAGGAACGCCTGGAGCAGCAGCTTTCCCTGGTGCTGCGCTGCGCCCCGGGGGCCAACGCGGCGACCAAGGCCTTGCTCCTGGCGAGCGTCGACCAACCGCAGGGGCCATTGCTGGACCAGGCCGCCAACGACTTCGCCAATGCAGTCCTGGGTGAGGAAGGGGTCGAGGGCACCCTGGCCTTCGTGCAGAAACGCAAACCGGCCTGGGCCAACTGAGCCCTTGTAGGAGCCGGCTTGCCGGCGAACGCCCCCCACCGATTCCCGGGAGCCTGTATGCCCAATTTCAACAAGATCCTGATCGCCAACCGTGGCGAAATCGCCTGCCGCATCCAGCGTACCGCCCAGGCCCTGGGCTATCGCACCGTGGCCGTGTTCAGCGATGCCGATGCCGAGGCCCTGCATGTGCAACTGGCTGACGAAGCGGTGCATATCGGCCCGTCCGCGATACAGCAGTCCTACCTCGACGGCGCCGCGCTGCTGGAAGCGGCACGGCGCACCGGTGCCGACGCCATTCACCCGGGCTACGGCTTTCTTTCGGAAAATGCCGAGTTCGCCGCCGCCTGTGAAAGCGCCGGCCTGGTGTTCATCGGCCCCAGCGCTGCCGCCATCGAGCTGATGGGCAGCAAGCGTCGCTCGAAGATCGCCATGCTCGAAGCCGGCGTGCCGTGCATCCAGGGCTATCAGGGGGCGGAACAGGACGACGCCACCTTGCAGCGCGAAGCCCAGCGCATCGGCTATCCGCTGATGATCAAGGCCAGCGCCGGCGGTGGCGGGCGTGGCATGCGCCTGGTACACCAGGCCGGCCAGTTGCTGGAACAGATCCGCACGGCCCGCTCCGAAGCCCTGCACGCCTTCGGCAGCGACGAACTGATCCTGGAGCAGGCGCTGATCGAGCCCCGGCACGTGGAAGTGCAGCTGTTCGGCGACCAGCATGGCCAGTTGATCTACCTGGGTGAGCGGGATTGCTCGATCCAGCGCCGCCATCAGAAGGTCATCGAAGAGGCGCCCTGCCCGGTCATGACCCCGGAGCTGCGCCAGGCCATGGGCGAGGCAGCGCTCAAGGCCGGGCGGGCGGTGAACTATGTGGGCGCCGGTACCGTGGAATTCCTCCTGGATGCGAGCGGGCAGTTCTATTTCCTGGAAATGAATACCCGGCTGCAGGTGGAGCACCCAGTCACCGAACTGGTAACGGGCCTGGACCTGGTGGCCCTGCAACTGCAAGTGGCGGCCGGCGAACCGCTGCCCCTGGGCCAGGAGCAGGTGCGCCTCGACGGCCACGCCATTGAAGTGCGGCTGTATGCCGAGGACCCGGCACAGAACTTCCTGCCGCAGACCGGCCAGATCCTGCGCTGGGAGCCGGCACCAGGGATCCGCACCGACCATGGCTTGCAGGAGGGCCAATGGATCAGCCCGTTCTACGACCCGATGCTGGGCAAGCTGATCGCCCACGGTGCTACCCGCGAAGAGGCGCGGCGCAAACTGCTGCGTGGCGTCGAGGATTGCGTGCTGCTGGGGCTGGAAAGCAACCGCCGGCTGCTGGCCAACCTGCTGCGCCACCCGGTGTTCGCCAGCGGCCACTTCAGCACCGCCTTCATTGCCGAGCATTTTGCCCAGGACCCGAGCCTGCAACCCCAGGAGCCCACTACCGAGGAACTGGCCATCGCCGCTGCGCTGTTCCACCACCACAGCGCCAGCGCCCATGGCCCGGCGCTCAATGCCTGGAGCAACAACGCCGGGGTGCCCCTGGACTACCGGCTCGGGGTGCAGGACCGACAATGGTCGCTGCACCTGAACGCACTGCCCTCGGGCGCTGTGCAGGTGCGCCAGGGCGATGGGCTGCTGGAGCTCAAGGTGCGCAGCGCCGATGGCCGGCGGGCCAGCCTGGAGATCAACGGCATTCGCCGCCCGTGCGCCTATCGGCTGGAGGGCGGGGAGCTGTGGCTGAGCAACGCCAAGGGCAGCCTGCACCTGGTGGATCGTACCCATGCCCCGGCCCAGGGCCAGAACACCGCCTCCAGCGGTACGCTCAAGGCGCCCATGGACGGGGCGATCGTCGATGTACTGGTCAGTGAGGGCATGCACGTAAGCAAGGGCCAATTGCTGCTGGTGCTGGAGGCGATGAAGATGGAGCACCCGCTCAAGGCCGGGATCGACGGGGTGATCACCCGGGTCCAGGTCAACCTCGGGGACCAGGTGAAAAACCGCCAGGTACTGGTGGAGGTGGAGTAGCCCGGGCACCTTCCAGCAGATCCAGGCAGACGGGGCATCGGTCGGGACGATGCCCCCTCGATGCGCTCAAGCAGCCGTCCCCCTAGGCGGATGCCTCGGCTTTGGCTACGCTCAAGCCTCTTCAGGATGTTTCAAGGCTGGAATTCGTGATGCCCCACTGGCTGGTAATAGATCTGGAAGCCACGACGGATGAAGGGGGCTGGCCGGTGAGCGAGATGGAAATCATTGAGATCGGCGCCACCCTGGTCAACCGTCAGGGCCGGGAACAGGACCACTTCCAGCGTTTCGTCCGCCCCTTGCGGCGCCCCATGCTGACGCCGTTCTGCCGCGAACTGACCCACATCACCCAGGCCAATATCGACAGCGCCGCGCCCCTGAGCGAGGTCTGGGGCCTGTTCGAGCGCTGGCTCGGCCAGCATCAGCCGCGCCTGGATGGCTGGGCCAGCTGGGGCGACTACGACCGCAAGCAGTTGCAGCTGGAATGGCACAACCAACAGCTGCACAGCCTGCTCAATGAGGTGCCGCACATGAACCTCAAGCAGCGCTTCGCCAAGGCCCGGCGCCTGGAGCGGCCCCTGGGGCTCAATGCAGCCCTGCAACTGGCCGGCATGCAGTTTACCGGCCAGCAGCATCGAGCCCTGGAAGATGCGCGCAATACAGCACGCTTATTACCGCTGATTCTTCCTTGACGGCGGCAGGTGACGGCCCTGAAGGCCTTGTGCATACTGGCCGCCCTTTTTGACCCTTTCTTGAGGAATCGCCCATGTTTAAAGTCAACGAGTACTTCGACGGCACCGTCAAGTCGATTGCCTTCGGCACGGCCGAAGGCCCAGCCACCATTGGCGTCATGGCCCCGGGCGAATACGAGTTCGGCACCGCACAACGGGAAATCATGCACGTGGTCTCCGGCGCCCTGACCGTGCGCCTGCCAGACAGCGCAGACTGGGAAACCTTCCCGGCCGGTAGCCAGTTCAACGTTCCGGCCAACAGCAAGTTCCAGCTCAAAGTCGCAGTGGACACCGCCTACCTGTGCGAATACCGCGGCTGATCGAGCATCGCGGCGTTACCCCGGAATAAAAAATGCCCGTCTCCCAGGAGACGGGCATTTTTCGAGGTGGCACCGGTTATTCGATGACCGTCACCGCCATCCCTACCTGCAAGCGACCGTTGCCATCATTGACCAGGTTCTGGCCGAACATCGCCCCATCGGCCTGGGCCCGGTACTTCTGCAAGGTGGCCAGAGGTTCGCGGTCGGCACTGCGCTCGCCGGTCTGCGGATCGATGGTGGTGAGAATGCAGCGCGAGCATGGCTTGACCACACGGAACTCGACATCGCCGATACGCACGCGTTTCCAGTCGTCCTCGGCAAAGGCCGCACTGCCCTCGACCACCAGGTTCGGTCGAAACCGCAGCATCTCCAGGGGCCGGCCCACGCGAGCGACCAGGTCATCCAGGGAGGCCTGGCCAATCAGCAGCAGGGGAAAACCATCGGCGAAGGCCACCTGGTCATCGTCCCTGCCATAACCGGCGGCGGTGCTCCGTGCCCGCTGCGCAGGAACCTGCACCAGGCGGCTGGGCTTGCCGATGAATTCGCTGACCCAGGCCGCGGCTTCGTCCCCCGCATCGGGAACCCGCAAGGTGTCCTGCCAGATGGTCACGCCGCGCAACGGTGCATCCGCACCCGGCAGCGCTACTTCAAGGGTGGAGTGGCCTGGGGCGCTCAGGGTCAGGCCACCCTGGTCATTCCACAAGGCCGACAGCTGACTCATCCGCGCTACGGCGCGCTGGGTCAGGAAACGCCCGCTGGCCTCATCCACCAGCATCCAGCGGCGATCCCCTTGCAGCCCGAGCTTGTCCAGGCCGATCTGTTGCAGGGTTTCGCCCCTGGCGGATTTCAACGGGTATCGGTAAAGCGCGCTAAGACGCATGTCCAGCTCCCTGTATGGGCAAAAGCGCTCACCCTATACCAGCATTTAGCCGAAACAAAGGAGCGCCGGCGCAGGGCCCGTGTCAGGCGTCGGCTTCGTCCAGCATCAGCCGTTGGCGGACCACGTCCACCAGCTTGTCCGGCTGGAACTTGGACAGGAAGTTGTCGCAACCGACCTTCTTCACCATCGATTCGTTGAAGCTGCCGGACAAGGACGTGTGCAGCACCACATAGAGCCCGCGCAAACGCGGATCGTTGCGGATCTCGGTGGTCAGGCGGTAGCCGTCCATCTCCGGCATTTCCGCATCGGTGAACACCATCAGCAGCTTGTCGGTCATCACCACGTCGGTGTCGGCCCAGGCCTTGAGCATGTTCAGGGCCTTGAGGCCATCACTGGCGATGTGCATCTTGACCCCGAGCTGGCCGAGGGTGTCGCGCAATTGCGAGAGGGCCACGTTGGAGTCGTCCACCAGCAGCACTTCGCGGCCACGGGCACGCTCCAACACCGGATCTTCCAGCTTGTCCCGGGAAACCTTGGCGTTGTAGGGCACGATTTCCGCCAGGACCTTTTCCACGTCGATGATTTCCACCAACTGGTCATCGACCTTGCTGATGGCGGTCAGGTAATGCTGGCGCCCGGCGCTGGTGGGCGGCGGCATGATGGCTTCCCAGTTCATGTTGACGATGCGGTCCACGCCACCGACCAGGAACGCCTGCACCGAGCGGTTGTACTCGGTAACGATGATGGTGCTGTTGGGGCCCGGGACCAGCGGGCGCATGCCAATGGCCTGGGACAGATCGATGACCGGCAGGGTCTGCCCGCGCAGATTGACCACCCCACAGACAAAGGGATGGCGCTGAGGCATCAGCGTCAGCTTCGGCAGTTGCAGCACTTCCTGGACCTTGAACACGTTGATCGCGAACAGTTGCCGGCCGGCCAGGCGGAACATGAGGATTTCCAGGCGATTCTCACCCACCAGTTGCGTGCGTTGATCTACCGTGTCGAGAATGCCGGCCATTAATGACTCCTGGGCTTGTTCTGATGAATTCACTAAAGACAGATATCGGCCGGGTCTGCCGTATCTTGACCCGCATGCAAATTGCCACACAAAGCCGTTGATGTCACATTAACATCATGCTTTACTGGCGCGGTCAATTCAGCACCACCCTCTGCGCCGGCCAGACCTCTATTTCGGTGCAAGGTTCCCGTGCCTAGGGGAATCCCCTATCAACAATCAGGACCAGCCTGATATTCGCGATATCCAATAGCCATTAATGTGACGCCATTCTCATTGCATGAACGGAGTCAGGCTTTTGTTTTTGATCGCAGAAAGGTGGCTTGGCCCCCTTTCAAGCCCCACTACCCTCGCTCATCCTGCCCCAGCGCGCTTGCGCCGCCTTGCTGTGGCCGGCATGCGCGCACGGACCGGGTTCGAGGCCACTCGACTCGCTCGGCAGGCTGCGACCGCAGGCAAGCATTCAGCTATAACGTCAATCCAGCTGCACCTATCGCGTCCAACTTGCAAACCGTTCAGCCAACGCCCTATCAAGCCATCGGACACGCAGTCATGGAGATAAGCATGCTAAAGGACGGCCACGAGTGCGCCACACCGCTGCCCGAGTTCCTGCTTGAAGCCCAGGCCCTGCTGGCCAGATCGGAAGACTGCCTGAGCCACCTGCACCTGATCAGAAACGATGAAGAAGCCATCAACTGCCTGCTCGCCAGCCTGCTGAGCCTGGCCCAGGCCGCGGCCCGCCACGCAGTCAGCCCGCTGGCCGAATTCTCCCTGCATATTCATGGCGTGCTCAAGCGCACCCCCCATCCCCTGGACCTCAACGATCCGATCCTCGACGCCTTGAAGAGCTGCCTGACGCTGATGGCCTGGCAACTGGAACTGATCGACCCACGCAACGGCCAGCTCAATCTGGACGACAGCGAACAAGTCATGCTGATCGAAGAACTGACAGAGCAAGTGGGACAAAACTGTAACTGCACATATCCATCTTGCAGCCACTGAAGTTGTATTTATCCGGCGGGGCAGCGGATAAAACTCTCGCCAATCACCGCCCTACTGCACAACATCGACAAAATATCGGGCCAACTGCCAAGCACCCGGTCGTTATTGATTAATTCATACCCAAGAGCGACATCAATCACTCCATAAAGCCAACTAGCAAGGTCACCGGGACTTGCTGTTCAACGCGCTGTGCATGCGGGCAAACCCGCTCCCCAGCACACTTTGCGCGATGTTCGGGCGCACGTGGCGCCAATGGTACCGACGTACCGCTACCCTCCAGTTCCTGACTCTGAAGTCCTATATGACTGAGCGTATAAACGCGACCGACGGTATCTTCGGTGGTATTATGCGGCGCATAAACGGACACAGTTAATGGCACATTGATTCCAATGGCGGCAGTTACTACTCAGCCTGTACAACACGAACAGACAGCGTTGATTGAAACCGGGTATTCAAAGAGCACCGTTTCCCAAACAAGCCTCGTCATCCATACTTGACCGGGCTCTTCGCAGCGAACATCCATTGGCTCCATCCGCTATGTACGCCAGCCTCAAGTCATTCTTCTCTTGGCCCCCCTCCCGTGATCACCTGCGCTGGCTCAGCCTGTTGCTGTGCTCCTGCTCGACCCTGGCCAGTGTGCTGGTCTACTGGCTGGGCCGGCCTCTGCCTCTGGGGTTGCTGGTCATCAACGTGGCGGCGCTGGCCTGCATCTGGATGCAATACGGTTATTCGCGCAAATCCATCCGCTTCCAGCCCCAGGAACTCGCCGAGCGCCTGCTGGAGGTCAAGGAAAACGAACGGCACCGTCTGAGCCGAGAACTGCATGACGACATCGGCCAACTGCTGACCGCCGCCAAGCTGCAGACCGACTGGCTCAAGCGCCGCCTGCCGGACGAGCTGCAAGAACATTGCGCGGTGCTGGGCACCACCCTGGAAGAGACCCTGGCCAAGGTGCGGGACGTCTCCGCCATCCTCAACCCGCGGCAACTGGCCAGCCTCGGGCTGGAAGCCAGCCTGCGCGCCCACCTGCTCAAGACCCTGGAAAACACCTCGGTGCACTGGAGTCTGGAGTGCCACCAGCGCCTGGCGGGCATTCCCGAGGAAATGGCCGTCGCAGCGTTTCGCATCACCCAGGAAGCAGTGACCAACATCCTGCGCCACGCCCAGGCGAAAAACCTGCTGGTACGCCTGCAACGACTGCCCGAAGGCCTGTCGCTGTTCATCAGCGATGATGGCCAGGGTTTCGCCCCGGCCAGCGACCCGGGCGCGCAGGGCCAGCGGGGCATGGCCGGAATGCAGGAACGAATCAGTCAGTTGGGCGGCCTGTTGAAGGTCACCAGCGAGGCCGACCAAGGCACACAGATCGAAGCACTCTTTCCCTGGGCCCCTCGCACTCTGGAGCGGGCCAGCACGAATAAGGTTTTACATTGACCTGTAATTTACTCTTGGTGGATGACCACTCGCTCATCAGGGCTGGCGTGCGTGCCCTGGTCATGGACATTCCCGGATACGCGGTGATCGGTGAAGCGGATGACGGCTCGTTCCTGCTGGAAATGGTCGAAAGGCTGCATCCGGACATCATCCTGCTGGACCTGTCGATGAAACACACCGGCGGCCTCGACGCCCTGCGCCGGCTCAAGGCGCTCCACCCGCAGAGCAAGGTGCTGATCCTGTCGATGCACACCGACCCGGCCCTGATCATGCAGGCCCTGGAATGCGGCGCCCACGGCTACCTGCTCAAGGACACCACCGCCACAGAACTCGAGCACGCCCTCCAGGCCCTGCGCAACAATGAACGCTACCTGAGCCCGGCCATCGCCCACACGGTGATCAACCAGGCCCTGACCCGGGCTCAGAAGCAACCTCCGCCACCGGAGCAGAACCACAACCTGACGGCCCGCCAGCTGGAAATCCTGCGGCTGATCGTGCGCGGCAAATCCACCCGGGAGATCGCCCTGGGCCTGGGCCTGAGCATCAAGACCGTGGAAACCCACCGCTCGCAGATCATGAAGCGCCTGCAGATCTTCGACGTTGCCGGGCTGGTGCTGTTCGCCGTGCGCGAACGCATCATCAGCCTCGACGACTGACTCAGCGGGCGCCTCCCAGCAGCGGCGAATCCTCGGGCAGATGCACCCGCAACGCGCCAGCACGGGCGGTGAAACGCAAGGTATCGCCCTGCAGCGGCTCGCCGTCGAGGTTGATGTCCAGGCCTCGGGACGCCTTGATCTCGACCCAGGGCAGGCGTGCCCGGACAAACAGATTGTCGATCCCCAACCCGCCCGCCAGCAGGTTCTTCAGCGTGCCGACCAGTTCCTGGGGCGCCGGCAGGATGCTGATATCCAGCAAGCCGTCATCGGCCAGGGCCCCCGGGCACAACTCGTGCCCGCCGCCCGCTTGACGGCCGTTGCCGATGCCCAGGGCCAGAAGTTCGCCATGCCAGTGGAAACCCGGCCCCTGCAACTCGCCATAGGCCGCGCTCAGCTCGGCAAAACGTGACAGACCGGTGAACAGGTAGGCCGCGCCCCCCAGGACCTTCTTCAAATCCTCCGAGGTGTTGGCGGTGACCTGGCTGCCAAAGCCGCCCGTGGCCATGTTGAGGAACATCTGCCCGCCGACCTCCCCCAGGTCGATCGCCCGCGCCGGCACATCCAGCAGGTCCAGGGCCGCGGCCGGGGTCAGCGGCACGCCGGCAGCCCGGGCAAAGTCGTTGGCCGTGCCCAGCGGCAACAGCACCAGGCTGGCCGGGGCGTCGGCATTGGCCAGGGCTTCGGCGATGTCCCGCAGGGTACCGTCGCCACCGCCGGCAATCAGCCGGGTATGGCCGGCAGCCAACGCCTCCTGCACCAGGCGCTGGGCATCCCCCGCCTCCCAGGTCAGGCGCACCTGCAAGTCCCAGCCGGCGGCGCGCCGGGCCTCGACGGCCGCGCGCACCTCCTCGTTGAGGGCCTGTTTGCCGTGCAGTATCAACAATGCCTTGCGCTCACTCATCAGCCCTGACTCCGGTTATGGATTCCATGAAGGATGTTGACCCTGCCGCCCGCAGAAAAAGTCTGTCGTCGGAATTTATTTTTTTGCCGGAAGCAGTCTGGCCATGGCCCCCCGGCAATCCGGCAGCTTAGCCGCAGGGAGGCAGGGATTCGTCCGGCACGGTCCGGCTTTCAATTAGCGGGTCGTTGTTTCATGAGCTTTACTGACCCCTGTCGTTTAGATGAGGAAGTGCAGGTCATCACCTTGACCGGCGCCGGGGGCCCCACCTGAATACGCAGAGGGCACGGTTTTCCCACTTGAATGCCGACCACGCCTGGGGATGAAGGGACGTGGCTTTTTTCGGTGCCGGGACCAGACGATGGGAAGTCGCAAACATTGCGAACTTCCTCGCGATCTCTCCAGTCAACCGGTGTGCCTTAGGTCGAGGGAATTGATCTTATGCGGTTGCAACCTGTAGACAGCCTGTTACTGACTCGCCCCAGCATGGTCGAGTACTTCCTGTTCGGCATCCGTGTGGTTCATGGGCTGACTGCAATCCTTCCCGGGCTGCTGCTGATCCTGCTGTCCAACAACAGCCAGGAAGCCTTGAAAAGCGACCTGACCCTGCTGGTGTTCTTCGCCCTCATCAGCGTGCTGATCTTCCAGGCCCTGGGGGTGTACGCCGAATCCATCTTCAGCAACCAGCTGCGCTTTCAGCTGACCCTCTTCGCCTGGGCCTCGTCCTTTTGCGTGCTGCTGTTCATGCATCACTCGATGCAGATGTTCAACACCATCGACAACCCCGAGCTGTTCGGCTGGTTTGCCGGCAGCTTCGTGCTGTTCGGCATCGAGCGCCTGGTGCTGCTGACCCTGTTCCAGCAGTTGATGCAGCGCGGCGTGTTCCTGCAGAACGCGGTGATTCTCGGCGCCACGGAAAACGGCCAGCGCCTGGCCGAATACCTGGCCCAGCATCAGGACATCCGCTCCGGAGTGACCGGTTTCATCGACGACCGCATCGGCCGCCTGCCCAAGACCCTGTGCAACCTGCCGCTGCTGGGCAACTCCAGCGACCTGGAACGGCTGATCCGCGAGGAAAAGGTTACCCAGGTCCTGGTGGCGCTGCCCTGGTCGGCGGAAAACCGCATGGCCTATGTCATCCGCGAGCTGCGAAGGCTGCCGGTGAACGTGCTGCTGGTGCCCGACATGGTGGCCTTCCGGCACGCCCACAACCGCATCACCGAAGTCGCCAACCTGCCGATGTTCAACGCCTCCGAAGTGCCGTTGCGGGGCTGGTCGCCGTTCTTCAAGCGCCTGGAAGACATGGTGCTGTCGAGCATCGCCCTGGTGCTGCTGTCGCCGGTGATGCTGCTGGTGGCACTGGCGATCAAGCTGGACTCCAGCGGCCCGGTGCTGTTCAAGCAGAAGCGCTACGGCTACAACAACCGGCTGATCGAGGTCTACAAGTTCCGCTCGATGCACCAGCACATGGCCGACGCCCATGCCGAAAAGCAGACCACCCGGGGCGACCCGCGCATCACCCGGGTCGGGCGCTTCATTCGCAAGACCAGCCTCGATGAACTACCCCAGCTGTTCAATGTGTTCGGCGGCAGCATGTCCATGGTCGGGCCGCGCCCCCATGCCACCGCGACCAAGGCCGCCGGCATTCTCTTCGAAGAGGCGGTCAAGGAGTACACCTCGCGCCACCGGGTCAAGCCGGGGATCACCGGCCTGGCGCAGATCAACGGCTATCGGGGCGAAACCGATACCCTGGAAAAAATCGAGAAACGTGTCGAGTTCGACCTGGAATACATTGAAAACTGGTCGGTCTGGTTCGACCTGTACATCCTCTTCCGCACTGTTCCGTCCGTGATCATGACCCGCGAGGCCTTCTGAATGAGCACACTCATTCCCTGCATCATTGCTGGCGGCGCCGGCACCCGCCTGTGGCCGGTATCCCGCGAGGCGATGCCCAAGCCCTTCATGCGCCTGCCAGACGGCGAAAGCCTGCTGCAGAAAACCTTCGTGCGCGCCACCGCGCTCAAGGACGTCGGCCGCCTGTTGACGGTGACCAACCGCGAAGTGTTCTTTCGCACCCTCGACGACTATCGCCTGCTGAACAAGGCCAGGGTGGAGCTGGACTTCATCCTTGAGCCGTTCGGGCGCAACACCGCACCGGCCATCGCTGCCGCCGCCCTGCACGTGAGCCGCCTGTATGGCGATGATGCACAGCTGCTGGTGCTGCCCGCCGACCACCTGATCAAGGATGTGCAGGCTTTCGCCAACGCCGTGGACAGCGCCCGGCAATTGGCCGAGCAAGGCTGGCTGGTGACCTTCGGCCTGGTGCCCACCCACGCCGAGACCGGCTTTGGCTATATCGAGAAAGGCCAGGGCCTGAACAAGGACAGCTTCCAGGTCAGCCGCTTCGTCGAAAAACCCGACGCCGCCACCGCCCAGCGTTATGTCGATGGCGGCCTGCACCTGTGGAACGGCGGGATGTTCTGCATGCGTGCCGACGTGATCCTGCAGGAACTGCGCGAGTTCGTGCCCGAGGTGGTCAGCGCCGTCGAACACTGCCTGGAGCAGAGCCACCGCAAGGAGGGCAAGCACGAACTGCAAGTGGAGCTGGACGGCGACAGCTTTGCCCAGGCCCCGGACATCTCCATCGACTACGCGGTGATGGAGCGCTCGAAGAAAGTCGCCGTGGTGCCCTGCCAGCTGGGCTGGAGCGACATCGGCTCCTGGCAGGCAGTGCGCGAGCTGACCCCGGCGGACGAACATGGCAACCAGTGCAACGGCGAGACCGTGCTGCACGATGTCAGCAACTGCTATATCGACTCGCGCAAGCGCCTGGTGGGCGGGGTCGGGCTGAACAACCTGATCATCATCGACACTCCGGACGCCCTGCTGGTGGCCGACGGCAACCGCAGCCAGGACGTCAGGCTGATCGCCCAGGAACTCAAGCGCCTGGGCCACGACGCCTACAAGCTGCACCGCACCGTGACCCGTCCCTGGGGCACCTATACCGTGCTCGAGGAAGGGCCGCGCTTCAAGATCAAACGCATCATGGTCAAGCCCAATGCCTCGCTGTCGCTGCAGATGCACCACCACCGCAGCGAACACTGGATCGTGGTCAGCGGCATGGCCCGGGTCACCAATGGCGAGGACGAATTCCTGCTCAATACCAACGAGTCCACCTTCATCAAGCCCGGCCGCACTCACCGCCTGGTCAATCCCGGGGTGATCGACCTGGTGATGATCGAAGTACAGAGCGGGGAGTACCTCGGCGAAGACGACATTGTGCGCTTCAACGACATTTACGGGCGGGCTCCCGCCGAAGCCGCCAAGACCTGAACTGACGCTCCAAGCAGCAATCTGGCCCGACAGGGAGTTGTGACTATGCACGCCAGGAAGACCGCTCGATGAAAAGACTCCTGCTGATTTCCAGTGTTCTCATGCTCTGCGCCTGCTCCATTCCGGCAAAGGTGGAACTGCCGCCCAGCCAGGACCTGGAGGCCGCCCATCGAGCCGGTGATGCCCTGGCCGGCCAACCGTTGCCGCCCCAGCGGATTCGCCCGGGGGACACCCTGCGCATCGTCCGCAACACTGGTGAGGCGCCATCGATCTCGGCATTCACCGCCAACTCGATCTACGAACTGACGCTGTTCACCGTGCTCAACGATGGCACCTTCGCCTACCCCTATGCCGGGCAGGTCAAGGCCGCGGGGCTGACTCCGCAGCAACTGACCCAGGTCCTGGAAAACAAGCTGAAGAACATCTACCAGGACTCGGCACTGACCGTGAACATCAACCAGGCACCGGGCAACACCGTGTTCGTCGGCGGCTCGGTACGCAACCCGGCGTCCCTGCCGGTGACCGTGACCACCACCCTGGAGCAGGCCATAGTCGGCGCCGGGGGCCTCTTGAACGTGGGCGACAGCCGCAATATCGCCCTGCTGCGCGAGGGCGAGGACGGCCGCTACAAGACCTATTTCTTCGACTACCGCAAATTCATGATCGCCGGCAACGCCGGCGCCGCCCCGGTGCTGCTGCAACGCGGCGACGTGGTGTTCGTGCCCAAGTCCAGCGTCGGCAACGGCATCGAGTGGGTGGATGTGTACCTCAACCAGTTGATTCCGTTCACCAAGTCGATCGGCATCGGGGCGAGTTACGAAATCAATCGCCAGTCGGCCAACTGATCGCCAAGGACAGCACTCATGATCAATATCCGTTCCTTTCGCGATCTGCTGCGGTTGTTCTTCATCTTCAAGCGCGAGGTCAAGATCACCGTCCTGGTGACCTTCGTCATCATCCTGCTGGGCGCCTTCCTGCTGCCCAATCGCTTCGAGTCCACCGCCCTGCTGCTGGTCAAGCCGGGGCGCGACACCAGCACCCTGCCGATCGAGATCGCCGATCGCCAGGCTGTGGTGATTCCCAGCGCCCAGCGTGATCCGATCATCGATGAGGAGCGCATCCTCGGCGGCGAGCCCATCGCCCGCAAAGTGGCGGAAAAGTACCTCGACGACCTGTCCCGCCAGCCCCAGCCAAGTGGTGCCCTGGCCACCCTCAAGAACGCCGTGAAGGGCGCGGTGGAAGGCATCGTCGACCTGCTGCGCGGGGCCCTGCAACTGGTGGGCCTGGTGGAGAAGCAGACCCCGGTGGAACGCCTGACCGAACGCATGTTGAAAAGCTTCAGCGTGACCCACGCCGCAGGCTCCTCGGTGATGGAAGTGAGCTTTACCTGGAACGACCCCAAAGTGGCCCAGACAGTGGTCAAGAGCTGGATCGAGCAGTACCAGCAGGAACGCGCGCAAACCCTCGGGCGCAAAAGCCTGTACGCCTTCTATGAAACCGAAAGTGGCGCCACCAACCAGCGCATCCTCGGCTACAAGAAGCAGATCGCCGACTACCTGAACCAACTGGGGGCGGTGAGCATCGAGGAGCGCCTGAACGATATCTCGCGCAACCTCAACAACCTCAAGGGCGAACACCTCAATACCACCCGAGCAGTGGCGTCCACTCGCAGCGGCCTGGAGACCATCCAGAAGCAGCTCAACAGCATGAAGAAAGAAATCAGCATCGGCCGCCAGATGAGCCTCAACCCGGACCGCCAGGACCTGCAGCAGCGGATCAACGCCAAGCAGATCGAGCGTCAGGAAATGCTCCGCACCTTCAGGGAAGGCGCCCCTCCGGTTCGCGCCATGGATGCGGCAATCGCCAACCTGCAAGCCTTGCTGAAATCGGAAAGCGGCACTGTGCAACGCAGCGAAAACCTGGCCCCGAACCCGGTCTATACCCGCCTGCAGAACAGCTTCGCCGACCAGCAGGCCAGCCTCAGCCGCCTGCAGACCCAGGCCGCCCAGCAGGAAACCCAGTTGCTCAAGCTCGAACAGGAACGGCGCCAGGCGCTGGCCGTGGAACCTGAACTGGCACGCCTGCAACGGGAACTGAGCGCGGCGGAGAAAAGCTTCGCGCTGTACAGCGACAGCACCGAGAAAGCCCGCATCGACCGCGAGCTGGACCAGAGCCAGATCAGCAACATCGCGGTGATCGAAGAAGCCACCTTCAAACCCAGCCGGGTCTTTCCCAAGAGCCTGAGCATGCTGCTCGCCGCCATCCCCCTGAGCCTGGCGGTGGGCCTGCTGGCGCTGTACTTCTTCTATCTGCTGGACCAGCGCATCCATGACGGCGACCAGATCGAGGAGCGCTTCGGGGTCAAGGTCTGGACCAGCCTGCAGGACCTCGACAGCCACCTGCCGCAACGCAACAGCGCCTTCACCGCCAGCCTCTACCGCCTGTACGGCATCCTGCCCCTCAAGCAGGTGGCGCTGCAGGGGCTGGTGATCGGCCTGACCTCGGCACGCCGCGGCGAAGGCGTGAGCTTCGTCACCGCGCACCTGCGCGACCTGCTCCAGGAGCGCGGGCACGTGGTGCGGGTCAATGGCGCACCCAACGCGGTGCCCGGCGAAATCGTCCTGCTGGAAGCCTCGGGCTTCTTCTCCAACCAGGAAGCCTTCGTCAGCCTGCGCGAGGCCGACCTGATCGCCCTGATCGTCGAAGCCGAAACCACCACGGTGCCCGTGCTGCAAAACGCCCTGTCGATTCTCACCACCGCCTTCAAGCGGGTCGACGGCATCATCATCAACCGCCGGCGCTTCGGCATCCCGGAGAACGTGCTGAACTTCCTGGCGCGGATCAGGAGCCCCCACTGATGCACATTGCCCTGCTGGCACCCATGCCTCCCGAGCAGAACGGCATTGCCGACTACGCCGCGCACCTGCGCGCCGCGCTGGAAGGCCTGGGGCTGAAAGTCAGCACGCCCCTGGCCGGGCTGGGCAACGACCCGCAACGCGCCATCGAGCGGGTGGCGCACAGTGACTGGCAGGGGATCGACCTGGTGCACGCCGAGCTGGGCGGTGGCCGGCTGGCGGAGTTTCATGCCCTCAAGGCGTTGCGCGAGCGTTTCCCCAGCCTGCCGCTGAGCGCCACGGTGCACGACCCCGAACGCCTGGTCTGGCGCCGGGCCAGCCTGCCCTGGCCGCTGTCCCTGGCCACGCGGCTGCCCTCACCGCTGCCACAGATCGCCACGGTACTGACCGACCCCTTGTGCCTGCACGAAGAAAAGCAGCTGGCCCGCAGCCTCACCCGGCTGATCACCCTGACCCACGCCGGCGGCGCCTGCCTGCGCCAGCGCATGGGGTTGCGTGCGGAGCAGATGGTGGTGATCCCCCACGGCAACCTGGCCATCCCCGCCCGGCCGCTGCCGCCGCTGAGCCCGTTGAGGCTGCTGTATTTCGGCTTCATCTACCGCGGCAAGGGCATCGAGGATCTGCTGGATGCACTGGCCATGGCCTTCGCCCAGCAACCGGCAATGCGCGAGCGCATGCGCCTGACCCTGGCCGGGGGCAGTGAACCGGAAATGGCCTTCGGTAGCGCCGGCAGCTACCTCGACCAGTTGCGCCAGCACATCCAGCGCCTGAACCTGCAGGACAGCATCGACTGGCAACTGGACCTGCCGGCCACGGACATTCCCAAGGTGATCCAGGCCCACCACGTGATGGTCCTGCCCTACCGCGAGTCGAGCAAGCTCAAGCTCCTGGGCACGCTGCGGGGGACCAGCGGCGCCCTGTCCTGGGCGGTGGCCTGCGGTCGCGGCGCCATCACCTCCGACGCCCGCTCCTTCGCCGAAGAGGTGGCCCAGGACAACGGCGTGATCTTTCCCCAGGGCAACGTCGCCGCCCTGGCCGCCGAACTCAGCCACTTGTGCGCCAGCCCGGAACGGGTGGAGCGCTGGGCCGAGCACGCCGCGGTGATCGGCTCCCGGCGGGTCTGGAGCCATACCGCCGAGCGCTTTGCCCGGGTGTTCAGCGATGCCTGTGGAGGCCCGGCCCATGCCTATGCGACGTAGCTCGGCGATTGCCCTGCTGGTGCTCGCCTGCCTGTCCTGGAACGCCCTGGCGGATACCACCCTGCGCGCGCCGCGAGCGGTGGTGTGGAAGGATTTTCTCGGGGTCAACGCGCAGTTCCAGTACTTCACCCCCGGCGTCTACCAGAAGCAAATGGACCGGCTCGATGCCCTGGGCCTGAGCTGGGTCCGCCTGGCCATTCACTGGGCCATGATCGAACCCAGCGAGAATGACCTGCAGCTGGACACCCTGGACGCCGCGATGAACGCCATGCAGGGTCGCCAGTACCGGGTCCTGGCCTACATGGTGGGTTCGGCGCCCTTCGCCGCCAACGTGCCCAGCGGCTCGCCCCCTTCCGACCAGTACCCGCCCAAGGACTTCAACGTCTTCGCCCAGCGCATGAAAATGCTCGCCCAGCGTTATCCCCAGGTGAACACCTGGCAGGTGTGGAACGAACCCAACATCGTCTGGCTGCCCAAGGAAGACCCCGACGCCTACGACCAGTTGCTCACGACCACCACCAGCGCCATTCGCGCGGCGATTCCCGACAAGCCTGTAGCGACCGCGGGCATGGCCTACTATAGCCAGATGCGCAGCACCCCGGGGCTGATGCTCGAAGACCTGCTGCAACAGGGCCTGGGCACGGAAAACCTGATTGCCGCCTACCACCCCTATTCCGAGCTCCCGGAAGGCGACGATGCCGCGGCCCAGGATTTCCTCGTACGCGGCAACTTCCTCAACAACGCGCTGCACAGCCAGGGCGTGCAACAGGTCTGGGCCACCGAGTGGGGCTGGTCGAGCTACACCAGCGGAGCCCGGGAAATGCAGGCGATGATCGGCGTCAACGGCCAGGCCGACTACACCCTGCGCCGCCTGGCCCTGATGGCGGCCATGGACTACCAGCGGATCTTCCTGTTCAACCTCAGCGACCTGGATGCCCGCGCCAGCAACCGCGACCAGTCCTACGGGCTGGTGGACCTGGCCGGCGAACCCAAGCTGGTCTACAACGCCCTCAAGTATTTTCTCGACACCACCGGGCCGAGCCTGGCCCCGGCTGATCCCCCCGGCCTGAGCAACGCCCCGAGCGACTTGTACAGCATCGCCTGGACCCGGCCCGACGGCTCCCACGTCTGGATGTTCTGGAGCGCCAGCGGCGCCAGCCTGCAGGTTCCCGGGCTCAACGCGGCCACGCTGCATGATCCGCTGACCGGCACCCGCACCGAGCTGAGCGGGCAAGCGGGCCTGAGCGTGCCGTTGAAAACCAGCCTGCAACTGTTGGTGTGGTGAGCATGAAAATCCTCTGGACCCTGCCCTACCTGCCCTGGCCCGCCACCAGCGGCGGCAAGACCCGGCAATACCACCTGCTGCGGGCCCTGGCCGCCCGCGGGCACCGCATCACCTTGCTGGTGCAATCGAAAACCCCGTTGGACGACGCCACCCGCGCGGCCCTGGAGCCCTGGCTGGAACGCCTGATCGTGCTGCCGCGGCGGCCGTTGCGCAGCCTCAAGACCCTGTTCTCGGTGCTGTTCGCGCCCTACCCCATGCTGGCCGACGTCAACGGTTTGGCCGCGCCGCTGCAACAGCGTTTTCGCGAGCTGTTGGAGGAACCCTGGGACGTGATCCAGATCGAGCACAGCTACAGCTTCCAGCCCTTCGAACAGCCGCTCAAGCAATTGCAGCGCCCGTTCATCCTCACCGAACACAACGTCGAGTCGGCCCTCGGTGCCGCCAGCTACGACCGCCTGCCGGCCTGGTCGAAACCCTTTACCCGTTACGACCAATGGCGCTACCGGCGCTGGGAACGCCGGGTGTTCCAGCAGGCGGCCCGGGTCATCGCGGTGACCGAACAGGACGCCCTGACCCTGGCCCGGCTGAGTGGCAAACCGGCCGCGGTGGTGGTCAACGGCGTGGACTGCGGGCACTACGCCGCGGTGCAACCGGACCTTGGCAGCCAGCGCCTGCTGTTTATCGGCAACTACGAATACAGCCCCAACCTGGATGCGGTGCAATGGGCCCTGGAAGAGATACTGCCGCGCCTGTGGGCCATCAACCCCGAGGTGCACTTCGCCATCTGCGGCTACGCCCTGCCGGACAGTTTCCGCCAGCGCTGGACCGACCCGCGCATCGAGTGGCAGGGTTTTGTCCCCGACCTGCGGGACCTGCAACGGCGCTCCGCGCTGTTCTTCGCCCCGCTGCGCCAGGGCGGCGGCTCCAAGCTCAAGGTCCTGGAGGCCATGGCCGCCGGCCTGCCGGTAGTTACCACGGCCCAGGGCAGCTCCGGGCTGCAGGTAGAGAACGGCCAGCATTACCTGGGCAGCGAAGACCCCGGGGCCCTGGCGCAGATTCTCGCCCAGGCCCTGGCCGACCCCGAGCGCCTGCAACGCATCGGCGCCGCCGGGCGCGACTACGTGCTGGCCCACCATGACTGGAGCGCCGCCGCGGCCCAGCTGGAAGCGGTCTATCACCAACTCCCCTCTGACAAAGAAGAAGTGTCCGTATGCGCATAGGTCTGGATTACCGCCCCGCCGCAGGCTACAGCAACAGTGGTATCGGCCGGCAGAACCTGGCACTGGAAGACGCCCTGCGTGCCAATCCGCAGGTCAGCCTGCAATTGTTCGGCGTTGCCCCGGAAGACCATCCGCTGCGCCGCCGGGTGCATTGCCCCAGGTGGGGCGCACCACTGCAGGGTGTGCATCGCCTGCCGAACCGGCTGCGCTTCGAGGGCGGTTTTCTGCCCGAGGCCCTGCGTGAGGCCGAGGTGGAGCTGTACATCTGCAACTTCAACATGGGCCTGCCCCTGGGCAGGAAACCTAAGAACCTGCGCTATGTATTGCAACTGCATGACCTGTTCCAACTGACCCTGACCAACAGCCATGGCTCACGGCTCAAGGAGCGGGTCTATGGCCTCACCGACAAGCTCTCCATCGGCCACTCGGTGAAGCAAGCGGACCGCATCTGGACACCTTCGCAGTACACCGCCGACGAACTGGTGAAGCTCTTTCCCCAGGCCCGGGACAAGGTCCGGGTACTGCCCAACCTGGTTACCGGTTTCCAGGGCGAACCCGCCGACATCCGCGACCTGCAACTGCCCGAGCGCTATTGGCTGGCGGTGGGCACCCGCGAGCCGCGCAAGAACATTCCCTGGTTCGTCGCCGCCTGGCAGGCCGCACGCCAGCAATCCCCGGATGTACCGGAACTGGTGCTGATCGGCGCACCGGAACACCTGCCCAGCGAGCTGCGCGCCGTGCATGGCCTGCACTTTCTCAGCGACCTCAGCGACAGCCAGTTGCATGGGGTGTACCGCAAGGCCCAGCGCCTGTGGCAGCCCTCCTACGCCGAGGGCTTCGGCCTGCCGGTGATCGAGGCCCTGAGTGTCGGCACTCCGGTGGCGGTGGCCAGCGGCTCGGCCCTGGACGAGATCACCCCGGCGGGCAGCCCGCGCTTCTCGCCCACCGACAGCGCCGCGCTGAGCCAGTTGATGGTGCAACTGGCCAGCGCCCCGCCGGAAGACCCCGCCCCCCTCAAGGCCTGGGCGGCCGGCTACGCCGAGGATGCCTATCGCCAGCGCTTCAATGAATTGCTCGAGGAGCTCAAGTAATGCCCATCGCCCTGCCGCTGGCGCTGATCTTCGGCCTGGTTTTCGGCGTGCTGATCTGGTTGCTGCCAGCGCTCAAGGTGCTGGTGCTGATGGTCGGCATCGCAGCGGCGGTGACCGTGGTCCGCCAGCCCATGCGCGGGCTGCTGCTGTTCGCGGTACTGGCGACCTTCCTGCCCTATTCGACGGTGCAGATCGGCCTGCGCACCACCGTCTCCGAAGCCCTGCTGCTGTTGGTCTGGGCCAGCATCCTGGCCCAGGGGCTGTTCTCCAACCTGCCCCGGCCGCCCAGGCTGCTGCGTACAGAGAAGCTGCTGCTGGCCCTGATGGCCTTCAGTGCCCTGCCCTTCATCATCGGCCAGGTGACGGTGAACGCCGATGGCAATGGCCCGGTGAACTGGGTCCGCTGGTTGCTCAACCTCTCGGCGCTGTTTCTGGTGCGGCGCCTGTTGCAGCAAGCCAAGGCCCGGGAGCAACTGGTCTGTGGCCTGTTGCTGGGGACCCTGCTGCTCCTGCTGCTGTCGATCCCGGTGTTTCTGAAGAACGGCAGCGCCACGGCCATGACCCCGATCCTCGAAAAGCTCGGCTACGGCGGCATCGCGGTACTGGGCGACAGCCTCAGCGCCCTGGCCAATCGCATGGGCTCGCCGTGGATGCACCCCAACGTCACCGGCGGCGCCATGGCCCTGCTGCTGCCCCTGGCCTTCTGTTTCGGCCTGACCCGCAGCGGCTGGCAGCGTAACCTCGGCCTGGCGGTGGCCTTGCTGGGGGCCGCCGGGCTGCTGCTCTCCGGTTCTCGCGGAGCCCTGCTCAGCCTGCTGATCGTGCTGATCTGGATGGCCCGCCAGCGGGTGCCCTACACCGGGCGCATGCTGATGGGTGGCTTCGTTCTCGGGGCCTTGCTGCTGATGTCCTATCCGCCCTTGCAGGACCGCCTGCTGACCCTGTTCACCTCCAACGATGCCAGCACCAGCGTGCGGGTCGACGAGTACTCGCATTTCCCCGCCGCCATGGCGATGTTCCCCTTCGGCATCGGCTTCAAGGTCGACCCACCCGTGCCCGGCACCGGCCTGTGGGGGATTTCCAACCTGTGGCTGAACTACATCTACAAGATCGGCGTGCCCGGCATGCTGCTGTTCGTCGCGGTGATCTGGAGCTGGTGGCGGGAAACCCGGGTTCCCGGGGTGGCCATCCAGTTGAATCGGGACAACGCCCTCTGGCTGGGCAGCGGGGCCGGCCTCAGCGCCGCACTGATCAGCGGCCTGTTCGACCATTACTTCAGCTTCACCCAGGTGTTGATCGCCCTGTTCTGGCTGCTGCTGGGCCTGAACCTGCATGAAGCCAGACGCCTGCGACTCAAGGCCGGCGCTGCGGCGCCCAGGGTTACTCCAGACTCCCCACCCTCAGGAATCCAGCCATGAAACATCGCCTCTTCCACTCGCAGAACCTGAAACAGGCCTTGCCTGACTATGCGCAGAAAATGGGGGTGAGCCTTGCAGAACTGGAGGCGGCCTATCAGTGGATGCTGGAGAACGATGTCGTGTTCGAGCAACCGCTCAAGGGCAACGTGCTGACCTACATCAGCTACCTGAACATCGAATCGAAGATCGAGCCGCCCCTGCCCCGGCGCTTCTACAAACTGCTGGGCCGCGAACTCAAGGGGGCGCTGATTCCCATGTACGGAATCAACTGGCCGACCCTGCGCGACCGCATGCTGCGGGTCTGGGAGCAGATCTACAACATCCTCATCTGCAAGATCCCCAGCCACACCCTGCGCCTGTTCTGGCTGCGCCTTGGCGGCGCGAAGATCGGCAAAGGCTCCACGGTGTGGCGCAATACCGAGGTGCTGGGTGTCGACAGCCTGCGCATCGGCCAGGACAGTACCGTGGCCTGGCACTGCCAGTTGGACGCCCGGGGCGGGCTGATCATTGGCGACCATGTGACCATCGCCTCCCATGTGCTGATCATCGCCGGTGGCCACGACCTCAAGGAGCCGGAATTCTGGGCGGTAGGCGGGCCGATCTACATCCATGACTACGCCTGGATCGCCAGCCGCGCCCTGCTGTCGTTTGGCGCCGAGATCGGCGAAGGCGCGGTGGTCGGCGGGCAGACCGTGGTGTCCAAGCCGGTACCGCCCTACGCCATCGTCAGCGGGCCGGACGCGGCGATCAAGGGCGAGCGCTGCCGCAACCTCAACTACAAAGTGGGCGGCAAAGGCCTGTTCACTTTGTTCCACTAAGCCCGGCCCATGTTCGGCGCGACGCTGTGGTTGACCCTGGCCACCCTGACCGGGCTGGCCGCCGGCTTTGCCCGGGAATGGCTGCTGGTGGCGGCCTGGGGCGCCGGTGGCCAGAGCGATGGTTTCCTGGTGGCGATGTTCCTGCCCGAGGCCCTGCGCATGGCCCTGGCTGCGGGCCTGCTGAGCGCCGCCGCGCTGCCGCTGTACCAGCAGCGCTCGGCCGGGGAGCAACAGGCCTGGCTCAGTGCCCTGGCCCCCCGCCTATTGCTGTGTGGGCTGCTGCTGGCGCTGCTGCTGAGCCTCGGCGCGCCGCTATGGGTACGCCTGATCGGCCCCGGCCTGGGCAGCGACGGTTATGCCCTGGCCAGCGGCGGCCTGCACTGGCTAGCCTGGTGCGCGCCGGGGTTCATTCTCCACGGCCTGTTCTGCGTCCCTCTGCAGGCTCGCGCCCGCTTTGTCCTGGCGGGCCTGGGCTCGCTGCTGTTCAACCTGCCGCCAGTGATCTACCTGGCGAGCCTGCACCATGCCGCCACCCCCACCGGTCTGGCCGCGGCCTGTGTGCTCGGCAGCCTGCTGATGCCAACGGTGCTTTTGCCGAGCCTGCTGCGCGATGGCTGGCGGCCCTGGCGCATGCAGGACGCGCCCGGGGCCGGGCGCGAGTTGCTGCAACGCATCGGCCCGCTGCTGAGCAGCAACCTCGCCAGCCAGGGCCTGGCCCTGCTGGAGCGCATGGCGGCCTCATTGCTGGGTGAAGGGGCGGTTACCTGGATCAACCTGGCACGCAAGCTGATCAACCTGCCGCTGATCGCCCTGATGAGCCTCAACCAGGTGCTGCTCGGGCTGATGAGCGGCAGCTCCGGCGAGCAGCGCCTGGACCTGCTGCGCAAAGGCCTGAGCAGCGCCACCCTGCTGACCATTCCTGCGGTGGTCGGGCTGATTGGCGCCGCCGCCGCGCTGGTGCACCTGCTGCTGCCCAATCAAGCGGCGGACAGCCCCTTGCCGGAGCTCTTGGCCTGGTTCTCGGTACCGCTGATGTTCGGCGCCTGGAACGCCCTGCTGGCGCGCTACGCCTATGCCGCCGGCGACACCCGCATGCCGCTCAATTGCGAACTGGCCGGCAGCCTGCTCAATGCCCTGCTGCTGGCGGCGCTGCCGTATTTCCTCGGTTTGATCGGCATCGCCCTGGCGGCGATCTGCGGGGTGATCCTCACCGGCCTGCTGCTGATGCGCCGCCAGCAGTTGCTGGGGCTGGTGCCTTGGCGCAGTCATTGGCTGATCGGCCTGGGTGGCATGGCCCTGGCGGCGCTGTTCCTGCATCCGCTGACCTCGATCTGGTGGCAACTGGGCCTGAGCAGCGCCTGCGGCCTGCTGCTGTTGCTGATCCTCGCGGCCTGGCTGCGGCCCTGGCGCCAGAACCTGACCTGAACCGGAGGCTTGGACAATGTCGACACTGCGCGTGGCCTGTGTGATTCCCACCTACAACGGTTGCCAGGACCTGGCGCGGCTGCTGGATTCTCTGGAAATCCAGAGCGCGCCCTTCGATACCCTGATCGTCGACTCCAGCTCCAGCGACGGCACCTACGAGCTGGCGCTGGCACGCTGCGCCAATGTGCTGCGCATCGACAGCCGCGACTTCAACCACGGCGGCACCCGGCAACTGATGGTGGAGCGCAACGCCGATTACGACCTCTATGTGTTCATGACCCAGGATGCCTACCTGGAAGATGCCGAAGGTCTCGCCCGCATCGTCGCGCCCTTCGCCGACCCGCAAGTGGGAGCAGTATGCGGTCGCCAGTTGCCGCACCTCGATGCCAGCCCCCTGGCCAACCATGCGCGGTTGTTCAACTACCCGCCGACTTCCCAGGTGAAAAGCCTGGCCGATGTGCCGGCACTGGGGATCAAGACCGCCTTCATGTCCAACTCGTTTTCCGCCTACCGGCGCGAGGCGCTGATGCAGGTCGGCGGCTTTCCCAACCACGTGATCCTGTCCGAAGACATGTATGTGGGCGCGAAGATGCTGCTGGCCGGCTGGAAGGTTGCCTATGAAGGCAGCGCCTGCTGCCGCCACTCCCATAACTACAGCCTCAAGGAAGAGTTCCGCCGCTACTTCGACATTGGCGTATTCCATGCCCGGGAACCCTGGATCCGCCAAGCCTTCGGTGGCGCCGGTGGCGAAGGCCTGCGCTACGTCCAGTCCGAACTGCGCTTCCTCGGCCCCGGGCGCCTGGGGCAGTGGCCCGGGTCGCTGCTGCGCAACGCGGTGAAGCTCTTCGCCTACAAACTCAGCCAGCAGGAGCGCTACCTGCCCCTGGGCCTGAAAAGAAAGCTCGGCATGTACAAGCGCTATTGGGACAGCCCCTATGCCTGAACCGAGCCCCCAGGCCTAAAGTGAATTTTCTGACCGAAGAAAGAGAATCACCTGAATTGACCCTGCGGGGCCAATCAGTGACTGTGCATGTCAGGCACTGACGCCTCATACAAGGAAGTGCACCGTCATGAAAGACAAGGAGTTTTATCCGCAAGCGCGATCACCGCTCAAGCATCTGCAGGGCCAGCCCTGGGGGGCCACCCGCTCCCCCCGGGAGCTCGACCTGCCTCTTTCCTCGCAGCCGCTGCCGCGTCATTGTCGGCACCTGTCGTGGCTCAAGCGCCTGGCCAGGGCGGTACTGGCCGCTGCACTGCTGGCGGGCCTGGTGACCTGGGGTTTGCACAGCCGCTTCGGCCTGTTGCTGCTGTTGCTGCTGCGCTAAACCGCTCGGCGCGGGCCGGTGGCAGCCGGGCCCGCGCTGCCGGGGTCAATCCAGCACTTCACTCAGGGGAATGAAGTTGACCCGATCGCCCTGCACCAGGGTCCGCCCTTCAAGCACCTCCACCAGCCCTTCGGCCCAGGCCGCACTGCGCAACACGCCCGAGCTCTGGTTGCGGTAGATAATCGCCTGCCCGTTCTCCAGGCGCCCCCGCAGGTATTCGCGGCGATTGCCGGGCTGGGGCCAGGCAAAACCCGCCGGCACCTGGAAGCTCAGGGGCTGCACCTGCTGCACGCCCTGGCGACGCAACAGGTAGGGGCGCGCCAGCAGGGCGAAGGTCACCAGGGTCGATGCCGGATTACCGGGCAGGCCGATCACCGGCACGCCGCGAAAATGGCCGAAGGTCAACGGCTTGCCGGGCTTGATCGCCAGCTTCCACAGGGCCAGCTCGCCCTCTTCGCGCAGGGCGATGCCCAGGAAGTCCGCCTCTCCCACCGAGACACCACCGGTGGACAGGATCAGGTCGACCTCCCCCAGTTCCGCCAGGCGCTGGCGGGTCGCGGCCAGATCGTCAGGGAGGATTCCCGCATCCAGCACCTCACAGCCCAGGCGCTGCAACCAACTGCACAGCACCACCCGGTTACTGTTGTAGATCTGGCCCGGCCCCAGGGGCTGGCCAGGTTCCACCAGTTCGTCACCGGTGGACAGCACCGCCACCCGGACCCGGCGCACCACTTCAAGCTCGGCGCAGCCCAGGGAGGCAGCCAGGCCTTGCTCGATCGGCCCCAGGCGAGTGCCAGCCGCGAGCACCTGCTCGCCCACCGTAGTTTCCTGGCCCTGGGGGCGAATGTTCTGACCCAGTTGCAGAGGTTCGCTAAACAGCACGCGCTGATCGTCCTGGACCTGGGCGTTTTCCTGCATCTCGACGCAGTCCGCCCCGGCCGGCACCGGCGCACCGGTGAAAATCCGCGCGCAGGTCCCGGGCTGCAGTGGCTCTGGCGCCTGACCGGCAAAGATCCGCTGACTGACCGGCAGGGGTTCCCCCCGCCAGTCCTCCAGACGCAGGGCGTAACCGTCCATGGCGCTGTTGGGCCAGGGCGGCAGGTCCAGGCTGGAGATCAGCGCCTCCGCCAGCACCCGGCCCTGAGTCGCCGCCAACGGCAAGCGCTCACGCTCGAGGATGGGGGCCGAACCGGCCATCGCCAACAGGCGCTCCAATGCCTCTTCCACCGGCATCAGGGCGCCCTGCTTGCCCGGCTTACCCGCGGGATTCACAGGGTGCCGCCTGTTTCAGGTGAGGAACGAAATTGCACGGCCGGTGCCGCGAATCCAGCTGTTCGGCGAGGATGCCGTCCCAGCCGGTGCGCACCGCATTGGTGGAACCCGGCAGGCAGCACACCAGGGTGCCATTGGCCAGCCCTGCCAGTGCCCGGGATTGCACAGTGGAGGTGCCGATATCGGCGACCGATATCTGCCGGAACAGTTCGCCAAAGCCGTCGACCTGCTTGTCAAGCAGGCAGGCCACGGCTTCCGGGGTGCTGTCACGGCCAGTGAAGCCGGTACCGCCGGTGATCAGCACCACCTGCACCACGTCGTCGGCAATCCAGGTCGCGACCTGGGCGCGGATCTTGTACAGATCGTCCTTGAGCAGCACCCGTGCCGCCAGACGATGGCCGGCGGCGCCCAGGCGCTCGACAAAGACCTGCCCGGAGGTGTCGGTTTCCAGGGTGCGGGTATCACTGACAGTCAGTACCGCAATGTTCAGCGGCGCAAAAGGTACATCAGCCTTGGCTTTCATAGGCTCGATCCAAAGGTAGGAGAAACAGCTCGTTGTTATATCACAGCGCTCCGGCCTGCCGCCGCTGTGGCCTCGGCAATAGCCCCCAGTGGGTAGACGCTGTTGCGAACTCGGCTAATCTGCCGCGGCGAACGCCTGCGATCTGCCCGGCAACGTGGCAGAATGTCCCTGGCCAAGGAACTTGCAGACGTTGTATACGTCTGAAGACCAGCACTCAAAAGTACTCATTTCGGAGACACACAATGACTCAACGGACCCTCGCCACTCTCATGCTCGCACTGGGCCTGGCCACTCTCGCCGGTTGCGCCTCGCCGACAGTGATCACCTTGAATGACGGTCGCGAAATCCAGGCCGTCGATACCCCTAAATACGACAAGGATTCCGGTTTCTACGAGTTTGAACAGCTGGACGGCAAGCAGACTCGCATCAACAAGGATCAGGTCCGTACCGTCAAAGAGCTGTAAGCCTGACGGTTGTCGACCTGAAAACAATAAAACCCGCCTGGTGCGGGTTTTATTGTTTCTGCGCCTGGGGTATTCACCACTGCAGGCTGATGCGGCTCGCGAACTCGCGTTCCTGCCCGCTCAACGGGTCGATGAAACGCAGCCCCTGGGCCAGCAGCTTCAGCGGCCGGGCATAGTCGTCCTCGATGTCCTTGAGCACCTCGGGATAAAAGGGATCGTTGCAGATCGCCGCTCCCAGGGCATTCATATGCACCCGCAGTTGGTGCTTCTTGCCCGTGACCGGGTACAGGGCGTAACGCCACAGCTCGCCGTGTTTCTCCCTGACCTCGATGGCTGTTTCGGTATTGCTTGGCCCCTGCGCTTCTTGCATGCGGAAGAAGGGCTCACCGTCCACCAGCCGGCTCTTGTGCAGCAGCGGAAAGTTCAACTGCGGCAAGGCAGCGGCAATCGCCTCGTAGCGTTTTTCTATCTTGCGGGTGGGAAACAGCGCCTGATAGGCCGAGCGACTGTCTGGGTTCGCGGAGAACAGCACCAGCCCAGCCGTATGCCGGTCGATACGATGCAGGGGCACTAGGTGCGGGTTGCCCAGGCGCCGGATCAAGCGCCGCAGCAACGTCTGCTCGACGTACTCTCCTGCCGGGGTCACCGGCAAAAAGTGCGGCTTGTCCGCCACCACCAGATGCTCATCGGCGTAGAGGATGGTTTCCTCGACCGGAATCACCTTTTCATCCGGCACCTCGCGAAAGTAGTGAATCCTCAAGCCTTCGCGATAGGCCAGCTCCAGACTGATGGGCTGGCCCTGCCCGTCCAGCACCCGGCCACGGGCGATACGGTCCAGCCACTGCTCGCGGCTGATGGCCTTGAAGTGATCACACAGGCAATCCAGCACCGTCGCCCAGGAGCCCGGGGGCAGGTACAGGGTACTGGCCTGATGCTGTGCAGCGGAAAAAGGTGCGGATGACATACAAAAAGCTCGAAGGATCAATGCAGGGCGGCATTATCCAACAGCCGCCACAAGGAACCTAGGAACAGTTTCCGAGGTTTCAGGCGCAGGACTGCTTGGCCTGGGCCGCGGCCTCGGTGAACTCCTTGAGCCAGCGCAGTACATCCACCGCCTCCCAGCGGCCCGGATCGTAGAGGGCGTACAACAGCCCCTGGTAACCCACCACGTCCAGTTGCCGGTGGTAGCCCGCACGCTGGAACAAGGCTTCGATCTCGGCAAAGCAGGTGTTGAAGTGCAGCTTGTTGAAAGGCGTCTTGCCTTCGGTGACCAACCCGTCCAGGCGCAGCTCAAGCACCGCTTCACGCACCACATCGGTGGGCATGCTGTTCACGCTGTTTTTCAGTTGTTCGACATTGACCATCATCTATTCCTTTAACGGTTTGAAGCGTCCACCACACTCATCAGGGCTGCTTGCGCCCCACATAACTGACCACCCACAACACCACGCCCCAGATCTCGATCGAGCCCAGGTCATCCAGAACGATGGAGGGGATTGAAGGGCGCGCCGCCTTGAGCAGCAAGCCGCCACGAGGATCGGGCGCCAGCAGGCGCAGCGAGTATTCGCTGGCGCCCTGAGCCCGAACCACCAGGTACTGGTCGACCGCCGGAGTGGCCGAGCGGTCGACGATCAACCGGTCACCGGGGTAGATGCCGAACCCCAGCAGGTTGTCATCGTCCACCAGCAGGCCATGGATCTGCGGCGCGCCCAGGCCCAGGGTCCGGTCGAGGGAAAAACCGCTGCCGCTGGGACCATCGGCCAACGCGGCAGGCTCGCTGTCACCCAGCGGCGCAAAGCGGGCTGGCATCGGTTGCGAGCGTTCGGTACCGGTCAGGAAAGTGAGAGACATGGCGAGACTCCTCGATAGCTGTATATGCATACAGTAAACCAATCGAGAGCTCTCGCCAATGAATTCGCACGATGAGCGACGGGCGGAAACCCTGCCCGCCCCCCCCTGGTGCATCAGCGCAGGAAGGCCACCACTTGCTCGGCGTCGAAGGGCCAGCCCAGCTCGGCGCCGGTATCCACCCGGCGCAGTACCGGGATGCGCAGGCCGTAGCTGTCGAACAGTTGCTGGCTGTCGGCGATATCCACCAGTTCGACCATCAGGCCGTGCTCCACCAGGGGCATCAGCTCGGCCTCGGCCAGTTCGCACAGGTGGCATCCAAGGGTGCCGAACAATTGGCATTCAGGGGGCATGACTGGGCAACCAAAAAAGAACAGGTGCCTATTCTAGGCCCGAGAGAAAAAGCCGTCGACCAAGCGCCCTCAGAGAATGAAACGGACCCGGCGACTGACCATGATCAACAGCGGCGCAACGCCAAAGGCCAGCAGCAGGACCAGCCCGGCCATGCCGTTGCCATAGGGCATGCCCAGGGACAAGGCGCCGAAGATGAACCAGGGATGCACGTAATACACCGCCGAAGACAGCTTGGCCGCGAAGTTGCTGTGGGAGGCCCGGAAGTACACCTGGGGCAACAGGAACAGGGCCGGGGCAATAACCAGCAACGAGGCGAGGAAGTCGAAGTTCTGCTCTACATCGGCGCGCAGGGCGAAGTTCAGCGCCGCCTCGGCCAGGATCAGCCCCAACCCCAGCACCAGCCAGCAGCACACCCCGCGCCGGCTGAGCCGCTCTGCCAAGCGATGCCGGGCACAAAGAAAGCCGATGGCCATGAACGGGAAGCCCATGAACAGGAAATTGCGCGCGGTGTAGTCGTTCTGATTGAAGTGCTGGAGAAAGCCGTTGGGCAGTTCGTAGTAGACCCGCGCGTACTGCAGGCCCAGACCGATGAGGAACGCCGTCAGGGCCAGGCCGATCAGCGCACTTGAACGCCAGCGACGCAGCACCAGCAGCATCGCTGCGCCGCCGAGCATGCCCACCAGGTACCAGAGGTGGAAATAGCCGATCAGCAGCTTCTTCACGACCCCCAGCACCCCGCCCAGGCTGGCGATCGTGCTCGGGTCGATGTACTGCGGGCTGTAGACCAGCATCCAGAACAGGTAGAGCAGAAGGCCGCGCTTGAACCACTGGGCGAAGGAGTGGCCGCTCTCCAGGGTCTGGAAGAGGTAGTAGCCGTTGATGATGAAGAACGTCGGCACCGCCACCCGGAACAGGCCGTTGCACAGCAAGTAGCCGACCCAGGTGTAATTGCCCCCCAGCAGCTTGCAGTGCAGCGCCACCACCATCACCGCCAGCAGGACTTTCAGCGCGTCGAGGTTTGCGTTGAGCACTTTCGGCATCGATGGCTACCCGAGTAAGCAGGAAGGACCGGACGACTACACCGGATCGTAGTGTTTGCGACGGGGGGCGGTACTGAACCGGCGCTTGCAGTAGGCCGTGGCACGATCGAGGATCGGCTTTTCATAAAAGTGATAGCCAACCCAGCCATAGCAGACCACCGCCGTCATCATCAGCACGATGAAGGCCAGGTTATCCACATAGCTCTCGGGCCAGGCGCCAATCACCTGCCAGGCCCGGCCGACGACCCCCAGCACCAGTAAGTGGGATAGATAGATGGTGTAAGACATATCACCGGTGGCTGTAAGAAACCCTGGCATACGGATCAGTTGCCGCCGCTCCAGCAAGGCCAGGGACAGGGTCAGGGTACCGAAGGTCAGGCCCACCGCGAGCATCCTCGGCAAGCCCTCGGTGAAGAACAGCTGGTAGGCGTAGATCAGCGGAAACCCCACCAGCAGAGCCGCCGCCAGCGCGACCCAGACCAGCGCCGTCGGCACCCTGGCGCTATGGGGTCCGTAGAAGAACAGCGCCAGGGCACTGCCGGCAATGAACTCCAGGGCGTAGGGATGGAGGATGATCTTCAGCGCCGGGGAATAGTCCTGCCAGTTCTGCAGCAGGTTGAACAGCACCAGCGCCACCGCCCACAGCAGCAGGATCAGCGGCAGGCGCTTTTCCTTGAAGAACAGGAACAGGGTGAACATCAGGTAGAACCACAGCTCGAACAGCAGCGACCAGGCCACCATCACTAGCAGCACCCGGTCATTGGGCAGCAGCAGGAAGGACATCCACAGGTTGGAGCCGCCGTGGGAGCTGTTCACCAGCGCCGGCTGCCACAGATACACCCCCAGGGTGATGAAGAAATACAGCCAGTAGGTGGGGTAAATCCGGGACAGGCGGTTGAACAGGAAGCGCTGGGTCTCGACGGTTTTCTGAAAGCGCCCACGACTGACGATGACCATCACGAAGCCGCTGATGACAAAGAACAGGTCGACCCCGAGCTGGAAGAAATTCAGCATGACCGGCAGCAGGATGTCACCGCCCGAATACTTGATTTCCACCGACATCATGTGGAACAGCACCACGCCCAACACCGCGGCGCCCCGCAACCCTTGCAGTGAATACAGACGCTCCATACACCTCTCCGACACCTCACTGGCAGGGTCCTGTGGATAACCCCGTCACCCGGGCACCGCCTTTATCGACAATTTCTGAGCATAGCGAAGGCTCATGAATATGAGACATTCTCGACAAACAATGACCTGAATCAGCGTCACGCTCTGCGGCCCGGGTAATCCTCGCGCCTTTTTTTGCCTCTAGGCTTTGCCTTGCCCGCCCCCTGTCCGGAGATGCCCGTTGTTTGCCAATCTGCTGATCATTCTTGCCTCCTCGCTGGTGGTGATTGCGTTGTTCCGGCGCCTGAGCCTGCCCCCGGTGCTGGGCTATCTGTCGGTGGGCCTGATGGTCGGCCCCACCGCACTGGACTGGGTCAACGACAGTGAGGACCTGCCCGACCTGGCGGAACTGGGGGTGGTATTCCTGCTGTTCTCCCTGGGCCTGGAGTTCTCCTTGTCGAAGATGCTTGCCCTGCGCCACGTGGTGTTTGGCCTGGGCAGCCTGCAAGTGCTGTGCACCGGCTTGATCCTCGGGGTCCTCCTGGCCCTGTTCGGCATGCCCCTGACCGCAGCGCTGATGCTCGGTACCGGGCTGGCCCTGTCCTCCACCGCCATCGTCAGCAAGGAACTGACCAGCCTTGGCGAGATCTTCAGCAGCCACGGGCAGAACGCCATTGGCGTGCTGCTGTTCCAGGACGTGGTGGCGGTGCTGTTGCTGACCCTGGTGCCGGTCTTCGCCGGCAGCAGCGAGCACGCCTGGTACTGGGCCCTGCCGGCGACCCTGGGCAAGACCGTGGTGCTGTTCGTCGGCCTGCTGCTGGCCAGCCGCTGGCTGTTGCCGCGGCTGTTCCATGAAGTGGCCGCTTCGCACTCCGCCGAACTCTTTGTGCTGCTGGCCCTGGTGATCGTCCTGCTCACCGCCTGGCTCACCCACCTGCTGGGCCTGTCACCGGCCCTGGGGGCCTTCCTCGCCGGCATGCTGCTGGGGGAAAGCCATTACCGGCATCAGATCGAGGCCGACATCCGCCCGTTCCGCGACATTCTGCTGGGGCTGTTCTTCGTCAGCATCGGCATGCTCATCGACCTGCAACTGTTCATCGACCATGCCCTGCTGATCACCGGCCTGACCCTGGCCCTGCTGCTGATCAAGGGTTCGGTGGTGGCGACCCTGCTCAAGCTGCGCGGCAGCGATGGCGAAACCGCCTGGCGCAGCGGCCTGGCCCTGGCCCAGGGCGGTGAATTCTGCTTCGCCCTGATGGCGCAGATGCAGCTCAGCCAGATGATCCCGCCCGACATCAGCAGCCTGCTGCTGGCCGCCACCTTCTGCTCGATGCTGGTAACCCCGCTGTTGCTGCGAGCGGCGCCGGTCATCACCGCCCGCCTGCACCGCAAGCCCAACCAGGCCGCGCAACTGGAGGAAATCAGCGCGCAGAACGCCGAGCTGCAAGGCCATGTACTGATTTGCGGGTATGGCCGCGTCGGCCAGTCCATTGGCCGCTTCCTGCGCCACGAGCAACTGCGCTACATCGCCCTGGACGATGATCCGGTGCGGGTCCAGGAAGCGTCTGCGGGAGAAAGCTGCGTGCACTACGGCGACTGCCGGCGCGGCGACCTCCTGGCCGCAGTCGGCCTGGAACGGGCGCGGCTGCTGGTGATCGCAGTGGACAAGAGCGATATCGCGCTGACGGTGCTCAAGGCGGCGCGCCGCCTGGACCGCACGGTGCCGATCCTGGTGCGCACCCGCGATGACAGCCAGTTGGCGGAACTCAAGGCCGCCGGCGCCAACGAAGTGGTGCCCGAACTGCTGGAGTCGAGCCTGATGCTCGCCTCCCATGCCCTGATCATGCTCGGCCTGCCGGAGCAGCGAGTGCAGCGCACCGTGGATGAAGTGCGCCACAGCCGCTACCAACTGTTGCACGGCTTCTATCACGGCACCCAGAACAGCGCCCAGGACAACCGCGAACCGCCGGCGGTGCAGATGCACGCCGTCAGCCTCGACGCCGATGCCTACGCCTGCAACCGGCCATTGCAGGAGTTGGGCCTGGAGGCACTGGGCGTGGATATACGCGGGGTGCAACGCAATGGCAACGACCTGCCGCTGAACCCCAGCCCGCGCCTGCAAGCCGGCGACCGGGTGCTGGTGTCCGGCCCGCAGGCGGCCATCGAGGCTTGCGAAGCACGCCTGCAAGCCGGTTGAAGCCACCCAGACCAAACCCCGGGCGGCGAGCGCCCAGGGTCATCAATAGCAGGGGCGTCGTCTCAGTCCTGGCTCACCGCGCCGATCTTGTGCAGCGACAGGTCGGCGCCGTAGTACTCCTGTTCCTGGGTCAGGCGCAGCCCGCAGACCGCCTTGATCACCCCATACACGGCCAGGCCGCCCAGCAGCGCCACCGCCACCCCGAGGCCGGTGCCGATCAACTGGCTGACCAGGCTGACCCCACCCAGGCCGCCCAGGGCACTCTGGCCAAAGATCCCGCAGGCAATGCCGCCCCATACACCGCACAGGCCATGCAACGGCCAGACCCCGAGCACGTCGTCGATCTTCCATTGACTCTGCGCGGCGATGAAGCACCAGACGAACAGCGCTCCGGCAATGGCGCCGGTGATCAAGGCGCCCACCGGGTGCATCAGGTCCGAGCCGGCGCAGATCGCCACCAGCCCGGCCAGCGGGCCGTTATGCAGGAAGCCCGGGTCGTTGCGGCCGACGATCAGCGCCGCCACCGTACCGCCCACCATGGCCATCAGCGAGTTCACCGCCACCAGCCCGCTGACGCCCTGCAAGGTCTGGGCGCTCATGACGTTGAAGCCGAACCAGCCGACAATCAGGATCCACGACCCCAGGGCCAGGAACGGAATGCTCGACGGCGCGAACGCCACCAGCTTGCCGTCGCGGTAGCGGCCATTGCGCGGCCCCAGCAACAGCACCGCGGCCAGGGCCAGCCAGCCTCCCATGGCGTGCACCACCACCGAGCCGGCAAAGTCATGGAAGCCGGCACCAAAGCGCTGCTGCAACCAGGCCTGCACCCCGAAGTTGCCGTTCCACACCAGCCCTTCGAAAAACGGGTAGACAAAGGCCACGATCAGCACCGTGGCGCACAATTGCGGCACAAAACGCGCGCGCTCGGCGATGCCACCGGAGATAATCGCCGGGATCGCCGCGGCGAAGGTCAGCAGGAAGAAGAACTTCACCAGGCCGTAGCCGTGATCGGCACTGATCACCGCCGCCGGTTGCAGGAAGCTCACGCCGTAGGAGATCCAATAGCCTATAAAGAAATAGGCCAGGGTCGAGACGGCGAAGTCACTGAGGATCTTCGACAGCGCATTGACCTGGTTCTTCTGCCGGACGGTGCCGACTTCGAGGAAGGCAAAGCCGGCGTGCATGGCCAGGACCATGACCGCCCCGATCAGGATGAACAGGGTGTTGGAACCGTGGACCAGGGTGTCCACAGCGCTTTGCAGATTTTCCATGGAGTAGGCAGATCCGAAATCGGCCAGCCGTTCCCTGGCAGGGCGCCCCGCTCCTTGCACCAAGTTGGCTCCCGGGCGCGCCATTGCACGCATTCGGTGAACCGTTTTGGCGCGCCGGGGGCGGCACGACAAACCACGGGGTGAGGACTGACCTGAGGTTATGGTTTTCTTGGCCAGGGTTTACGCGGGCTACAGCGCGACCCTCGCTCGTTTTCGGCGCAGGCCCGGGGCCTGGCGCACCAGGACAAAGCAAAAGCTGTACCAGACAATTGCAGTGAACCTTCGCCCAGGGCTCACACTCATAGCTCACACAAGCAACTAACGGAGATGGAACCATGGCCAGCAAAACGGCAAAGACGGCTCAAGAAGTACTGATGGCGGATTTTCAGGCACTGGTCAGTGACACGGAGCGTCTGCTGGAACACACCGCGACCCTGGCCGGCGACCAGGCCGACGAGTTGCGCGAGCAGATCCACGACAGCCTGCTCAAGGCCCGGGAGACCCTGCAACTGACCGAAGACTCCCTGCGCCAGCGGGGCCAGGCAGCGGTCACCGCCGCCGAGGACTATGTGCAGAGCAACCCTTGGCAATCGGTGGGCATCGCTGCCGGCGTGGGCTTCCTGATCGGCCTCCTGGCGACGCGGCGCTGATATGGCTATCGGCGAATCCACTTCGTCCGGCAGCGGCCCGAGCGCGTCTTCGCGGCGCCTGGGGGCGGCAGTCCTGGGGCTGCTGCACAGCCATGTCGAGCTGTTCGGCATCGAGTTGCAGGAGCAGAAAGCACGCACCGTGAGCCTGCTGCTGTTCGCCGGGCTGGCCCTGGTGTTCGCCCTGCTGTTGCTGGTGGGGCTGTCGGCACTGGTGCTGATCCTGTTGTGGGACAGCTATCGCCTGGCTGGAATCATCGGCCTGTGCGTGTTCTACACCCTGGCGGCGATCTTCTGCGGATTGCGCCTCAAGGCAGCGATCTTCGATGAATCCTCACCTTTCCACGCCACCCTCGAAGAGTTGGCCAATGATCGGGAGCGCCTCCTGCCATGAAACTGCCTGAAGTCCCGCAGAACACTTCACGCCGGGAAATGCGCAAGGTACTGATCCGCCTGCGCATGGAAATGCACCGCCAGGAAATCCGCCACGAGTCCCAGCAACTGCTGCAACCCCTGCAACGGGTCCGCGGCCTGGGGCAGAGCTGGCAGGAAGGCTTGGGCATCAAGCACGCCCCGCTCTGGGGCGTGGCAGTGGTGACGCTCCTGGGCTTCATCACCGGCAAGGGTGCCAAGAGCGGCGGTGCCGGCGGCCTCACACGCCTGGTTCGCCTGGGCACCACGCTGGTGCCGCTGATCAAGCTGGTGATGCAAGGCTCCTCGCGCAAATCCTGAGCGGCGCTATCTGGCTGCATTCTTGCTAAGCAACCCGGATCGGCCCCTTTACCCAGGGGCCGGTTCGTGGCCGCCTCCCCGTCAGCCACGGCCCTACTCCACCCAGACTCTTGTAAGGAGGCCCTGTGATCGACGGGCAACCGCTCGCCTGCTTCCAGCCCTTCATCGACACCGCCACCGGGCGTATCGCCGGGGTCGAAGCCCTGGGCCGCCTGCGCCAGGACAATGGCCAACTGGCGTCCGTGGGGCCGCTGTTCGCCGATCCTCGAACCCCCTCCAGCGCCCTGCGCCGCCTTGACCGGCTGATCCGCGACGACGCCCTGCGGCGCCTGCACGAGGCACCCGCGGACTGGTTCCTGAGCCTGAACATTTCCCCCCGATGGATCAGCCGCCTGCGCCCCGGGCAGCCCTTGCCCAGCCTCAAGCAATTGCAGCAGAACCGCGTAGACCCGCGGCGCATCGTGTTCGAGATCACTGAACTGGGGGGCAACAGCCAACGCCTCAGCGAAGTGGTGGAGCGCTATCGCCAGGCCGGGGCACGGATCGCCATCGACGACTTCGGCGCCGGCTACTCGCAACTGGACCGGGTGCTGGCCCTGCAACCGGACATCCTCAAGCTCGACATGCGCCTGTTCCAGGCCGCGGCCCGGGGTGGCCCCAGCAGCGACGTGGTCAAGGCCCTGGCGCAGATGGCGGAGAAGACCGGCTGCTGGATCATCGCCGAAGGTGTGGAAACCGAAGCCGAACTGGATTTCGCCCTGGAGTGCGGCTCGCGCTATGTACAGGGCTTCCTGTTTGCCCAGGCCGAGCAACAGTTTTACCCCAGCGATGCCTTCGTCCAGCCCTTCGCCCGCCTGCGCGAGCGCTACGTGCGGCACAAGCTGGCCGAACGCAACCGGCTGATGCGCATGCGCCTGCAACTGGCCGAGCTGATGAACCTGCTGCAGGCCTGGGCCCAGGCCCAGGCGCCCATCAGCCAACTGCCCCGGGTCGAGGCCTTTCCCTGGCTGCTGCGTTTCTATCAGTGCGACCGCCATGGCACCCAACTGACCCCGAACCTGGAATGGCGCCACAACAGCTGGCAGGCCGACAGCAGCTACGTTGGCCACAACTGGTCCTGGCGCCCGTACTTCTATCACCTGCTGGCCGAAGGCTGGGAGGAGCGACGCCTGACCCTGTCCAACACCTACCGCGACGCCACCAGCAACCAGTATTGCCTGACCGCCGGGCAGTTTTTCGACAACGGCCAGCGCCTGCTGCTGATCGACATCGACGCGGCCGGCCTGTAACCCCGTCCCGTTTACCGGCGAACGCAGCGCCACGATGGATGCACGAACTGCGGGCCCTTTCGCCGGCAAGCCGGCTCCTACAGGTGGGCCGCAGGCCATGCCATTTCCGTGCAGGAGCTGGCTTGCCAGCGAAGGCGTCGACACAAGCGCAGACCATGCGCCTCTTGCGGCCACGCTCGAGAAACCGGAAGCTCTGCCCTTCAGTTTTTTTCGGAGAGACCCGCCTTGGATTGGCAGACCCTGCTCAACCGCGAACGCCTCGCAAAGCCAGTGCACAGCCCGGAAGAACTCGGCCGTAGCCCTTTTCACAAAGACCACGACCGCATCATCTTCTCCGGTGCCTTCCGCCGCCTGGGGCGCAAGACCCAGGTGCACCCGGTGTCCAGCAACGACCATATCCACACCCGCCTGACCCACTCCCTGGAAGTCAGCTGTGTAGGTCGTTCCCTGGGCATGCGCGTCGGCGAGACCCTGCGCAGCGCCCTGCCCAACTGGTGTGAACCCAGCGACCTGGGGATGGTGGTGCAATCGGCCTGCCTGGCCCACGACATCGGCAACCCGCCCTTCGGCCACTCCGGGGAAGACGCCATCCGCCACTGGTTCCAGCAAGCCGCCGGGCGGGGCTGGCTGGATGCGATGAGCGAGGCCGAACGCCAGGACTTCCTCAACTTCGAAGGCAACGCCCAGGGCTTCCGGGTGCTCACCCAGCTCGAATACCACCAGTTCGATGGCGGCACCCGGCTCACCTACGCCACCCTCGGCACCTACCTCAAGTACCCCTGGACCGCGCGCCATGCCGACTCCCTGGGCTACAAGAAGCACAAGTTCGGCTGCTACCAGAGCGAGCTGCCGCTGCTGGAACAGATCGCCCACAAGCTGGGCCTGCCCCAGCTGGAAGACCAGCGCTGGGCCCGGCACCCGCTGGTGTACCTGATGGAAGCGGCGGACGACATCTGCTATGCCCTGATCGACCTTGAGGACGGCCTGGAGATGGACCTGCTGGAGTACGCCGAAGTCGAGGCGCTGCTACTCGGCCTGGTGGGCGACGACCTGCCGGAAACCTATCGCCAGCTGGGCCCCAGCGATTCGCGCCGGCGACGCCTGGCGATCCTGCGGGGCAAGGCCATCGAGCACCTGACCAACGCCGCCGCCAGGGCCTTTGTCGAACAGCAGGACGCCCTGCTGGCCGGCACCCTGCACGGCGACCTGGTGGAGCACATGCATGGTCCGGCCAAACGTTGCGTACTCAATGCCAAGGATGTGGCGCGACGCAAGATCTTCCAGGACAAGCGCAAGACCCTGCACGAGATCGGCGCCTACACCACCCTGGAGATCCTGCTGAACTCCTTCTGCGGCGCGGCGCTGGAACAGCACGGCGGCAAGACCCCCTCGTTCAAGAACCGGCGGATCCTCGATCTGCTGGGCAATAACGCGCCGGACCCGAACTGGCCGTTGCATACCTCGTTCCTGCGCATGATCGATTTCATCGCCGGCATGACCGACAGCTATGCCAGTGAGATGGCCCGGGAAATGACCGGGCGCTCCAGCCCGCAATAACCGTCATTCATCAAGTGCCCGGCCACTGTGCCAGGCACTTGATATGACCTGCGACATCCAATCTGCAACTAAGGGAATCCCCTAGCCAGAGTATCGCTATATAGTTTTCTATACGTCGATAATTTCACCGGCGACACCACCAGAAACTATGGGTGCAGTGCAGAATTCTTACCACCAAGACATCTAAGGAGATCCCCTAGCAACAACAGCCCGATTAAACAAGAACAACAATAGAGCAACTACTCAAACAGAAAGAGCAAATAGCCGAAAACACTTGGTGCTCGCAAGTTGATATACGAACTGACGATTACAGAATTAAACATCCAGTTAGCCATTCAACCAAACATCCTACCTTTGAATAATTCACCCGAGCGCCACACCCCTTGCCAATCAGGGCTGACAAGCAAATTTCGTTAGCCTTCTATGTATTTACAATTTACGTACAAATAGCCTTTTGGGTTTCGGATAGTCTCGATTTCACAGGCTATTCCCCCCGCTGACCGCCCCCGGAAAAATTAATTTTGCACTGCGCTGTAACGTTTCCACTGCAACTCACTCAACCCTTTTGTCATACCTGAATTTGCACTAACCCATCCGGCACTTACTCAGGAACTGTCACTTCCGAGCACTTGAGCACTGAACCTCAGATATAGATATCGAAGGTATTTAGCGTTCACAGGGCAGAACTAAAAGCGACGCCACTAGTTGAGCCTCATACCCGGCTTTCCGAGTGTCTGTCACTTCGTCTTATTACAGTAAGGATGCCAAGTGCCCTATTCATTACGCACTGACCGCTCCCTTCTCCCCCACACCAGCACTTGGTGCCTGGGACTGCTGCTGGGCCTGACGTACCTGACGCCGGCCCTGGCCGATAACCTGCAACCGGGCCAGGAAGCCCTGCGCCTGCAGCAACAACAGCAACGGGACCTGCAACAACTGCAACTGGAACAGCGCCAGCGGCAGATGCAGCGCGGCAGTTTCAGCAGCACCCCGGCGGCCCCCAGCCAACCTGCGCAGACTGCCAGCGACGAGCGCTGCTGGCCCCTGAGCGGCACCCGCATCGGCGGCGTCAGCCTGTTCGACAAGGCCCGGCTCAATGACTACATCAAGCCGTATGTCGCGCCGTGCATGGGGGCCAACCAGATCAACCAGCTGCTGGCGGCCATCACTCGCCTCTATGTAGAGGCCGGCTACATCGCCAGCCGCCCTTACCTGGCCAGCACTCCGGCGGCCGGGCACAGCCTGGATATCCTGGTAGAGGAAGGCTACGTCGAAGCCATCGAACTGGCCGACCAGAGCCTGCCGGTGTCCCTGCGCGGTGCTTTCCCGGGCATGCTCGGCAAGCCCCTGTACCTGCGGGACCTGGAGCAGGGCCTGGATCAACTGAACCGCCTGCGCTCCCTGGACCTGACCGCCGACATCGCCCCCGGCAGCCAGCCCGGGGCCTCGCGGATCATCCTGCGCTCGCGCAGCAGCGCCGCACGCTGGGGCCTGGGCCTGGGGGTGGACAACCTGGGCAGCGCCGGCACCGGGCGTGACCGGCAGTCGATCAACCTCAACCTCGACAGCCCGTTGCAGATCAACGATGCGCTGAACCTGAACTACAGCGACACCCTCAACCACGGCCCGCGCTACAGCCGCAGCAGCAGCCTGTTCTACTCGGTGCCCTACGGCTACTGGACCTACAGCCTGTTCGCCAGCCATGCCGAATACCGCGCGCCGCTCAAGCTGCCCCGCACCACCTTGTACAACAGCGGGCGTACCGACATGGTCAGCGGCCGCGCCGACCGGGTGCTGTGGCGCGACCAGAGCCACCAGCTCAGCGCCAACCTGCAACTGGCCTACAAGGATGTGGACAGCTACCTGCAGAAGGCCCACCTGCAGATCCAGAGCCCGACCCTGACCGTGGCCGAAGCCGGGCTCAACCTGTTCTGGCTCGACAGCGCAGTGTGGAACCTGGATGTCAATTACGCCCAGGGCCTGACCTGGTTCGGCGCCGACCGCGACTCGCAGCAGGTACAGCGCAACCTGCCCCAGGCGCAGTTCCGCAAGTACCGCGCCGGCCTCAGCCAGTGGCGCAACGGCCAGCTGGGCACCCAGCGCTGGCAGTGGCAGAGCCAGCTCTCGGCGCAGTACAGCCCGGACCCGCTGCCGGCCATCGAACAACTGCTGGGCACCGACGATTCGGCGGTGCGCGGCTATCGCATCAACAGTGCTTCCGGCGCCATTGGCGCGGTATGGCGCAACACCCTGCGCCTGCCGCTCGACAACGACCTGCCGGTCAAGATCACCCCGCGCCTGGGCCTGGACAACGGCTGGATCAAGGCCGAGCACGGCGCCCGGAGCCGGCAGCTGAGCGGTGCCAGCTTGGGGCTCAACCTGAGCTGGAAAAAACTCCAGGTCGACCTGGACTACCAACGCAGCCTCAACACCCCAGAAGGTTTCCGAACGGAGCCGGAAGTCTGGCTGGCCAGGTTCAGCCTGCAGATTTGACCCGACCGCCGATTAGCCTGAATCAACCGACGAACCTGAGCATCACGCGCCGTTGCCCCCTTAGAAAGCAACGCCCGGCTCACCCACTCAGCACGAGGTTCTCATGCCTGACAACACTCATAGATTCAACCTTTCACCCCAGGGCACATTGCGCTGGACCATCGCCGGCCTGCTGCTGGTGTCCCATCTACCCCTGGCCCTGGCCGGCGGGATCACCGTGGTCGAAGGCCCCGGCGGCACCCCGCAACTGCAAAACCAGGGCGGCGTACCCATCGTCAACATCGTCGCGCCCAATGCCGGCGGCCTGTCCCACAACCAGTTCCTGGACTACAACGTCGGGCAACAAGGCGTGGTCTTGAACAACGCCCTGCAGGCCGGGCAATCGCAACTGGCCGGGCAACTGGCAGCCAACGCGCAGCTCCAGGGCCAGGCGGCCAGCGTGATCCTCAACGAAGTGATCAGCCGCAATGCCTCGCAACTCAATGGTGCCCAGGAGATCTTCGGCCGCGCCGCCGACTTCGTGCTGGCCAACCCCAATGGCATCTCGGTCAATGGCGGCAGCTTCATCAACACCCCCAATGCCAGCCTGGTGGTGGGCCGCCCGGAACTCCAGGACGGCAAGCTGCAAGGGCTCAACACCCAGGATGCCCACGGCCAGTTGGCTATCCAGGGCGGTGGCCTGCGCAACGCCGAGGGTTCGATCAATCTGATCGCCCCGCGCATCGACAGCCAGGGCGCCCTCAAGGCCCGGGACCAGTTGAATGTCACCGTCGGTCGCAACCAGCTGGACTACCCCAGCGGCCAGGTGCGTAACGTCGACCCGGCAAGCCGCACCCAGGAGCAGCGCATCGACGCCAGCCTGTTCGGTGCCATGCAGGCCGGGCGGATCAATATCGTCAGCACCGCCGAAGGTGCCGGGGTGCGTGTCGGCGCCGTCCAGGTGGACGGCCGCGACGGGGTCAAGCTGAGTTCCGCCGGTGACCTGGACATCCGTGGCCAGGCCGTGGACAACAGCCTCGACGCGATCCGTGCCGGGGTCAGCAGCCAGGGCGACATCGAGCTGCACGGAGCCAAGGACCTGACCCTGGCCGCCACCGATGTCAGTGGCCGCAACGTCAAGCTCGACGCCGGGCGCAACCTGACCCTGAGCAGCATCGAAAGCCGCAAGCTCCAGGAAAAACGCCAGCAATGGGAAAACAGCACCATCGGCATCACCTGGGAAACCTACGACAGTACCCACACCGACAGCGACAGCCGCCAGCACGGTAACAAGGTCGTCGCCCGGCAGGATGCCGAGCTGAATTCCGGCGCCAGCACCCAGATCCAGGGCAGCAGCGTCGAGGCCGGCAATCGCCTGAGCGCCCAAAGCGGCGGCGACCTGCGCCTGACCGCTGCCACCGAGACCCACACCCAGCGTGACCAGGGCCAGCATCGCAAGCACCTGTGGAAGGAAAACTGGGACAACGCCAGCAGCGAGCAGCGCACCGTCACCAGCCAGCTCAAGAGCGGCAAGCAGCTGGAACTGACCAGCCAGCAGACACTGCAACTGCAGGGCGCCGAGCTGCACAGCCAGGGCGACATCCTGCTGAGCGCCAAGGACGTCGACATCACCAGCGCCAGCCGCCAGCAGAGCCAGAGCAACCAGCGCTACTCCGGCGACCTGGTGGGCGGTGGCTTCTTCGGCAAGAACGCCGACGGCGACCAGGGCAAGACCCAGAACCAGGGCAGCAAGGTCAACGCCGACGGCAAGCTGATCGTGCGCGCCGACAGCGTACGTATCAGCGGCAGCCAGGCCCGCGGCGGTACCGAGGCCAGCGTCATCAGTGACAAGGGCGCGCTGACCATCGACGGCGTGCGGGACACGTCCCACAGCAACAACCACAGCAAGGACAGCAAGTTCTTCGGCATTGCCAAGGACGAGAGCCGCCAGCAGAACAAGGGCAGCACCACGGTCGGCAGCCAGTTGCGCTCGGACAGCAACCTCAAGTTGCAGAGCGCCGAGGACCTGACCGTCAGCGGCTCCCAGGTCGCCGCAGCAGGGGCACTGGACGCCAGCGCCAAGGGCACGATCAAGGTCGCGGCCGCCGAAGACACCCAGCACGACAGCAGCAGCACCCAGAAGCGCGGCTTCGACGCCTACGCCAAGGAAAATGCACCGGGCACCGGCCAATACCGGGCCGGGGTGCGCTACCAGGATCAGCAGCGCAACGACAGCAGCGACAGCACCCGGCAACAGGCCTCCAGCCTCACCGGCGGCACCCTGGCGGTCACTGCCGGCGAAGATCTCAAGGTGCAAGGCAGCGACCTTGCGGCCACGGCCGGCGATGCCAGCCTGAGCGGCAAGCATGTGCAGTTGCTGGCCGCGGACAACACAACCGAGAAGCACAGCGACAGCACCACCACCGGCGGCGGCTTCTATTACACCGGCGGCCTGGACCGGGCCGGCAACGGCGTGGAAGTGGCGCACAACAGCAGCCAGGACAGCAGCAGCAAGAGCACCGCGCAAACCAGCAACATCGGCGCCAGCGGCAACCTGACCATCAACGCCGGCAACCGCCTGACCACCGAAGGGGCCCAGGTCAAGGCTGGCGGTACCTTGCAGGTCAACGCCGGCGAGGTGGTGAACAAGGCCGCCCGCAACAGCGAAACCAGCCACCACCAGGACAACAACTGGGCAGTGGATGTCGGCGCCAACGTTGAATACAAGGGCATCACCCGGCCGATCGAGAAGGCCATCCAGGGCGTGGCCCAACGCAAGTTCCATCAACCGGGAGTACTCGATGCCCTGGAACAGCCCAACGTCGGGCTGGACGTGGACGTCAGCCACCAGAACCGCCAGCTGGACAGCAGCAGCGGCACCGCGGTGGTCAGCCAGTTGAGCGGTGGCCAGGTCGAGGTCAAGGTCAAAGGCCAACTGCAGGACCAGGGCACCCAGTACCGTGCCACTGATGGCGCGGTGAAAATCAGCGCCGACAGCCTGCTGGCCAGCGCCGCCAGCAACAGCACCAGCAGCAGCGAACAGGCCCTGGATGCCAAGGCCGGCGTGCGGGTCTACACCAATACCGGCGAGGACCTGAACATCCGCGGCAGCGGCGCCGGTGGCAGCAGTACCGTCACCAGCAGCAAGGACCAGGCCCAGGTCGGCAGCTACAACGCCAGCCAGGGCGTGGACATCCAGCTGGCCGGCGACGGGCGCTTCGAAGGCAGCCAGTTCAACGGCGGCCAGGGTGGCGTGACGCTCAAGAGCGGCGGTGAACTGGCGCTGAACCAGGCCCATGACCGCCAGAGCAGCAGCAACTCCAGCCTGCGTGGCGACGCCTCGCTGACCCTGGGCACCACCCCGGGCAGCAACGGCAGCAACCTCAACCTGGGTGCCGGTGTCCAGCTGGACCACAAGAGCCTGGAGCAGCAGGACAGCCAGGCGCGGGTTGCCAGCATCCAGGGCCAGGGCCCGGTGCAGCTCGACAGCGGCGCCAACCTGACGCTGCAAGGCACGCAGATCGGCAACGCGGCACGGCCTACCGGCGATATCCGCCTGGACGCTGGCGGCAAACTGGACCTGCAAGCCGCCGTGGACACCCACACCAGCCAGGGCAGCAACCTGGGTGGCGGGCTCACCGCCGGTGCCAGTAAAACCAGCAGCGAGCAAAGCAGCGGCAAGAGCGCCAACCTCAGCGCCAACTTCAACATTGGCCGGGTCTCTGAAAACGACCAGAGCCAGCGCGGCGCGCAACTCTACAGCCAGGGCCAGGTCCTGCTGGGCAGCGCCGCCACCGGCGACGACGCGATTCACTTGCAGGGCACCCGGATCGATGCCGGCAAGGTCGTCCTGGATGCGGCCCAGGGCGGCATCTTCCAGGAGTCGGCGCACTCTACCCAGGCCCATGACAACTGGGGCCTGACCCTGGGCGCCGGTGGCAGCATGGGCAAGACCACCCTGGCCGATGCCAGCGAGCACGACTCGCCGAAAATCGACCGCGGGATCAACGCCCGGGCCAAGATCGACGTCGACCAGCGCCAGAGCACCACCCAGCACAACAGCCTGATCAAGGCCGACCAGGTGGTCCTCAACAGCGCCGGCAACGTGCATCTGGCCGGGGCCAACATCGACGCGCAACGGGTCGACGGAGCCATCGGTGGCCGCCTCGACATCGAAAGCCGCCAGGACCGCCTGCGCAGCACCCAGGTCAATATCGACGCCAAGCTGGAAGTGGCGAAGAACCAGCCCGGGCTGGTGGACAAGCTGGCCAAGCCGGCCGGCCCGCTCAAGGACGACCTGAAGGCCAAGGCCGAGAAAGGCTTCGACAAGCACCGCGAGAAACTGGAGAACGCCGTCGACAAGGGCGTCGACAAACTCGGCTCGGCCAAGGACAGCGTGGTCGCCCAGGCCAACAACGCCAAGGAACGCCTGGGCGAGAAGCTCAGCCGCAGCGGCAGCTACGACGTCAACCCCGAGCCCCGTGGCGCCTTTGGCAACGGTGTGGACAAGGCCAAGAGCTACCTGGCCGACAAGGCCGACGCCGTGGGCAATGGCTTCTCCAGCCTCAAGGAACGTTTCTGGCCGAAAACCAGCGACAGCTACTCGGTCAGCGAGAAGAACACCACCGGCAGCAAGGTGGCCAACACCGCAGAAGGCGTACTGTTCGGCGACAAGAGCGGCAACACCTCCTACACCCCGACCTTGAACCTGGGCTTCAGCCATGCTGGCAAGGACAGTGTGGAGCAGGCCTCGGGCATCCGTGGCCAGCAAGGGGTGAATCTGCGGGTCAGCGGCGAAACCACGCTCACCGGTGCACGCATCGGTGCCAGCGAGGGCCGGGTCGACCTGGGGGGCTCCAAGGTCACCAGCAACGCCCTGGCCGGCTCGGACTACCGTGTCGACGCCGGGCTCAACCTGTCCAAGTCACCGGTCAACCTGGCCCTGGGCGCCGGTAGCGAGCTGACCCGCAAACAGGACGAGGCTACCAGCAAGGACCAGGTGTTCAACCTCGGCCCGCTGCGTGTCGGCGGCCACAGCAACAGCCAGCTGCTGCAAGCCGGTATCGATCAGAAAACGCCATGAGGTCATGGCCGCCCTCCTTCCTGGGAGGGCGGCCTGGGTGCCCCACCCTGTTGAACTTCCATTAGATGCCACCCGCCTGTAATCCCTCCCCTTATTCTGTGTAAGGCGCTTCCTAGATTGCGTCTAACCGCACTTTCGCCACTTTTCCCCTCCACCAGCTGGGCTAACGTTCGGGCTTTCCATTGGTCGGCTGGAGGCCTGTATGGGCTCGGTACTAATCATTGATGATCATCCCGTGGTGCGCATGGCCATTCGCATCCTGCTGGAGCACGAGGGGTATTCGATCGTTGGTGAAACCGATAACGGCGTCGATGCACTGCAAATGGTCCGTGATTGCGAACCGGACCTGGTCATCCTCGATATCTGCATTCCCAAGTTGGACGGGCTGGAGCTGCTGGAGCGCCTCGGCAATATGCCGAGGCGCTCGCGGATCCTGGTCCTGACCGCCCAGTCCGCTGCCCTGTTCGCCAACCGCTGCATGCGCGCCGGGGCTTGCGGCTACGTCTGCAAACAGGAGGACATGAGCGAGCTGCTCAGCGCCATCAAGGCAATCTGCAGCGGCTACAACTACTTCCCCAGCCAGGCCCTGCAGGTTGACCGCATCACTTTTGGCTCGCCACTGGAGTTGGCGCAGTTCAACTCACTCAATGACCGGGAATTGATGGTCCTGCAGCTGTTCGCCATGGGCCAGACCAACAAGGAAATTGCCGCCGGCATGTTTCTCAGCAACAAGACCGTCAGCACCTACAAGAAACGCATCATGCAGAAACTGGCGACCACCTCGATGAGTGAGCTGGTGGACATGGCCAAGCGTAACGCATTGATATGAACCGCCAGCCAGCCCCTTCCCCGATGTGCCGGGTACCCTGGCCATGACCCCGGCCCTGCTGCCGATGGGCGTTGCTGCCCTGCTGTTGCTGTCGATTGCTGCCGGGCTGGGCCTGGCCTGCCTGTACCGGCAACTGCGCCAACACCGGCAACAGGTCCAGGCGCTGCAACAGACGGTGGCAACCCTGGGCACCAGCCTGCAGCAGGCCGAGCGGGCCAACCGCCTGAAAGGCCAGTTCCTCGGCCACCTTGGCCATGAGATCCGCACACCACTGAACGCCTTCATCGGCCTCCTGGAACTGGTGCTGCAACGCACCGAGGACGGCTCAGCCAACCGTGGTTCCCTGGAGCTGGCCCTGGGTGCCGCCAGTGACCTGCGGGAGCTGCTCGGCGACCTGCTGGACATCAGCCGGATCGAGTCCGGGCAACTTCAACTGAACCCGGCCTGGACCTGCCTGAGCCACAGCGCCGAGGCAGTGCTGGGGGTGTTCCAGGCCCTGGCCCGGCAGAAGAACCTGGACCTGAGCCTGGAGTTCCAGGCCCCATCCCCCGAACCCCAGGTACTGGTAGATGGCCTGCGTTTCAAGCAGATCCTGACCAACCTGTTGAGCAATGCCCTCAAGTTCACCCGACAGGGCAAGGTGCAGGTCAAGCTGCAATTGCTGCCGGCGGCGCGCCCCGGGCACTTCGACCTGCTGCTGCGGGTGCTGGACACCGGCATCGGCATTCCCCCACAGGAGCGCCAGCGCCTGTTGCAGCCCTTCGCCCAGGTGGAACCGACCAGCCAGTCGCCACGGGACAGCAGTGGCCTCGGCCTGCCCATCAGCCATCAGCTTTGCCTGCAGATGGGGGGCAGCCTGAGCCTGCACGGCCGCACGGGCCCCGGATGCGAAGTGCAGGTCAGGCTGACCTTGCCCGGCCGCACGGCCGTCGCCCCCAGGCCCGTCGCCGCCACGCCGGCTGCTGCCCAACTGCCGCTGGATGTGCTGCTGGCAGACGATCACCCTGCCAGCCTGACCTTGCTGCAAGGGCAACTGGAGCACCTCGGGCACCGGGTCACCTGCGCCGGGAACGGGTTGCAGGCCTATCAGCTATGGCACGAGGGCGACTTCGACCTGCTGATCGTCGACTGCAACATGCCCTTGATGAATGGCTACCAACTGGCCGAGGCCATACGCCGCAGCGAAGGCTCCGGGCCGGCGGTCAACCTGATCGGCTGCAGCGCCAGCAACGACCCGCAGACGCATCAGCGTGGCCTGGATGCCGGCATGCACGATTGCCTGTGCAAGCCCTTGGGGCTGGAGTTGCTGGGCTCACGCCTGGCGACGCTGCACCCCCTGCCAAGGCCGGACAGTTTCAGCATCGAGGCCTTGTTCACCCTGACCCATGGCAAGCCGCAGCTTGTCCGGAGCATGCTGGAAAAACTGTCGCAGTGTTGCCGTGAGGATCGCCACCTGCTGGGGAGGATCCCGCCCGACGATTTCACCGCCCTGCTGGAGCTGGCCCACAAGATCAGGGGCTCGGCGCTGATGGTCCGGGCCACCCCCTTGCAGAACTGCTGTGAAAACCTGGAGCGGGCTTGCCTGGAACGGGCCGGGGCTACCGTCATCAGCACCGCTGTGCGCGCCCTGGACCTGGCCCTGATACGCCTTGCCCAATCCCTGCACCGACACCTCGAAGGCCAGGCTCAATCGCAACCTGCGCTGCCCCGCGAAGCAACCCGGCCTGCCTCTTGCCAGGAAAATAGCAAAAGGCCAGTATTGCCTCGCCGTCAGCCACACCCATGAAACCCGTAGCGACGGTTTCCTCGACACCCTCGGCCCCCGGTAAAGCCAAGGCAGGCAATGCCAGCCTTAACTATGCTTGGGTCCTGAGCCATGCCTCGTGTGCCTTTGGAGTGAATTGGAATGCTGAGCACCCCTGCCTTAGCACAACGCCGCTTTCCTCTGCATATCCATATCAGTGCAATGTTCACCTTGCTGTTGCTCCTGACGGGTGTGGTGCTGGGCCTCTACAACTACCAGCAGACCACGCGGCTGATCCTCGACAGCAGTGAAAAGCTTTTCCAGCGCATCGAGCTGGATGTACGCAGCGACGTCAAGGCCACCTACGATCCCATGCGCCATCTGCTCAGCCTGCTGGCGGGTTCGCCGGCGGCCCAGGCGGCGAACCTGGAAGACCGGCTGACCCTGCTGCGGCCTTTCAGCCAGGCCCTGCTGGACAACCCGGACCTGGCTTCGCTGTACCTGGGCTACGCCAATGGCGATTTCTTCATGGTGCGGCCACTGCGCAATCCGCAGATCCGCGAAAGGCGCCAGGCCCCGCAGAACAGCGCCTACGAGGTGTGGAGCATCGAACGCGACTCCCGCACCGGCCAAGTCCATTCCCAATCGCTGTTCTATGACCCCGCGCTGGTATTGATCGACCGCCTGGAGCACCCCGACGAGCGCTACGACCCACGTAACCGCGACTGGTTCTCCAGCGCCCGGGGCGACGCCGACCAGATCACTACCCGCCCCTATGTGTTCTTTTCCACCCAGAACGTCGGCACCACCCTGGCCCGGCACAGCGGCAAGATGGCCGTGATCGCCGCCGACCTGACCCTGGAACAGCTGTCCTCGACCCTGGCCAAGCACCGCGTCACACCCTCCACCGAGGTTGCCCTGCTGGATGACCAGGGCAACGTCGTGGCCTACCCGGACAGCCAGAAGCTGCTGCCGGAACAACGCAGTGCGCGGCTGGTCAAGGCGAACGACCTGAGCCCGGCGCTCGCTGCCCTGATGCGTGGCCAGACCGAAGGCGGCCATCTGCAGGCCCAGGGGCGCAGCTGGATTGTCGCCAGCGGCCATATCTCCGAGGGTGGCCCCGGCGGCTTGCAGCTGGCGCTGCTGGTGCCCGAGGACGAACTTCTGGCCGACGCCTATCGCCTGCGCTGGCAAGGCGCGCTGATTACCCTCACCACCCTGCTGCTGTGCCTGCCCCTTGGTTGGCTGATCTCCCGGGTCCTGGTACGGCCGCTACACGCCCTGGTGCAGGAGGCCGACGCGATCCGCAGTTTCGATTTCGACTATCCGGTTTCCCGGCGTTCACCGGTGTTGGAGGTTGATCAACTGAGCATCTCGATGGCGCGGATGAAAGACACCCTGGCGAGCTTTTTCGAGATCAACGCCAGCCTGTCCGCCGAAACCCGTTTCGACCCGCTGCTGCAACGGGTGCTGTTCGAGACCGTGAAGATCGCCCAGGCCCAGGCCGGCCTGATCTACCTCTGTGAAAGCAAGGGCACGCGCCTGGAGCCCCATGGGCTGATCATCGATGGCCAGCCCCAGGACATGACGCAGTTCCCCATCGGCTCCCGGGAACTGGCGGACAGCCGGACTCCCGAGTGGCTGAGCCAACTGACCCACAACGACAACGTGGTCACCACCCTGGGATTCGATCAGGCCGCGGACCTGCAGAGCGTGTTGCTGGCCCTGGACAGCCCCAGTGCGCACCTGGTGGGCATCCGCCTGCGCAACCGGCACAACGAAACCATAGGCATGCTCCTGCTGTTCCTGGTGGACAGCGGCGCCGAGGCCGACCTGGACAAACTCAGCCCGGACCGCATCGCCTTTATCCAGGCCGTGTCCGCCACCGCCGCCCTGTGCATCGAGAGCCAGCGCCTGCAGAACAAGCAGAAACAGTTGCTGGATGCCTTTATCCAGTTGCTGGCCGGGGCCATCGACGCCAAGAGCCCCTACACCGGCGGCCACTGCCAGCGGGTACCGGCCTTGACCCTGATGCTGGCCGAGGCGGCCGCCGCCAGCCAGGACCCGCGATTCGCTGCCTACCAGCCCGGCGAGGACGAGTGGGAAGCCTTGCACATCGCCGCCTGGCTGCACGACTGCGGCAAGGTCACCACCCCGGAATACGTGGTGGACAAAGCCACCAAGCTGGAAACCCTGAACAACCGCATCCACGAAATCCGCACCCGCTTCGAGGTGCTCAAGCGCGACGCCTGGATCGACTACTGGCGCGCCCTGGCCCTGGGCGGCGACGAACAGCCTCTTGCCGCCGAGCGCGAGGCCCGGCTGCTGGCCCTGGACGATGACTTCACCTTTGTCGCCCGCTGCAACATGGGCACCGAATTCATGGCCGAGGCCGATCAGCAGCGCCTGCAGCGCATCGCCCAACGCACCTGGAGCCGGACCCTGGACGATCGCCTGGGGGTTTCCTGGGAGGAGAACCAGCGCCAGGAACGCACCCCGGCGCCGAGCCTGCCGGTGCTGGAACCGCTACTGGCGGACAAGCCCGAACACCTGCTGGAGCGCAGCGCCACGGAAGTCATGGCGGCGGACAACCCCTGGGGCTTCAAACTGCAGGTGCCCAGCCACAAGTACAACCGTGGTGAGCTGTACAACCTGAGCATTGCCCGGGGCACGCTGACGGCCGAAGAACGCTATGTGATCAATCACCACATCGTGCAGACCATCATCATGCTCGAGCACCTGCCCTTCCCCAGCCACTTGCAGAACGTGGCGGAGATCGCCGGCGGCCACCATGAGAAGATGGACGGCACCGGCTACCCCAAGCAGCTCAAGCGCGAACAGATGAGCCTGCCCGCGCGGATGATGGCCATCGCCGACATCTTCGAGGCCCTGACGGCGGCAGACCGCCCCTACAAAAGGGGCAAGACCCTGAGCGAGGCGCTGAACATCATGGCCATGATGTGCCGCGATGCCCATATCGATCCCGAGCTGTTCGAGCTGTTCATCCAGCAGCGGATCTACCAGCGCTACGCGGAGCGTTTCCTGACGCCGCAACAGGTCGACCCGGTGGACCAGGATTCACTGCTCAAGAAGGCGGGCTTGAGCACCTGAGGGCTTCAGCAGTCGCTCAGGCGCAGAAAGATCGCCGCCAGTTGCTCGATTCCCGCCTGGTCGGCAACACCGAAGCGCGCCAGCTTCGGGCTGTCCAGGTCGAGCACGCCGATCAACCGGCCGTCCTTGACCAGCGGCACCACCAGCTCGCTGTTGGAGGCGCTGTCACAGGCAATGTGCCCGGCAAAGGCGTGCACATCTTCCACCCGCTGGGTCTGCAGAGTCGCCGCCGCGGTACCGCAGACGCCGCGGCCAAACGGAATCCGCACGCAGGCGATCTGCCCCTGGAACGGCCCGAGCACCAGCTCCTGGTTGCGGTTGAGGTAGAACCCCGCCCAGTTCAGGTCCTCCAGCTGGCTATAGAGGAAGGCTGAGAACTGCGCGGCGTTGGCGATGAAATCACGCTCATCGGCCAGCAGCGACTCCAACTGCGCGCACAGCAGCCCGTAACCGTCCAGGCCTTGGCCGGCGCTTTGCAAATCGATCATGCTTTTTGCTCCAACAACTGCAGGCCCACCCAATAGCGGGCAAATTGATAGGCACAACGGCCATTGCGGTTGCCCCGGCCGGTGGCCCAGCGTACCGCGAGGATGTCCAGTTCTTCGTCACGCTGCCAGTCGAGGCCGGCCTTGCGCGCCAGTTCGCCGATCCAGTGCTCCACCACGTTGAGGAAGTGCTCCTGGGTGAAGGGATAGAACGACAGCCACAGGCCGAAACGGTCCGACAGGGCGATCTTGTCTTCCACGGCTTCACTGGGATGCAGCTCGCCGTCGACGCGCTTCCAGTTCTCGTTGTCGCTTTCCTTTTCCGGCACCAGGTGCCGGCGGTTCGAGGTGGCGTACAGCAGCACGTTCTCCGGGGCCTGCTCCAGGGAGCCGTCGAGCACGCTCTTGAGCACCCGGTAATCGCCCTCGCCAGCCTCGAACGACAGGTCATCGCAGAACAGCACGAAACGCTGGGGCAGCTTGACCAGCTGTTCCACCACCCGCGGCAGGTCCGCCAGGTGGTCACGCTCGATCTCGATCAGCCGCAGGCCGCCCTTGGCGTGCTCGGCCAGCAGGGCCCGTACCAGGGAAGACTTGCCAGTGCCACGCGAACCCCAGAGCAGGGCATGGTTGGCTGGCAGGCGGTCAAGGAACTGCTGGGTGTTGCGCGCCAGTTGCTCACGCTGCTTGTCGACCCCGATCAGGTCGCTCAGGCGCATGTCCAGGCTGACTTCCAGCGGCAGCAGGAAACCGCTGCGCCCTTCACGCTGCCAGCGGGCCGCCAGGCACTGATTCCAGTCGATGGGCTGGCGCAGGGTGGGCAACAAGGGTTCAATCCGCGCCAGAACCGCATCGGCACGTTCAAGAAATGCATTCAATCGAGCATCCACGACTTTTCCTCAGGCACGTTCAAGGTAATGATGCGGCACACAGAGCAAACGCAATCCCGATCAAGGGGTCTATCGCTTTATCAGCTGCTGCCCGGCCAGCCCGGCAACCAAAAATGATCAGCTATGCTTGCGCAGCGAAGGGAAACGAAAGTGGTTCAACCCCCCATGGATATCAAGTTCACCAACCGCCTGTCCTATAAACAGGCCCGGCTCACCGTGCTGGTGGGTTTCATTCTGGGGACCGCGCTCAGTCTGCTGCAAATCGGCATCGATTATGCCAGCGAAGACGCCTCCATCAATCGTGAAATCCAATCGCTGCTGGAAATCAGCCACAATCCGGCCTCGCGCATCGCCTACAACATCGACGCCGAGTTGGCCCAGGAATTGACCCTGGGCCTGCTGCGCTCCCCGGCGATCATTCGCGCGCAATTGATCGACAACAACAATACCCTGCTGGCCAACGTCGAACGGCCACCGCAACAGAGCCGCTATCGGGCCATCAGCGACTTCCTGTTCGGCGCCGATCGCCAGTTCGAGGATCGCCTGTATCTGAGCCACCTGCCGGAGGAGTCCCTCGGCACCCTGCACCTGGATGTGGATACCTACGCCTTCGGCAGCCGTTTCCTGCGGCGTGCCGAAGTCACCCTGATCAACGGGTTCGCCCGCAGCCTGATCCTCACCGGGATTCTCCTGGCGCTGTTCTACGTGATGCTGACCAAGCCCTTGGTGCGGGTGATCCGCGAGCTCAGCAGCCGCGACCCGCGCAGCCCGAAACAGGCCAAGCTGGACTTTCCCCATGGCCACGAGAACGACGAAGTCGGGGTGCTGGTCAAGGTGGCCAACCAGCAGTTCGACATCATGGCCACCGAGATCCAGCAGCGGCGCAACGCCGAGAACCGCCTGACCGAATACCTCGGGCAGCTGGAGAACATCGTCTCGGCCCGCACCACCGAGCTCAAGGCCAGCAATGCCCGGCTCAGCCAGTCCAACGAGGAACTGGAGATCGCCCGGCGCACTGCCCTGGACATGGCCCAGGCGCGGGCGGCGTTTCTGGCCAACATGAGTCACGAGATTCGCACCCCGCTCAATGGCCTGCTGGGGATGATCGCGCTGTCCCTGGACAGCCCGCTGAACCCCGAGCAGCGCCAGCAGCTGTCGATTGCCCATGACTCCGGCAAGGTCCTGGTGGAATTGCTCAACGATATTCTCGACATGTCCAAGTTCGACGCCGGGCAACTGGAGCTGGAGCGAATTCCCTTCGATCTCGGGGTACTGGTGGAGGACACCGCCAACCTGCTGTCGCAAAACGCCGCGGCCAGCGTGGAGCTGGCCTGCCTGATCGCCCCGGACTTCCCCGCCCTGGTACTGGGGGACCCGACCCGAGTGCGGCAGATCGTCAGCAACCTGCTGTCCAACGCCCTCAAGTTCACCCGTTTCGGCCGCGTCGATGTGCGCCTGAGCACCCTGGGCGACGGGGTGCGCATCGAGATCTGCGACACCGGCATCGGCATCGCCCAGGAAGCCCAGGTGCGCATCTTCCAGCCCTATACCCAGGCCGGCGCCGGCATCACTCGCCAATACGGAGGCACCGGCCTGGGCCTGGCCCTGACCTACAACCTCTGCGAAGCCATGGACGGCCGCCTGAGCATCAGTTCGGAAGTCGGCTTCGGCAGCCAGTTCTGCGCCGACCTGCCGCTGCCCTGCCACACTCCGGCCGCCCCGCCGCCGGCGCTGGCCGGGAAGATCATCGCCATCACCGAGGCCGGCAGCGGCCTCGCCGAGCTGCTGGCCAGCCTGCTGCCCAGTTGGGGCCTGAGCTATCAGCGCTGTGATATCGAGGATTCCCTGGCCGGCCTCGACCCCGACCTGCTGATCACCGACTGCCCGGAATGCCTGTTCGGCCTGCGCCCGGCGATCCGCGCGCCAATCCTGCTGGTGACCGCCTATGGCAGCTTCCTGCCCAGCGAAGAGGCCAACGCCCTGGCGCCACTGCAACAGCAGGCCCGGCCCCTGGCGCGCAATGCGTTGTATCAGACCCTGCGACGCTCGTTGCTGGGGGAAACCATCACCCTCAACGACGCCCAGCTGGAAATGCCGGTGCAACGGCGCCGGGCGGACATTCTGCTGGTGGAGGACAACCCGGTGAACCAACTGGTGGCCAAGGGCATGCTGAGCAAGCTCGGCTGCGCGGTGACCGTGGCCGCCCATGGCGCCGAAGCCCTCAACCAGTTGGAGCTGCATCGTTTCGATCTGGTGCTGATGGACTGCAACATGCCGGTCATGGATGGCTACGAAGCCAGCCGGCAGATCCGGCGCAGCGGGCGCTGGCCGGATCTGCCGATCATCGCCCTGACTGCCAACGCCATGCCCGAGGAGCGTGAACGCTGCCGCGCCGCCGGCATGAGCGACTACCTGGCCAAACCGTTCCGTCGCGAAGAATTGATCGCCCTGCTCGACCTCTGGGTGCCGACTACGACAAAGCTTTGATCTGCTGCAGCAGTTGATCCAGGCCGGCGCGCAACTGATCGAGGTTGTCCAGATCGATCCCGCTGTCGCACAGCAGCGCCGCCTTCAGCGGCGGCACCTGCTCACGCAGCGCCAGGCCGCTATCGCTCAAGCTCAAGTGCACCTCGCGCTCGTCGCGCTCGGACCGCTGGCGCTGCACCAGTTGCAACTGCTCCAGGCGCTTGAGCAACGGGGTCAGGGTCCCGGAATCCAGGGCCAGGCGCTCGCCCAGGGCCTTGACCGTCGGCAGGGACGGAGGCGTTGCCTGCCATTCCCACAGCACCAGCATCACCAGGTACTGCGGGTAGGTCAGGCCCAAGCGGTCGAGCATCGGCTTGTAGCCACGGACCACCGCCCGCGAGGCGGCGTACAGCTTGAAGCACAGCTGGGAATCGAGTTTCAGTGAATCCACGGACAGGTCGTTCATTTGAGCAGGGCTTCGATCTCGCGGCTCAGGTCCTGGGGTTTGGTTGCCGGAGCGAAACGCTTGACCAGCTTGCCGTCCTGGCCGATCAGGAACTTGGTGAAGTTCCACTTGATGCCTTGGGAGCCGAGCACGCCGGGTGCGCGCTTTTTCAACTGAGCGAACAGTGGATGGGCCCCGGCGCCATTGACCTCGATCTTCTTGAACAGCGGGAAACTCACACCGTAGTTGAGCTCGCAGAACTCGGAGATCGCCCCTTCGTTGCCTGGTTCCTGCTTGCCGAACTGGTTGCAGGGAAAGCCCAATACCACCAGCCCCTGGTCCTTGTAGGTCTGCCACAGCTCTTCGAGCCCCTTGTATTGCGGGGTGAAGCCGCACTTGCTGGCAGTGTTGACCACCAGCACGGCCTTGCCGGCGAAGTCCGCCAGGGTCTTTTGTTCACCCTTGATGGTGGTGCAGGGAATGGTCAGCAGTGAGTCGGTCATGACGGCAACTCCATGTGTGGAAGTAAGAGGCAGCAAAATAGCGCTCAATTAAATTGCATGCAATTTAATTGAAAAAAGGCGATTCCGAAGAATCGCCAACCGGTCAGCGCGGCACCAGGTCCAGGCACACCGAGTTGATGCAGTAACGTAGGCCGGTGGGCGGCGGGCCGTCCGGGAACACGTGGCCCAGGTGCGCGTCGCACTTGGCGCAGACCACTTCGGTACGGATCATGCCGTGGCTCATGTCACGGATCTCCACCATGGCGCTGTCGGCAATGGGCTCGTAGAAACTCGGCCAGCCACACCCGGAATCGAACTTGGCCTTGGAATCGAACAGCGGCTCATTGCAGCAGATGCAGTGATAAACCCCATCGGTCTTGGTGCCGTTGTACTTGCCCGAGAAGGGCCGTTCGGTGCCCTTGAGCCGGCAGACGTTGTACTGCTCCGGGTCGAGCATCGACCGCCATTCTTCCAGGGTTTTTTCCAGCTTTTCCATGGTCCTTCCTCTGCAACGGAAAAAGCCCGATCTGTGTCTTTTCCACGGATCGGGCGGCACGTATGATTGCGCCTCGTCAGACGCCAGTCTGGCAGCCGCGTTACACCCATTCAAACGGATTTTGCCGCAGCCGGTGCGGGTTACAGGCCGGTGTGACACGGCAGGATTCCCAGTACGGTAGTTCATCCTCCGCCTGGATCGTTCATTTTCGGGAACACATCGCCATGCAGGTCAGCAAATCGAACAAGCTCGCCAACGTCTGTTATGACATACGCGGCCCAGTGCTCAAGCACGCCAAACGTCTGGAAGAGGAAGGCCACCGCATCCTCAAGCTGAATATCGGCAACCCGGCGCCCTTTGGTTTCGAAGCGCCGGACGAAATCCTCCAGGACGTGATCCGCAACCTGCCCACTGCCCAGGGCTACAGCGACTCCAAGGGCCTGTTCAGTGCCCGCAAGGCGGTGATGCAGTACTACCAGCAGAAGCAGGTGGAAGGCATCGGTATCGAAGACATCTACCTGGGCAACGGTGTTTCCGAGCTGATCGTGATGGCCATGCAGGCCCTGCTCAACAACGGCGACGAAGTGCTGGTGCCGGCCCCCGACTACCCGCTGTGGACCGCCGCGGTGAGCCTGGCCGGCGGCAACCCGGTGCACTACCTGTGCGACGAGCAGGCCAACTGGTGGCCGGACCTGGCCGACATCAAGGCCAAGATCACCCCGAACACCAAGGCCCTGGTGATCATCAACCCGAACAACCCCACCGGCGCCGTCTACCCCAGGGAAGTGCTGCTGGGCATGCTGGAGCTGGCCCGCCAGCACAACCTGGTGGTGTTCTCGGACGAGATCTACGACAAGATCCTCTACGATGACGCCGTGCACATCTGCACCGCCTCGCTGGCCCCGGACCTGCTGTGCCTGACCTTCAACGGCCTGTCCAAGTCCTATCGGGTAGCCGGTTTCCGTTCCGGTTGGGTGGCCATTTCCGGTCCCAAGCAGCACGCCCAGAGCTACATCGAAGGCATCGACATGCTGGCCAACATGCGCCTGTGCGCCAACGTGCCCAGCCAGCACGCCATCCAGACCGCACTGGGCGGCTACCAGAGCATCAACGACCTGGTGCTGCCCCCGGGCCGCCTGCTGGAACAGCGCAACCGTACCTGGGAACTGCTCAACGACATTCCCGGAGTCAGTTGCGTCAAGCCCATGGGCGCGCTGTATGCCTTCCCGCGGATCGACCCGAAGATCTGCCCGATCCACAACGACGAGAAGTTCGTCCTCGACCTGCTGCTCTCGGAAAAGCTCCTGGTGGTGCAAGGCACGGCCTTCAACTGGCCATGGCCGGATCACTTCCGCGTCGTGACCCTGCCGCGGGTGGATGACCTGGAGCAGGCCATTGGTCGGATCGGCAGCTTCCTCAAGTCCTACCGCCAGTAACGGAAAAATCGCAGTGCGATCCTTCTCTGGTCGCACTGCGATTAATTCAGCAACACATCTTCACTGCCCTGCTCCACTCCCCTTCTATAAGCTTGCACTTTCCGTCCTGCCCACTGTCACACCTCTGCACCGCAGCCGGGTGGCGGCCGCCCTGGCGTTGGCTCATGGCATTGAACTACAAGCGTCTAGACCCGGCCTGTGCGACACAGTTTGAAATAGAAGCCGTATTGAATAGGCGGTTGCCGCACCTTATATACCCCGCAGTACGCTACATCTTTAGCTTGAGGAGATTTCTACAACCATGATGCGAATCCTGCTGTTTTTGGCCACTAACCTTGCGGTCGTGCTGATTGCCAGCATCACCCTGAGCCTTTTCGGCTTCAACGGGTTCATGGCGGCCAATGGGGTTGATCTGAACCTCAATCAGCTGCTGATTTTCTGTGCGGTCTTCGGTTTTGCCGGTTCGCTGTTCTCGCTGTTCATCTCCAAGTGGATGGCGAAGATGAGCACCAGCACGCAGATCATCACCCAACCGCGCACCCGCCATGAGCAATGGTTGCTGCAGACCGTCGAGCAACTGTCCCGCGAAGCGGGCATCAAGATGCCCGAAGTGGGTATTTTCCCAGCCTATGAGGCCAACGCCTTTGCCACCGGCTGGAACAAGAATGATGCGCTGGTAGCCGTCAGCCAGGGCCTTCTGGAACGTTTTTCGCCCGATGAAGTGAAAGCCGTGCTGGCCCACGAGATCGGCCACGTCGCCAACGGTGACATGGTGACCCTGGCACTGATCCAGGGTGTGGTGAACACTTTCGTGATGTTCTTCGCACGGATCATCGGCAACTTCGTCGACAAGGTGATCTTCAAGAACGAAGAAGGCCAGGGCATCGCCTACTACGTGGCGACCATCTTCGCCGAACTGGTTCTGGGTATCCTGGCCAGCGCCATCGTTATGTGGTTCTCGCGCAAACGCGAATACCGCGCCGACGAAGCCGGCGCCCGTCTGGCCGGCACCAACGCGATGATCGGCGCGCTGCAGCGCCTGCGTTCGGAACAGGGCCTGCCGGTGCACATGCCCGACACCCTGAATGCCTTCGGCATCAACGGTGGCATCAAGCAGGGCCTGGCTCGCATGTTCATGAGCCACCCTCCGCTGGAAGAGCGTATCGAGGCCCTGCGTCGTCGCGGCTGATCCAGTGCAAGGCAATACCCAAAAGGGCGACGCAAGTCGCCCTTTTGCTTGGCCGCCAAAAACCTATCTCGCGGCACCCTGCTTGCTCAGGCGATAGACCCTCTCCACCAGCCGGGTCACGCCACCCTGGAGAAACTTCCAGCTCTCGCCAAGAATGTCGCGCTCCGTTTCTACCTGCAGTTGCCAGACGCCCCCCAGACGTTGCCGGACCTCATCGTCGAGCACCGCAAATGGCGGGCCGTCCAACTGCTCCTGGGCGTAATCCATGGTGATCAGCAGCCCCTTGCTGCCATTCGGCAACAGGCCATTGAGGTGAGCGGCATAGCGCTGTCGCATGGGCGAGGGCAAGGCAATCATGGCTGCACGGTCATACAGGGCCGTGCAATCAGCGGTGTCCTCGGCGGTCAGGGCAAAGAAATCACCGCACCAGAGCTCAATGGGCCCGTGGGCGTAGACCTTGAACACCCCGTGCTGGCTGATTTGCGGCTGCAACTGGTGCTCACGAAAGAAATCCTCCACCGCCTTTTCCGCCAGTTCGATGCCCAGCACCTCGAACCCTTGGTCAGCAAGCCAGATCAGGTCCAGGCTCTTGCCGCACAAGGGCACCAGCACGCGGCTTTGCGCCGCCAGGCCCAAGGCCGGCCAGTACTGCTGCAGGTAAGGGTTGACCTCGGCCAGGTGAAAGCCGATCTGATCGCGCTCCCAGCGCTTTTGCCAAAAGTCCGCTTGCATGAGAAGTCCTTAAAATTCGATAAAAAAGCGCTAAAACTTATATTAGATTTAGATCATTGATCTGATTGAAGATGGCGCATCTTAACCTTCAGGAGCCTCTTCATGCTTCCCAGCCTGTTCATCTCCCACGGCTCTCCCATGCTGGCGCTGGAACCCGGCGCCAGCGGCCCGGCCCTGGCTCGCCTGGCAGCCGAGCTGCCACGGCCCAGGGCGATCCTGGTGGTCTCGGCCCACTGGGAAAGCTCCGATCTGCGGGTCAGTTGCAACCCGCACCCGGAAACCTGGCACGACTTTGGCGGCTTCCCCGCCGCGCTGTTTGCCGTGCAATACCCGGCCCCGGGCGATCCGGAACTGGCAGCCCAGGTAGTGGAGCTGCTCCAGGCCGAAGGCCTGCCCGCCCAACTGGACAGCCAGCGCCCCTTCGACCACGGCACCTGGGTACCGCTGTCGCTGATGTACCCGCAGGCGGACATCCCGGTGGTCCAGCTGTCGCTGCCCAGCCGCCTGGGCCCGGCCCTGCAGACCCGTATCGGCCATGCCCTCGCGGGCCTGCGGGAACAGGGCGTGCTGCTGATCGGCTCCGGCAGCATCACCCACAACCTGCGGGACCTGGACTGGCACGTTGGCCCGGAAAGCGTCGAACCCTGGGCCAAGGCCTTTCGCGACTGGATGATCGACAAGCTGGCGGCCGATGACCAGGCGGCCCTGCATGACTACCGCCAGCAGGCACCGAATGCCGTGCGCAGCCACCCCAGTGATGAACACCTGCTGCCGCTGTATTTCGCCCGGGGCGCCGGTGGCGAATTCAGCGTGGCCCACCAGGGCTTCACCCTGGGCGCCCTGGGCATGGACATCTACCGATTTGGCTGATGGCCACCAGCTCCAAGGCAAATGACAGGCAAAAAAAATCCCCGAACCAGTCGGGGATTTTTTATGCCTGATCAATCAGCTCAGGGGCCGATCAATCTTCGCGATAGCGACGCAGCTTCAGCTGCTTGCCGGCAACGCGAGTGTCCTTGAGCTTGGTCAGCAGACGGTCCAGACCATCCTCCGGCAGCTCGACCAGGCTGAAGCTGTCACGCACCTGGATGCGGCCGATAGCTTCACGGGCCAGGCCGCCTTCATTGAGGATCGCGCCCAGAAGGTTCTTGGCAGCGATGCCGTCACGGGCACCCAGCGCGGTACGGCAGCGTGCACGACCTTCGCCCAGAGGCATTGGCGCGCGACGCTCACGGTCACCACGATCAGGACGGTCACCGGAACGCTCAGGACGATCGCCACGTGGAGCGCTGTTGGGCACCAGTGGACGCTCTTTCTCGATCGCGGCCAGGTTCAGCGCTTGACCGTTGGTAGCCTTGCGCAGCAGGGCTGCGGCCAGGGCACGCGGGCTGCAACCGATGTCGGCGGTCAGGCGATCAAGCAGATCACCGTGGGTCGCTTCAGCATCAGCCACCAGCGGCGACAGGCTGTTGGTCAGCTTCTTGATGCGGGCATCGAGAACGGCTTGGGCGTCCGGCAGGCGAACTTCGGCAACCTTCTGACCGGTTACACGCTCGATCACTTGCAGCATGCGGCGCTCGCGCGGAGTCACCAGCAGCAGCGCGCGGCCTTCGCGACCGGCACGGCCGGTACGGCCGATACGGTGTACGTAGGACTCCGGATCGTACGGCATGTCCACGTTGAATACGTGGGTGATGCGCGGTACGTCCAGACCACGGGCGGCTACGTCGGTCGCCACAACGATGTCCAGGCGGCCATCCTTGAGGGAGTCGATCACGCGCTCACGCTGGTTCTGGGCGATGTCGCCGTTCAGCGCAGCGGCTTTGTAGCCTTTGGCTTCCAGGGCACTGGCCAGGTCCAGGGTCGCTTGCTTGGTGCGCACGAACATGATCAGGGCGTCGAAATCTTCAACTTCCAGCAGGCTCAGAACGGCAGAGGTCTTCTGGTCGGCGTGAACCAGCAGGTGAGCCTGCTCGATCGCGGTGACGGTCTGGGTCTTGCTCTGGATCTTGACGTGTTTCGGGTCCTTCAGGTGACGCTCGGCGATGGCCCGGATCGACTGCGGCAGGGTGGCCGAGAACAGTACGGTCTGGCGGGTCTCCGGCATGGCCTTGAAGATCACTTCCAGGTCATCCATGAAGCCCAGCTTGAGCATCTCGTCGGCTTCGTCGAGAACCAGGTGGTTCACGGTGGCCAGGACTTTTTCGTCGCGACGCAGGTGGTCGCACAGACGGCCCGGAGTGGCGACAACGATCTGTGCGCCATTACGGATTGCTTTCAGTTGTGGGCCCATCGGCGCACCGCCGTAGACGGCCACAACAGTCACGCCCGGCATTTGCTTGGCGTAGGTTTCGAAAGCGGTTGCTACTTGCAGCGCCAACTCACGGGTTGGGGCCAGGATCAGAGCTTGCGGCTCGCGCTTGGACGGATCAATGCGGTGCAGGATAGGCAGGGCAAAGGCAGCGGTCTTACCGGTACCGGTTTGCGCCTGACCAATCATATCGTGACCGGCAAGGATGATCGGGATCGACTGCTGCTGAATAGCCGAAGGCTCTTCATAGCCGGTAGCGACTACTGCAGCGACAATATTGGGATGAAGTTCAAGAGCGGCGAAGCCGCCGATTTCCTGGGTCATGGGTCTGCCTCTAAGTGCATCCGCAAAGACCCATGCTCCAAAGCTGCGCATGCCGTGTAAGACTCAAGAGTCACCCTGGCAGCTTTGTCGGCGGGGATTTGCGAAAACGATTGGATGAATGGATCGTCAAGGATAGTCCGCGCAGCGGACAAGCAGCCGAAGCTGACTTCGGGGAATTGCATTACCTAAACGTGGCCCGGCTAAAGGCCGGCGCGCACTATACCGGAATTACTCAAAAAAGGGAGTTTTTTTTATCGGAAAAATCCGCTGAACACCCGATTGTCATGGGCTTTGCGCAGACTTCGGCGGCGCGCTATTTTGCTCAGGCCCGGCGCTGTTGGTCATCGCGCTTAAACGGTTCACCTTTGTGCACGAAACCGCCCGCGCCAACCTCCCCTCTTTCTTCCCAGGACAGCGCTCATGAATCAGCCCAGTGCCAGCCGTGTCAGCCGTGAACTACGTGGTCACCTGTTCCTTATCGGCCTGGACCGGGTGGCCAAGCGCAATGCCTTCGACCTCGAGCTGCTCAACCAGTTGAGCCTGGCCTACGGCGAGTTCGAAGCCAGCAGCGAGGCGCGAGTGGCGGTGGTGTTCGGCCACGGCGAGCACTTCACCGCAGGCCTGGACCTGGCCAATGTCGGCGCCGCCCTGGCCCAGGGCTGGCAAGCACCAGCCGGTGGCTGCGACCCCTGGGGCGTGTTCAGCGGCCCACGGGTGAACAAGCCGGTGATCGTCGCCGTACAAGGCTACTGCCTGACCATCGGCATCGAGCTGATGCTGGCCTCCGACATCAATCTCTGCGCCAGCAATACCCGCTTCGCGCAAATGGAGGTGCAACGCGGAATCTTCCCTTTCGGCGGCGCGACCCTGCGCCTGCATCAACTGGCCGGCTGGGGCAATGCCATGCGCTGGTTGCTGACCGGGGACGAATTCGATGCCCATGAAGCCCTGCGCCTGGGCCTGGTGCAGGAGGTCATGGCCAGCGAAGACCTGCTGCCCCGGGCCATTGAACTGGCCGAACGGATTGCCCGCCAGGCACCGTTGGGGGTGCAGGCGACCCTGATGTCGGCACGCCAGGCCAGGCTCGAAGGGGAAACGGTGGCCGCCCAGGGGCTGGCGCCGCTGGTGCACAAACTGATGAACAGTGAGGACGCCAAAGAGGGCGTGCGGGCGATGATCGAAAAACGGCCCGGGGTGTTCAAGGGCTGTTGAACAGGGGCCGGCAGATCGGCTTCGCCGGCCAGCCGGCGCCAGCAAGGGCTTATGTGGCCGGGCGGATCGCCTTGATCAAGGGTTGCAGGGAGTAGCCCAAGCGTGGGGCCAGGGCTTGGGCCCGGGCATTCAGGCCTGGCAGGTCCAGCTCCTGGTCGAGGTCGGACGGCACGATCAGAATCACGTTGCCCTCCTTCACCGGCAACTCCCAGTAATGGCGGTGATAGAGCCCGCGCAACAGGGCGGCGCCCAGGGGCTTGCCATCATCGGTGGCCCACTGGTTGATCACCAGCCAGCCGCCGGGGTTGAGGCGCTTCTGGCAGTTCTCCAGAAACCCCCAGGCCAGATGCCCGACGCCGGGGCCGACGTCGGTGTACAGGTCGACGAAGATCAGGTCGGCGGATTCAGCACTGTCCAGCAGCTCCAGGGCATCGCCGACTCTTATATATAGACGCGGATCGTCGTCCAGCCCCAGGTACTCGATAGCCAGGCGCGGCACGTCCGGTCGCAGTTCGATGGCTTCCACATCTTCCAGGGGCAGGAACTTCAGGCAAGCCTGGGTCAGGGTGCCGGCGCCCAGCCCGAGAAACAACGCGCTCTCCGGCGCCTCATGGCACAGGGCACCGATCAGCATGGCCCGGGTGTAGTCGTACTCCAGCCAACTGGGGTCCGCCGTGAACACACAGCTTTGCTCGATGGCATCGCCAAATTCGAGAAAACGATAGTCCGCCACTTCCAGGACCCGGATCATGCCGAATTCGTCATGCACTTCGGCGAGCAGGCGCTCGACGCGCTCCTCAGTCATTTCATCTCCTAGCCGCGCGGGCACAGAACCTTGCCGGCGCGATAAACCAACCGCTCGGCAGCGAGCGGGAAAGGCGCGATTGTCGGCCAAGCGAGAGGAGCAGGTCACGCACTAATTTGCTGCTAACATGCCCCTCCCACCGTTAAAGCACTCGAGTCCGCGATGAGCCAACCCTGGAGCCCCGACAGCTGGCGCGCCCTGCCGATCCAGCAACAACCCCACTACCCCGATGCCGCGCACCTGCTGCAGGTCGAGCAAAGCCTGGCCAGTTATCCACCGCTGGTGTTTGCCGGTGAAGCCCGGGAGTTGCGTCGCCAGTTTGCCGAAGTCACCCAGGGCCGGGCATTCCTGTTGCAGGGTGGCGATTGTGCCGAGAGCTTCGCCGAATTCTCCGCGGCGAAGATTCGCGACACCTTCAAGGTGCTGCTGCAGATGGCCATCGTCATGACCTTTGCCGCCGGCTGCCCGGTGGTCAAGGTCGGGCGCATGGCCGGCCAGTTCGCCAAGCCGCGCTCGGCCAACGACGAAACCATCAATGGCGTGACCTTGCCGGCCTATCGCGGCGACATCGTCAACGGCATCGGTTTCGATGAAAAAAGCCGGGTGCCGGACCCCGACCGCCTGCTGCAGTCCTACCACCAGGCCACCGCCACCCTCAACCTGCTGCGAGCCTTCGCCCAGGGCGGTTTCGCCGACCTGCACCAGGTGCACAAGTGGAACCTGGACTTCATCGCCAACTCGGCCCTGGCCGAGAAGTACAGCCAACTGGCAGACCGCATCGACGAAACCCTGGCCTTCATGCGTGCCTGCGGCCTGGACAGCGCGCCGCAACTGCGCGAAACCAGCTTCTTCACCGCCCACGAAGCGTTGCTGCTCAACTATGAAGAAGCCTTCGTGCGCCGCGACAGCCTGACCAACGACTACTACGACTGCTCGGCGCACATGCTGTGGATCGGCGATCGCACCCGGCAACTGGACGGCGCCCACGTGGAGTTCCTGCGCGGGGTGAACAACCCGATCGGGGTCAAGGTCGGCCCGAGCATGAACACCGACGAACTGATCCGCCTGATCGATATCCTCAACCCGGAAAACGATCCCGGCCGCCTCAACCTGATCGTGCGCATGGGCGCCAACAAGGTCGGCGATCACCTGCCACAGCTGATTCGCGCGGTGGAAAGCGAAGGCAAGCAGGTGCTGTGGAGCTCGGACCCGATGCACGGCAACACCATCAAGGCCAGCAGCGGCTACAAGACCCGGGATTTCGCGCAGATCCTCACCGAGGTCAAGCAGTTCTTCCAGGTCCACCAGGCCGAAGGCAGCTATGCCGGTGGCATCCATATCGAGATGACCGGGCAGAACGTCACCGAATGCATCGGCGGTGCCCGGCCGATTACCGAGGATGGTTTGTCGGACCGTTACCACACCCATTGCGACCCGCGGATGAATGCCGACCAGTCTCTGGAACTGGCCTTCCTGATTGCCGAGACCTTGAAGCAGGTCAAGCGCTAAGAGCGCTTTCGCCGGCTAGCCCGCTCCTGCAAGGGCTGTGTAGGAGCGGGCTGGCCCGCGAAGCTCTTCACCCCAGCACCTCACGCAGGCGTCGCGCGCCATCACGCTGGCAATTGAGCTGAATCTGTTCCAACCCCAGCCAGTCGGCCATCTTTCGCAATTGCAGGGCCAATGCCCGGACACCCTCGTCGTCCAGACCGAATGGCTCCTCATGCACCGCGTGCACCGCCAGACGCCCCTGGGCCCGCTCCGCCCGCAGGTCGACCCGGGCGGCAATCCGCTCGTTGTGCAGGAACGGCAGCACGTAATAGCCATAGACCCGCTTGTGCTCAGGCGTGTAGATCTCCAGGCGGTAGCGGAAATCGAACAGCCGCTCGGTACGGCTACGCTCCCAGATCAGGGAATCGAAAGGTGACAACAGCGCGCTGGCTTCGACCTTGCGCGGCACCCGCGCCTCGGGCAGGCAATAGGCACTTTGCTTCCAGCCCTGGACCTCACAGCCCAGCAGTTCGCCGGACTCGCACAACTCGGCAAGCCGCGCGCGACTATCGCCGGGATCGAGGCGAAAGTAGTCCCGCAGGTCCTTTTCCGTGGCTACCCCCAGTGCCCCGGCCGCCTGCAGCAGCAACCGGCGCTGGGCCTGGGCTTCCTCCAACGGCATCTGCTGGAGGATCGCCGCCGGGATCACTCGTTCCGGCAAGTCATACAGACGCTCGAAACCGCGGCGGCCGGACACTGTCACCTCACCGGCAGCGAACAGCCATTCCAGGGCATGCTTTTCTTCGCTCCAGTCCCACCAGGGGCCGGCCCGCTCTTCGCGGGTGGAGAGGCTGCCGGCCCCCAGCGCGCCCTGCTGCTCCACGGCCGCCAGCACCCGGCGCAGAGTGGCCTGGCGTTCCTGGCCGAAACGCGCCAGTTGCGAGTAGATACCCTGCCCCTGGCGTGCGCGCTGCATGCGCCAGCGCATCAAGGGGTACATGGACATCGGCAGCAGCGAGGCCTCATGCCCCCAGTACTCGAACAAGGTGCGCTGGCGCCCCTGGCTCCAGGCGGCCTGATCGAGCAGCTGCTGTGGATAACTGCCAAGACGGGAAAACAGCGGCAAGTAATGGGCGCGCACCAGGGCGTTGACCGAATCGATCTGCAACAGGCCCAGGCGCTCGATCTGCTGATTGAGTCGGGAGGCCTTGATCGATGCCGGCGGCTGGCGCCCGCCGAAGCCTTGGGCAGCCAGCGCCAGCCGGCGGGCCTGCTTGAGCGAGAAAGAAGGTAGTGCGGGCATGAGCGTCTCCTGGTCTGCCCGCACGCTAGCGCACCCTGGACCGGCTTGTGTAGTGGCCACCGGGTTATTTGTGCATCGGGTCGTCCCAGAACGGGCGGACCGCTTCATGCTCCACATCCGCCCGGCTCAACCCCAGGTCATGCAGGGCCGAATCGCTCAGGCCGGCAAGCATCCGGCGCTCCTGCGCCAACTCGTGCCAGCGGACCACCTGGTGCCATAGTGCACGTAACGACAACGCCTGAATTGGCAGTTTGTGAACCAGCAGATAACCCTTTTGCGCTTTCATGATCCTGTCCTCCAGTGGGGATGAGCACAGTCTCTTCCCCGAACAAGGATCAATCCAACGAATGTTTCTTATGCAATACATCTCAGGGTTTGATGCTTTGGTTCCCCGCCGGTGTTTCCAGGGACCGCTTTCAGATCCGGTAATCCCCCGGCCAGCCGCCCAGTGGGTCGCGACCGAAACCATCGAGGCTGGCCGCCGCCGACTCTTCACAGGCCAGCAGGCTGTAGCCGCCAAGATCATCGGGCAACGGCAGAGCCGAAGGGGGAGTCAGGACAATGGACGGGTGCAGTTGCCCGAGCAACTCTTGCACCGTGCTGCTGACCGCGGGCCGGGCGCCGTTGATGGCCAGCACCGCCGCCTGCGGGGTCAGGGCTTCGGCAAGGACGGTGTAGCCATGGTTGCTGCAACTGACCGGCAACCGGTGTTCCTGGCGCTGTTCCTCGATGACGCGGGCCGGCTGCTCCTCCACCGACAGGACCACCCCGCAACAGCCGGTTGCAGCAATGATCCGCGCGTCCGGGTAACGGTTTCGCAGGCTGGTGTAGGTGGACTGCTTGCCGGTGAGCACGATCAGGCCATCGCGCCCATGAAACTGCCGCACCAGCTCTGCCGAGGATTCCTCACTGACCCGCAGCCAATCCTTTACGCCAAGCACGGCCGCCAACTCGCCAATCACTGCACTGGCCTCCTGATAACGGTCGTGACGCACCGACACCGTGGTGGGTATGCCCATCAAGGCAAAGGGCGCGGCGCGGCGGATTGCGTGCAGACAAAAGCCGTAATAGGGCAGCAGGCACAGGACTTCCTGGCCATAGCCCTGGCCCGCCCCCTGGTCATCCAGGCTCTCCCTGGCGCGAATCAGCCCCCAGCGAAACAGCGACAGGAGCTCGCCATGCAACACATCGCGCCACTTTTCCAGAGCCATCCTGGGTTCCGGCAAGCGCCTGGCCAGGGCCTCGAAGTCATCACGCTCGAATAACAATTCCTGCAACTGCGCCAGGGGCTCCAGGTTCTGGAAATAGGGCTGGTTCATGTTGCGCTCCAGGCCTGGCGCTGCAGCACCGCGTCCTTGCCGGTGCAATAGTGCTGGCGGATGCCATCCAGAAAGCTCCAGGCCAGTGACGGGAGCATGGCCGCACGCGCCACCGAGTCACGGCCCACGTCGCCCCGCGCCAGCAGGTACTCGATGTTGAGCGACGGCCGCTGATCGTGGCCCAGCTCGTCATCCAGTTCGTCATGGGCTGCCATGGCCCCCAGCAACGCTGCACAGCGCGGGTTGTTGGCGGACACCTGCGAGTAGAAACGCAGGTGACGATCATCGCCACGGCATTCGCTCAGGCTTTTTTGCAGATAGGTCGAACCGATCAGGTAGCCCTTCCAGTCATGCCGTGCCAGGTCGCTGAGATAACCGACAAAGGCAGTGGTGGTCGGCAAGGGTCGCATCGCTTCCGGGCGCCGGACTCCCAGTTCGCGCAGCCTGGGCTTGAGGATGTCGCAGTGGGTCAGCTCATCCTGCAGGTGCTGCAACAGGTTTTCGCGGATCCGCGCATCCGCACAGGCGGCAATGGCCGGGCTGACATGTCGGGTCGCCGAGGCCAGGTAATGATAGTTCTCCAGCATGTAGCCGATGATCAGCTCATCCGCGCAGCCCTCGGTCATCTGTTGCCACAGGCCGTGGCCGTCCACCGATACCAGCCAGTCGGTGGTCATCTGTTCGATGGCCGCCACACTCTCGGCGCTGGAGCTCTGGCCATTGAGCAACTGCTCATGCACCTGGCTGATCAGTGCGCCAAAAGGCGCCGGGCTCATGACCAGTTGCGTCATTCGCGGCCCCAGGGCATAGCAGGATGCAACGACGGTATCGGCAGGGTTGTCATCGCCGGAACGCTCACCGTTGACCAGGCTCATCACACTGGACGGCCAGACCGGCAGGCCCTGGAAAATTTCCACGTCCAGGGGTGAATCAGCGGCGTGCAACAGTTGGTCCAGCCCCTCCTCGGCCACCAGTTGGGCCGCGGTGACAATGGAACTGGCACATCCCTGCTCCAGCGCAGTCAGCCAGCGGTAGATCATTTCGCTGAGGCTGCAGACTGCATTGAGCACCGTGGCCACCACCGGCGCGGGGTAGCAGTCCTGAGTGCGCACGGCCTTCTTCCAGTTATCCGAATGCCCATACTGGATGTCGGTGGAAAAATGCCCCAGCACCTTGTCTGTCGCCTTGCGGCTCAACAGGTTGTGGCCCACCAGCAACTCATGCCAACCCAGCACCGCCTCCTGCTCCACCGAGGAGTGCTCCATGAAACCGGAGCAGGCCGCCGACACCAGCTCGCCCATGGCCGCGATCTGCCGGGACAGGTGAATCCACTCCAGGGTTGCGGGCAAAGGCCGGGCCAGCCTGACCATGTCGCCGGAACAGCCGATCAGCTCCAGGGCCTCATTGAAGAACTGCGCATGATCCCACTCCTCCAGCGCATGCCTGGACAGCATCAGGGAGATCGGCGACAACCCTATGCCCGGGCTGACCGAGGGGCACATCCTCGAGGCCGCGGCAGCCAGGTAGTGCCGGGTTTCCAGAATATAAGCGTAGAGCGCAGCTTGATCACCCTCTCTTATCTTTCGCCAGATGGGGTGACCATAAACAAACTCTTCTGCAGCGGTATATTGCTCGTTCAGCAGAAAAATAACTTCTTCCGCATTGAACTGGGCGCCCAGCGCCGACAAGTTGAGACTCTGGGCAATGCGTTCGACAATAAAAGCATTATCACTAAGTGTAGAGATAGGCGCTTCCAGACTTCCCAGCAGCAGTACCGAGTGACTGCCGATAGTGCTGCGCGCTAAAAATGGAGGGCTACGCAACGGTTCAGATATATCGATATGAGTAGTTCGAGTAGTGAGGTCCATTTCTGATCCTGCCCTCCAAAGCGTTAGCGTCATTTACTCGACGATGGCTGCCCTAAGTTGCTTCGCCGCCTTCTCCGTACGTTCCACCAGGCCCACCAGCGCCTTGAGGTCTTCCGGTGCCAGCTTGCCGGCTTTGAGCTTGGTCTTGAGCTGTGTCAGCTCGGCAGTGGTTGGCTCAGTGTGTTCCGCTTTCACGTTCATGAAAGGACCCTCCAAAGTTGGTCGCAATCCCAGTACAGACCATCTGTACATGGCAAGCGCAACACTAGTAGCGGATGTTTCTTTAGGCAAACCCAAACAACGACAAAGTTGACCATTAATCGGCCCAGGGCATATTCATTGATTTTTATCGCGCAGCGAAATTAGCAAACGACAACTTATAGCCAACACTCCAGACCTTTCTTGAAAATTTATAGCCAGCACCGATAAGGCTTATCGCTAATAACACAGCACAACTAAAGCCAAAGACAAAACCAATAAAAGCCACGAGCATTAATTGCTGGATCGAACATCATTTATCCGCAGTACTACTTGAACTGAAGGAGCACTATCGACACTCTGTTATCCAGCTATCCCTATTGCGATTGCCCAGCACTACTGATCAGGAGGAAGCGTCATGAGAGACATGCTGAGCGTGGACTGGTCGCGTATCCCGCCCCCCCAGGACGATGGCGCAGCCCGTCACTTGCAAGGCCTGCACTTGCCCGGGCTACGACTGCCCTCCACCTCGGGCGAAGGGGTCGACCTGTCGACGTTGCCCGGCATAACGGTGCTCTATGTCTACCCGCGCATGGGACGACCGGATTTGCCGCTGCTGGAGGGCTGGGACATGACCCCCGGCGCCCGCGGCTGTACCCCGCAGTCCTGCGGCTTTCGCGACCTGGCCGAGGAACTCGCGGCCGCCGGGGCGGCGAACCTGTTCGGCCTCTCGAGCCAGGACAGCGACTATCAACGTGAAGCCGTCGAGCGGCTGCACCTGCCCTTTGCCCTGCTCTCCGATGCACAGGGGCAATTGACCGAAGCCCTGGGGCTGCCGATGTTCGAATTGAACGCCACCCGCTTCCTGAAACGCCTGACTCTGATTCTCAAGGCCGGGCAGATCGAAAAGGTGTTCTACCCGGTGTTTCCACCGGACCAGAACGCCCGGCAGGTGCTGGCCTGGCTGCAAGCGCAACGCCAGGGATGACGCCATGGCCTTGCGAGGAATAAGATCAGGCCCAGGAATGCTTCCTGCCCCATGCATCTCAGGATTTGATCAATGTCCCAGTTCCCCAGCATCGACACCGAAGTGCTGCGCACCTTCGTCGCCATCGCCGATGAAGGCGGTTTTACCCGGGCTGGAGAACGGGTCAACCGCACCCAATCGGCGGTGAGCATGCAGATGAAGCGCCTGGAAGAGGACGTGCTGCAACGCCAGCTGTTCCAGCGCGACGGACGCCAGGTCAAGCTGACCGCCGAGGGCCAGGTACTGCTGGGCTATGCCCGGCGCATCCTGAAACTGCATAGCGAAGTGTTCAATACCCTGCGCGAACCGCACATGGTGGGGCTGGTGCGCATCGGCACGCCGGATGACTATGTGATGCGTTTTCTACCGGGGATTCTGTCGCGCTTCGCCCAGAGCTACCCGCTGATCCAGATCGAAGTGCATTGCGAATCGTCCAAGCAACTGCTGCAACGCCAGGACCTGGACCTGACCATCGTCACCCGAGAGCCGGGCAACGAGATCGGCCAACTCCTGCGCAAGGAGCGCTTCGTCTGGGCCGTGGCCCAGTGCTTCACGCCCCATGAACAGACGCCACTGCCGCTGGCGATGTTCAACAGCGACTGCTTTTGCCGGCTGTGGGCCTGCAACGCCCTGGATGCCATCGGCCTCGACTATCGCATTGCCTACAACAGCTCCAGCCTGTCGGCAATCATGGCGGTGGTCAGCGCCGGGCTGGCGATCACCGCGCAGCTGGAAAGCCTGATCACGCCGGACCTGCGCATCCTCGGCGAGAACGAAGGGCTGCCGGAGCTGCCCGAGGCCAGCATCATGCTGCTGCGCAACCTCAACCAGCCCTCGCCCATCACCGAATGCCTGGCCGAACACATCGTCGAAGGCTTCAAACTTTAAACGCCAGCATCACCGCACACACCACCAGGAAGCCGCAGAACAGGCCGCGCAACAGCCGCTCGGGCAAGGCGTGGGCGACCTTCACCCCCCAACTGATGCTCAGCAAGCCACCGGCTGCCAGCGGCAGACCGATCGCCCAGTCCACCTGATGGTGAAAGCCATAGGTCACCAGGGTGACCCCCGTGCTGGGTAGCGCCAGCGCCAGGGACAAACCCTGTGCTACCACCTGGGTGGTGCCGAAGACACTGGTCAGTACCGGCGTGGCAACCACTGCGCCCCCCACCCCGAACAGCCCGCCCATGGCCCCGGAAGCGGCGCCCAATACCCCGAGCCAAGGCCAGGGGTAACGTATCTCGCTGCTGGCCGGGGCACTGGCCATGAACATGCGCAGCAGGTTGTAGGCCGACAGCACCAGAAGAAAGGCGACAAAGCCGATGCGCATCTTCTGGGCATCGATGCCCACCGCCCAGATCGAGCCCAGCCAGGCGAAACTGAACCCCATCAGGGCCAGGGGCAAGGCGTGGCGCGCCTCTATGCGGTTGCGCTGGTGATAGCGCCACAGCGCGAGTAGCACATTGGGTACAACCATGACCAGCGCCGTGCCCTGGGCAATCTGCTGGTCCAGGCCAAACAGCACGCCGAGCACCGGAATCGCGATCAAGCCACCGCCAATACCGAACAGCCCGCCCACCGTACCCAACGCCGCGCCCAACAACAGATACATCATCAACTCGATCACAACCGCTCTCCTCACCTGAGAGCTGCATGCTACGCAGTCGGCCCTGGCACGGAAACGCATAGCAACGCACAATGGCTTTGCCGTTTTCGCATAAGCGAGCTGATCATGAATCCCAATACACTGACCGAACAACTGGGGCTGTTTCTTGATGTGCTGGAAGCGGGCAGCTTTTCCGCCGCGGCACGCCGCCATCCGCTGACGCCCTCCGCCGTGGCCCGGCGCATCGATAGCCTGGAAAACGCCGTGGGCACCACTCTGTTCATGCGTACCACCCACGCCGTGGTCGCCACCGCCGCCGGCCAGGCCTTTGCCGAACGGGCCCGGCGTATCGTTGCCGAGCTGCAACTGGCTCGGGCCGAGGCAGTTTCCCTGAGCCATGCCCCGGAGGGCCTGATCCGCATCGATGCCCCCGCTGCCTTCGGGCGCCGCCACCTGGCGCCGGCCATTGCCGATTTCCTGGTGCTCTACCCCGGGCTGGATGTGCAGTTGCACCTGATCGACAGCTTTGTCGACATGCAGGGCTCCCACCTGGGCAAGGTCGACCTGGTGCTGCGCGCCGGCCAGCGCGTGGACACGCGGATGGTCGCCACCTCCCTGGCCAGCATCGTGCGTATCGCCTGTGCCAGCCCCTCCTACCTGAAAAGCCGCGGCACCCCCAGCCACCCCGCCGAACTCAGTCAGCACGACGGCCTCGACTGGGATGGCCTGGCGCCGCTGTTCGCCTGGCGCTTCGAGCTTGACGGCCAGGTGCAGAGCCATCGTCCGCAGCGTATACGCCTTGGTGCCAATAACGCTGAAGCCCTGCTTTCCGGGGCCCTGGCCGGGCTGGGCATTGCCCACCTGCCCACCTGGCTGGTGAGTGAATACCTGCTGCGCGGCGAACTGGTGCCGCTGTTCTGCGAAGGCGGCCTGCCCAAGCCGGAAACCGCCGGCATCTACGCCTTGCGCATGGAACAGCACCCCAATGCCCGTAGCCGCCTGCTGCTGGAGTACCTGAAAAGCCGCTTCAGCCCGGTTCCGCCCTGGGACCTGGCATTGCAAAGCGCAATGGGCTGAAACCTGAGGAAAATTACCTGGCGCATTAAAGACTCGCCCGCTAGATTCATGACCATTAATGATCAAGGCCGCCAACATGACCACCGAACGCTCCCCCCTGGACTCCTGCGATCAACTGCTGCTGGACAACCAGGTGTGCTTTGCCCTGCACTCCACCTCGCTGATGCTGACCAAGGTCTACAAGCCTCTGCTGCAGAAGCTGGGGCTGACCTACCCGCAGTACCTGGCTATGCTGGTGCTCTGGGAACGGGACGGGCTGACGGTCGGCGAGATCAGCCAGCGCCTGCTGACCGACCCCGGCTCCCTGACCCCGCTGCTCAAGCGCCTGGAGGCCGAAGGTCTGCTCAGCCGCACCCGCAGTCGGGAAGATGAACGGGTGGTGATTGTCCAACTGACGGAACAGGGCCGGGTGCTGCGCGAGCAAGCCCGGGACATTCCCCTGTGCATCCTCGGGGCCAGCGGCCGGAGCGTGGAGCAATTGCGTCAGTTGCAGGAAGATTTGCAGGTGTTGCGCGGGCATCTGCAGGGCAGTCTTTGACGCTTTGCTGGCAAGCCAGCCCCCTATGGCTGAGGCTAGCTTCTCAACCGAAAAAATATCTTTTTCAGAATCAATGAGTTGCCCATGACTCAAGGCTAATGGAGGGGTTTTCAGCAAAATTTATCTTGCGCACTAAATATTAGCGAGATACATTTATTTCGCACTTACTTAGCGCACAAATAATTAGCGCGAAAATCACCTACCACGAGGCTTCCACCATGCAAACTCTCTACACCGCCGTTGCAACCGCCACCGGTGGCCGTGATGGCCGCGCTGTTTCCAATGACCAGATCCTCGACGTCAAACTGGCCACCCCCAAGGAACTCGGTGGTGCCGGTGGCCAGGCGACCAACCCTGAACAGCTGTTCGCAGCCGGTTACTCGGCCTGCTTTATCGGTGCCCTGAAGTTCGTCGCCAGCCAGAGCAAGCGCAAGATCCCGGACGACGCTTCGATCACTGCCCATGTCGGCATCGGCCAGATCTCCGGCGGCTTCGGCCTGGATATCGACCTGCATGTGAGCCTGCCCGGCCTGGCCCAGGACGAAGCGCAAAGCCTGGTGGATGCCGCGCATCAGGTCTGCCCCTACTCCAATGCCACCCGTGGCAATGTGGATGTGCGCCTGCACGTTACGGTCTGAAACAGCAAATTCCAGGCATAAAAAAGCCCGACTCAAGGTCGGGCTTTTTCGTCTACAGGGGCGAGCCAGGTTTAAACCTTGGCGCGGCCTTTGTAGGAACCGCCTTCGCGGGTATCGATCTCGATCATGTCGCCGATTTCGATGAAGTCCGCAACGCTCAGCTCGGTACCGTTTTTCAGTTTGGCAGGCTTCATCACCTTGCCCGAAGTGTCGCCGCGCGCGGAACCTTCGGTGTAGTCAACCTGGCGCACGATGGTGGTCGGCAGGTCAACGGAAACCAGACGGTCTTCGAAGAACACAGCTTCGCAAACGTCGGTCATGCCTTCTTCGATGAACGGCAGAACCGCTTCGATGTCTTCGGCGTTCAGCTCGTACATGGTGTAGTCAGTGGTGTCCATGAACGTGTAGGTGTCGCCGCTGATGAACGACAGGGTCGCTTCTTTGCGATCCAGGATCACGTCGTCCAGTTTGTCGTCCGCACCGTAAACGGTTTCGGTCTTGTAACCGGTCAGCAGGTTCTTCAGCTTGGTCTTCATGATCGCGCTGTTACGACCGGACTTGGTGAATTCAGCTTTCTGAACCAGCCAAGGATCGTTGTCGATACGGATCACGGTACCGGGTTTGAGTTCTTTACCAGTTTTCATTGCGAATATCCGAATTTGGATGGGATTTACAAAAATCTAGGCCGCGTATCATATCCAATTTAGGTAAAACTGCACCAGCGCCGCAGCAAGATCGGGCTGGGAGCCTTGTTCCAGACACCATTGCTCGGCGTGCGCGGCGACTTCCGGCCAGTATTGCAGCAGGTTTTTCCAGGGTTCGGCCATCGATGCTTCGCTGTTCCAGGCCTGCCACAGGGCCAGCACTGCAGCCTTGGCCCCCAGGGAAAGGGTGCGGGTATAGAGGCCGAGAAAAGCTTCGAGCTTGTCCAGGTGGATGTCTTCATCCTGGCGATAGATGTGCCAGAGCATCGGACGCCCGGCCCATTGCGCCCGAACGAAGGAGTCCTCCCCGCGCACCGCGTTGAAGTCGCAGCACCAGAGCAGCCGGTCGTAATCCTCCTGGCGCACGAAGGGCAACACCTGAACGGTCAGCGACTGGCGTACCTGGGGACAGCCCGGCGCCAGCGGTTCCTCTCCCAGCCAGCGCTGCACATCGGCCAGCACGCGGCCCTCGGGCACCAGCAGATGAGTCGGCTGCCCGTCGTCGGCCAGGGCCTGCAACCAACTGGCAACCCCGGCATTTTCGTAGGCGAACAGCGAGATCAAGCGACTGCCGGCAACAGGCGATACGCCCAGGGATTTCAGGAAATCCAGCCGGGCCTGGGGCCTGCCCTGGAAATCCCGGCGCTGCTCGAGCAGCCCGGCCTCGCGCAGCAAGCCGCCGGTATCGGCCTGGAATCCGGGAAAGAAGAAGTACTTCTGCACCCCGCGAAACTTCACGGAAGGCAGGCCATGGCACCCGCCGACCCAGTCCTCGGCGCTCAGGTAGTCCAGGTTCAGCCACAGTGGCGCACGCGCACGGTCGGCCATGGCGTCCATGTAGGCGTGGGGCAACTGGCAGGCGAAAGCCGCGATCACCACATCGGCCGCCGCCTCGTCCGGCCACTGGACGGGCCAGTGCCGCACCTGGACGCCATCCTGAATCTGGCTGGCCTTTTGGCTATCGATCTGCGGGCAGATCTTTTCGAAAGCGCGCAAATCATCGACCCACAGGCGCACCACACATTGATGCTCGGCCACCAGTTGCCGGGCCAGGCGCCAGGTCACGCCGATGTCGCCGTAGTTGTCGACCACGCTGCAGAAAATATCCCAGGAGGCTTTCATTCCACTCCCCGATTGGCAAAGGCACCGATTGTCCGCATAAATGCTCCTGCGCAGAAGAGCCAACCGCGATTATCTTCGTGCGACAATCGGCCCTTGCCCAACACCGCCCGCCAGGAGGCAGCCATGTCCCATCGTCCCACCGCACGTCGCTCCTTGCGCATCAGTTTCAACTTCTTGGCGCTCACCGCCAGCATTGCCCTGGGCCTGTGGCTGGGTTTCCTGGCGATCGCCCTGACCTGCTGGCTGGCCTCGCACTACCTTTTCAGCCAGCAATTGGCTCCGGTCGCACAAGCGGTGCAGCAGTTGGCAAAACCACCGGTGGCCGCGCCACCTGAGCCACAGAACCGAATGTTCGAGCAGTACCAGGAAAACCTGCGCAAGAACGAGGAACTGCAATCCCTGGACAACGCCCGCAGCAACCTGCGCAACCTGTCCAACCCCAAATGCCAGTTCTGGTTGCAGCAGGACCAGACCGCGCCGAGCGAAAAAAGCCGGGCCAACGTCCTGCAATTCTGTAATTGACCATGAATAAACAGTCCGTCTGCCAACTGATTCTGCAACAGCTCCGGGACGACCTGGAGGTCGCGGTGCGAGCGGCACAAACCGCTTACGAAACCGCCACCCACGAAGAAAATATCGCCGAGAACAAGTACGACACCCTGGGGCTGGAAGCTTCCTACCTGGCCGCCGGCCAGGCTCGACGGGTCGAGGAAATCCGCCAGGCCCTGGGCCTCTGGCAGAACCTGAGCCTGCGCCCTCATGACCCGCAGAAGGGGATTCAGATCGGTGCGCTGTTGGGGCTGGAAGATGAAAACGGCCACGAACAGTGGCTGTTTCTCGGCCCGGATGGCGCGGGCCTGAAGGTCTACGTAGTGGGGCAACTGGTGACCGTCATCACCCCCCGCTCGCCCCTGGGCAACAGCCTGCTGGGCAAGTTCGAGGACGATGAGGTGGAGATCGTGGTGGCGGGCGCCCGGCAACAGTTCACTGTCACCGAGGTCCGCTAGGCAGGCTGGGGATCAGTGGACCGGCAATTCGACGCCGTCGAACAGCTCTTCCAGTTCCTGCTTGTTATGGCAGGCAATGGCCTTGGCCATGACTTCGCGGGTCAGGTGCGGGGCGAACTTCTCGATGAAATCGCACATGAAGCCACGCAGGAAAGTGCCGCGACGGAAACCGATCTTGGTGATGCTCGATTCGAACAGTTCACTGGCATCCAGCACCACCAGGTCGCTGTCGAGCTTGGTGTCGACCGCCATCTTGGCCACGATGCCCACGCCCAGGCCCAGGCGCACATAGGTCTTGATCACGTCGGCGTCGGCAGCGGTGAATACCACCTTGGGCGTCAGGCCGCGATGGCTGAAGGCTTCGTCCAACTTGGAGCGACCGGTAAAACCGAACACGTAAGTGACGATCGGGTACTCGGCCAGGGTTTCCAAGGTCAACTTCGGCAGCTTGGTCAGCGGGTGGCCCTGAGGCACTACCACGCAGCGGTTCCAGCGATAGCACGGCATCATCACCAGGTCACCGAACAACTCCAGGGCTTCGGTAGCGATGGCGAAATCCACAGTGCCGTCAGCGGCCATTTCGGCAATCTGCATCGGCGAACCCTGATGCATGTGCAAGGCCACATCCGGGTACTGCTTGATAAAGCTGCTGATCACCGGTGGCAAGGCGTAGCGCGCCTGGGTGTGAGTAGTGGCGATTGACAGGGTGCCCTTCTTCTCGTTGGAGAACTCCTGGGCGATCTGCTTGATGCTTTCGACCTTGCGCAGGATCTCGCCGGCGGTGGTGATGATGCGCTCGCCGGCCGGGGTCACGCGGGTCAGATGCTTGCCACTGCGGGCAAAGACCTCGACCCCGAGTTCGTCCTCGAGCAGACGGATCTGCTTGCTGATACCCGGTTGCGATGTGTAAAGGCTTTGCGCGGTAGCGGAGACGTTGAGGTCGTGGTGCGCCACTTCCCAGATGTAGCGCAATTGTTGAAGCTTCATATCAATCCCTCAAAGCAGGTAGACGCCACGGGTATCAGCGACGGTATATAACTATATTAATGGTCAGGAGAATAAATCTAGAACTTTTATTCAGAATTTTCCATTCCATCCTCAGGTATCGCCCTGACGTCGACGCTGCACCAGAGGCACCAGGTAAACCGGGACTTTGGCCAGTTGCAGAACTCGCGTTGCGGTACGCCCCAAAGGCGTTTGCGCCCCCACCCCATGGCTGTGACTTCCTACGATCAGCAAATCCACAGAGAGTTTCCCCGCCTGCTCCAGAATCACCTGGGACGGGTCCCCCTGAAGCACCCGCACCGACTGGATCAAGGTCAGGTCCTGCATCCCCTCCCCCAGTTCCTCGCGAAAACTGTCCAGCACCCGTTGCTCTATATTGGCCATCACTGTATTCAGGCCCTGGCGGTGAAACTCATTCAACGACTGCTCATCCAGGTAGCTCTGCAACACTGATTCGGCGAACAGGCCCATGGGCTCCACGGCGTGCACTACATGTAAGTCGGCATTGAACGTTCGAGCCAGCTCCAGGGCATGTTGCATCACAAAGGGCGCATACAGACCGAGGTCAGTGGCATACAGCATCGAACGAATCATATGACCTCCTCAACTGCCAAGATGGCGGAGATTGATTCAGCTTAGCAGTGCCTGGAACTGTGGGAGGTCCGAGGAAAAACCACGGATTTTAGGATTCAAGCCTTGGTTTCGTTGCTTACGCCGTGCGGCACGTGACCGGTGGCGACCACTTCGCGAGCCAGCTCGCAGTGACCGGCCTGGTCGTCGAAGAACACGTCGGCTGCAAAGGCTTCGAGGAAGGCGGCTTTTTCCAGCCCGCCAAGGAACAGCGATTCGTCCAGGCGGATGTTCCACTCGCGCAAAGTGCGGATTACCCGCTCATGGGCCGGCGCGGAACGGGCTGTCACCAAGGCGGTACGGATCGGACTGGCCTCATCGGAAAACTCTCCCTGCAGCAGATTGAGTGCCGCCAGGAACCCCTTGAACGGCCCGCCCGGCAACGGTTCTCGTGCCGACTGCCGCTCACTGGCCTGGAATGCCTCCAGGCCGCCGGACTGGTAGATACGCTCCGAGTCATCGGAAAACAGCACCGCATCACCGTCGAACGCGATGCGCAGTTCGCCATTTTCAGCGCGCCGGGTGCCGCCGGACAGAATGGTTGCCGCAGCAAAGCCGGCCTCTAGTGCACTGCGCACATCATCGGCATGGGTGGAGAGAAACAGGTCGCTGCCAAAGGCCGCCAGATAGGGATAAGGGCTGCGCCCGCCGACGAAGGCTGCTCGGGAAATGCCCAGGCCGTAGTGCTCGATCGAGTTGAACACACGCAACCCGGTGTCGGCACTGTTGCGCGAGACCAGCACCACCTCGACCCGGGCTCGGCCCAGGCTGGCATTGAGGCTGAGGAGTTTCTTGACCAGAGGGAAGGCATCACCGGGCTCGAGGACTTCCTCTTCATGTTCGATCTGGTACTGCCGATAGGCTTCGACCCCCTGGGCCAGATAGACCTTGTGGCTGTCGCCCAGGTCGAACAGCGCCCGCGACGAGATCGCCACCACCAGCTTGCCATCCAGGCCCTTTGCCATATTTCATCCCCTTAAAGGTAATAAGCCCAACTCAGGCGTGGTGCCGGTCGATGAAACTCAAGGCCTGGTACAACGCCTGGATCTTCGGCAGCTCACAACCTGCGGCCCGCGCTGCCGCCAAGGGTGCAGCATAGATAGCTGCCAGCTCCAGAGGACGCTGGTGCAGGAAATCATGGTACATGCTGGGCCAGTAATCCGGCATGTGTTCGGTGGACTTGAACAGTTGCTGCGCATAGGCCGCGGGGATGACATGCCCGCAAGCCGCCGCCCCCTGCAGTACTTCCTGCATCAGGTCCTGGATCAGCTCGCGGCTGGCGGGGTCGGCCATCAGTGGCGTGGTACTGGCTCGGAGCAGAACCGACAGGCCGTTATACGGGACATTCCACACCAGCTTCTGCCAGCGCGCCTGCTGCAGGTTGCCCATGGCCTGGGAATCGAGCCCCGCCTCGCGAAACAGCGCGGCGCCCTCCTCGACTATCGCCTGGCTCAGGGTCGCATCGGCACTGGCCGGGCCACTGTGGTAACCCAGGTTTACCGCGCCAAGCGCCTGGTGCTCGATCTGCCCGGGCCCGGCGCGGTGCACACAGATAAAGCACAAGCCGCCCAGAAGATGCAGCGAATCGGGAAGCACCGCGCGCAGGTCGTCTTCGACATCCAGCCCATTCTGCAGCACCAGAACCTTGGCATCGGTGGCCGCGGCCTGAATGATCGCCGGCGCCAGATCAAGGTTGCTGGTGGTCTTGGCGCCCACCAGCAGCCAGTCGCAAGGCGGCATCTGTTCGGCATTGGCGTAGGCCTGCGCCGGCTTCAACGTCAGCTTGCCGTGCTGGCTGCTATTGACTTGCAGCCCATGCTCGAGCACTGCCGGATATTCGCTGCGCAATAAAAAGTGCACGTCGAAACCGGCACGTGCCAGCATCACCCCGTAAAAACCTCCGATCGCTCCGGTCCCGATAATGCCTACACGCGGTTTACGGCCTGCACCCATCAAGGCAACTCCTCTGGTATTCGATTAAGCGCCTGACGCAGGCTCTCGCTGAGATCCTGCTGCGTCAGGCGCGACTGTAGCGCTCCATGAAACTCACCGTCGCGGACCACGAACAAAGCCGGCAAGTGGAACACCTGATAGCGCTGAACCGCACCGCCATTATCGCCCGCATCGACCCAGCAAAGACGGTCGATGGGTAGCTCCAACTCCGGCAGCCGCGCCCGGGCCCAACGGCAACTGGAACAGCCGACACTGGTGAAAACAACCAGGGAAACGCCGCCCAGGCCCAGTAATTGCTGGTCGATATCGAAATCGGTCAGTTCCAATTCGAGCACTATACTGGGGGAAACAATGTCAAATGGACGACACTCGGAGTCTGCGGTCATGGGACGTTTTCTGCCTCATCCTGATGATGTTCCGGTTGAACTGACCTTGCGCAAGCACGCCTGTATTTCACGCCAGCGGTTGCACACTATCAGCCTCGGTGGCATGGCGTGCAATTACCACCGTGCCTGGCGCCGCGGTACCGCGCTGGAGGTGTACATGCCAACGTTGGGGGATAACGCCCGTTACAACGGCTATGTCGCCTGGTGCCTGAAACGCAAGCGTGGCTACCTGGTGGGCATCGCTTTCGTCGACGAACAAACGCTGTTCGGCGCGCGCATGGGTGAGCAGGTGTGCCAGATCGCCCGCTACTGTCGCCTGCATGAACCTCAGAGCGAACAGCAATGCATTGAGGCGCTGGCGCTGGATTGGGTCGAGCAGCACGCAGAAGACTATTCCGAAGACCGTGTGCACCAGGCTTTTGTGCAGCCATAGCCCAATAAAACCGCCACCTGCCCATTGTAGAGTCACCGGCTAACGCGCTAAGGTTCCGCTCCCCGACGCGCTCAAATCCGCTGTGCTCCGCCGCGCGGGGATCGCTGGCGGCCGGCACCCGTGACCTGACGAGTAACACGATGGCTGATTTACCGATCAACGACCTTAACGTCGCCTCCAACGAGACCCTGATCACCCCTGATCAACTCAAACGAGACATCCCGCTGAGCGACACCGCCTTGCGCACCGTGACCAAGGGTCGCGAAGTGATCCGCAATATCCTCGACGGCACTGATCACCGCCTGTTCATCGTCATTGGGCCCTGCTCGATCCACGACATCAAGGCAGCCCACGAATACGCCGAGCGGCTCAAGGCACTGGCGGCTGAAGTCTCCGACACCCTGTACCTGGTGATGCGCGTTTATTTCGAGAAACCGCGGACCACCGTCGGCTGGAAAGGCCTGATCAACGACCCTTACCTGGACGACTCGTTCAAGATCCAGGACGGCCTGCACATTGGTCGCCAATTGCTGCTGGACCTGGCTGAAATGGGCCTGCCTACTGCCACTGAAGCCCTAGACCCGATCTCCCCGCAATACTTGCAGGACCTGATCAGCTGGTCGGCCATTGGTGCACGTACCACCGAATCCCAGACTCACCGCGAAATGGCTTCGGGCCTGTCCTCGGCCGTGGGCTTCAAGAACGGCACCGACGGTGGCCTGACTGTGGCAATCAACGCCTTGCAGTCGGTTTCCAGCCCTCACCGTTTCCTGGGGATCAACCCCCAGGGCGGCGTGTCGATCGTCACCACCAAAGGCAACGCCTACGGCCACGTGGTACTGCGCGGCGGCAACGGCAAGCCCAACTATGACTCGGTCAGCGTCGCCGTCTGCGAGCAGGCCCTGAGCAAGGCCAAGATCAAGCCGAACATCATGATCGACTGTAGCCACGCCAACTCCAACAAGGACCCGGCACTGCAGCCGCTGGTCATGGAAAACGTGGCTAACCAGATCCTCGAGGGCAACCAGTCGATCATCGGCCTGATGGTGGAAAGTCACTTGAACTGGGGTTGCCAGGCGATTCCGAAGAACCTGTCGGAACTGCAGTACGGCGTATCGATCACCGATGCCTGCATCGACTGGGAAAGTACCGAGAAGACCCTGCGCGGCATGCACGCCAAGCTCAAGGACGTCTTGCCGAAACGCGATCGCAGCTGATCCTTTCCTGCAGACACAAAAACGCCGGGCCAAGCCCGGCGTTTTTCATGGTCGCCCCGGTCAGAGCTTTGCTGCGTGACGCTGATGACGCTCCATATAGCGCTCTACGTACGAGCAGGACGGAATCACTGTGTAGCCCATGCGTTCGGCGTACTCCAGCGCCTGCTCGGTCAGCGCCGCGGCAATACCGCGCCCACGCAGTGCGTTGGGCACGAAAGTGCGATAGATATCCAGGGTCTGCTTACCCAGGTCCATATAGGTCAGGTAGGCACGATGACCGTCCACATTGGTCTCGAACTGATGACCAGCCTGGTCATGGTGGATGGACAACGCCTCGCTCATCACTACTCCTTGCGGGTCTGGAATGCTGACCCCTACCTTACCGATGTTTTTCCGGCGAAGGAACAACTTACGCCACCTCGTGCCTGTCGGCCGCCCGTAGAAGCTCTCGCTCTTGCGCCATCAGCACGTTACAAAATATAGGCGCCATTGGCACAAATGCTCAAGCCACACTCGTCACAGATCGGCGCAAAACCTTGTTGAGGCTGAGTACGAGCCTTAGTCGGGATCGATACCTAAACGTCTTGAGACGGTACATCGCCGGATGCTGAAACATAAGACGAGCGACGCCTCTTAAAGTCACCCACAAGATGCTTAAACATAGGTTCAGGGCTGAACAAATTCTGAAGAAAAGTGCAGTCGACACAATATAGACCGACTTTAGCCTAGGCTCTGAAACAGCGCCCGGAAACTCCGATAACGATGCTGGCAAACAAGCAGCATTCGGCCCCGGAGCTTCGCCGCTGAATATTTTTTATACAACCCGCTAAAAAGTTGCTCGAAAAAGAAACAGCGCCTAGAATTTTTTTTGCTTCTTGCGCTACGTCAGTTTACTTACTACAAGTAATGGGTAGTATGTACGCCGGCTATTTCCTCACTCTGAGGTGATAGCTACTAATAGAAAGTCCTTGAAGGGGAACACGATGAACAACGTTCTGAAATTCTCTGCTCTGGCTCTGGCCGCAGTTCTGGCTACCGGTTGCAGCAGCGTATCCAAAGAAACCGAAGCTCGTCTGACTGCTACTGAAGACGCAGCAGCTCGTGCTCAGGCTCGTGCAGACGAAGCCTATCGTAAAGCTGATGAAGCTCTGGCTGCTGCTCAAAAAGCACAACAGACTGCTGACGAAGCTAACGAGCGCGCTCTGCGTATGCTGGAAAAAGCTAGCCGCAAGTAATAGTCCCTCGGGATTGTTATCGAGCCGATCCATTTTTTGGATCGGCTTTTTTATTGCCCGGAGTTCTTCACCGGCAATAAAAAACCCGCCGCTACCAGCAGGTATCGGCGGGTTGCACTTAAGCGCTTACTGCTGCAAATCGTAGGTCGCGTTGGACATTGTTGTCACAGGCGCTGTCGTCGGCACGGCGATCTCCACCGGCAAGCCATCTTCGGCTGCCACTACATCACGCACCACATCCCAGTTCATGCGCAGGTTGTTAGCCAGGTCCTCACGCTTGAGCAAGGCATTGATCACTGCGGTGTGCTTGTCGACCACCGAAGGATTGCCTTTGTCATCCAACGGCGTATGAGCTTCCAGGTAGACTTTCCCGCCGCTGATACCGAACTTGTACGGATCGTTGATGATGCGCACCGAAGTTCCCACTGGCACCATGCCGGCCATTTCCAGCACGTTGTTGTTGAGCATGCGGAAACAACCGTGGCTGGTGCGCATGCCGATACCGAACTTCTTGTTCGAACCGTGAATCAGGTAACCCGGCGTGCCAAGTGTGAACTTGAATGGCCCCAAGGGGTTGTCCGGCCCGGCCGGTACCACGTTCGGCAAGGGGTCACCGTCGGCGGCATGCTCGGCCTTGATCGACGCCGGGGGCGTCCAGGTCGGATTCGGGGTTTTCGCGGTAATGCTGGTGTGCGCGATCGGTGACCCCCAGCCTTCACGACCAATACCCAGCGGGAAGGTGTAGACCACGTTCCGACCCTTGGGGTAGTAGTACAGTCGATACTCGGCCAGGTTGATCACGATGCCTTCGCGCGGCCCGGGCGGCAGAATGAAACGCGTAGGCAGGATCACCTCGGTGCCCGCCCCCGGCAGCCATGGATCGACCCCCGGGTTGGCCGCGACCATTTCCAGGTAACCCAGGTCGTAGGTCGTGCCCAGGTCGGCGAAGGTATCCTCGTACTTGGCCTTGATCACCTGTACCTGGCCGACGATGTCTTCACCCGGCGGCGGTAGAGGCAATTCCAATGCGGCAACAGGACCGGCCACACACAAGGCGGCGAGTGTCAGGCAGCGGGTGACGACAGGGAGGCGGGGCAACATCCGGATAATCCTTCGCATGAACAACGAATGAAAGAAACACGATTGTACACCCCGCCCTCCGGCTTCGGCAGCCAGGCCGGGGAGACAAGCGCAGACACATGAATTCCCTGTCGAAACGGCCTGCTGGCGACCGCCTACAACTCGAAACGCAGCTCAGGCCAGATTGGCGGAGTGCCACGTTTTTGCGACTCCAGAATCGCCCGGCACAACGGGCAGAGTCGCTGGTCCTGGAAAATCGTCCGATCCACGCTCGACCAGCGCGGTTGCGCGGGCAACAAAGTGCCGCACAAGGTGCGGTCGGCAGAGCCGCCCAACTCCAGTTGACGCGTCACCAGATGCACCCGAACTTCCTGGCAGGCGAACAGGTCAAGCTGCTCATCAGGCTCGATCAGTTGATAGGCAAACAGGGACCAGGCGGGACGCGGCATCGGGGGCTCCAAATCGGGGGCGCCACATTAGCCGAAACACTGTCACTAGAAAAGCGTCAAAGCAGCGGTTTTAGCGTCGGCCAGACATTTTCCAGCAACTTGCCCTGGGCCGCTGCCGCAGGGTGCAGACCGTCTGCCTGCATCAGTTCGGGATGCCCCCCGACCCCGTCAAGAAAAAACGGCACCAAGGCCACCTTTTTTTCGCTGGCCAACTGGCTGTAGACCTGGGAAAAGGCCTGGGTATAGCGCACGCCATAGTTGGGCGGCAATTGCATGCCTAAAAGCAGCACCTTGGCACCCTGGGCCTGGGAGCTGTCGATCATCGAAGCAAGATTTTGTTGCAATTGCCGGGGCGGCTGGCCGCGTAAGCCATCGTTACCCCCCAACTCGAGAATCACCACTTCAGGCTTATGCTCTGCAAGCAGCGCCGGCAGCCGCGCCTGGCCCCCGGCACTGGTGTCACCACTGACCGAGGCATTGACTACCCTGTCGGTAAAACCCTGGTCCTTGAGCCTCTTTTCCAGCAGGGCTACCCAGCCCTGACGGGTATCCAGGCCGAAAGCCGCACTGATACTATCGCCAACGATCAGGACCGTACCCGCCGCTGCGTTCTGGGCCATGCACATCAAGGCCAGGCCGGCACTCAAAAACCATACACGCATCGGATTCTCCATGGGCGCAAGCATTCTCACTGCGCGGAACCTTAGCAAAGTGGTTCCCAGCGCGGAAGGTGAACTGACCATCCTGCATGAACTCAGCCTCGAGCTGAACCAGGGCGACAGCCTGGCCATCGTCGGCGCCTCCGGCTCCGGCAAATCGACCCTGCTTGGCTTGCTGGCGGGGCTCGACCTGCCCAGCAGCGGCGAAGTCACCCTCGCCGGCCAGGCCCTGAGCCAGCTGGACGAGGATCAGCGGGCCCGTATCCGGGCCGAGCATGTAGGGTTTGTCTTTCAGTCCTTCCAATTGCTCGACAGCCTCAATGCCCTGGAAAACGTCATGCTGCCCCTGGAGCTGGACGGCCGTCGCGATGCCCGCGAGCGGGCCACCGAACTGCTGCAGCGGGTTGGCCTTGGCCAGCGCCTTAGCCACTCGCCACGCCAGCTTTCCGGTGGCGAACAACAGCGGGTAGCCATTGCCCGGGCCTTCGCTGCCGAACCCGATGTGCTGTTTGCCGATGAACCCACCGGCAACCTCGACAGCCATACCGGTGAACGCATCAGTGACCTGCTGTTCGAACTCAACAAGGAAAGCGGCACCACCCTGGTGCTGGTGACCCATGATGAACGCCTGGCCCATCGTTGCCGGCGCCTGATCCGTCTTGAAGCGGGCCTGCTGGTCGCCCCTCTGGAGCCCTGATGGCACGTCTGCCGCTGCCGCGCCTGTTCAGCCTCGCTGTCCGCCAACTGTTGCGCGATGCCCGTGCCGGAGAGTTGCGGGTACTGTTCTTCGCCTTGCTGGTAGCGGTTGCGGCCAGCACGGCCATCGGCTACTTCGGTGCACGCTTGAACGGCGCCATGCTGTTACGCGCCACCGAGTTCCTCGGCGCCGATCTGCTGCTGGAAGGCAGTTCCCCAGCACGCCCGGAGCAGCTCGACAGCGGCCTGAAACTGGGGCTGGATCATGCGCGGATAGTCGAGTTCTCCAGCGTCATTGCCACCGACCATGCGATCCAGCTCTCCAGCATCAAGGCCGTCGACGAAGCCTACCCCCTGAGGGGGCAGCTCAAGAGTGCCGCAGCCCCTTATGGGGTCGAGGAGCCCGGCGGCGGTCCCGCGCCCGGAGACGCCTGGGTCGAACCGCGCTTGCTGACTGCGCTGGACCTCAAGATCGGCGACAGCATCGACGTCGGCATGAAAACCTTGCGCCTGGCCAGGGTACTGACCTACGAGCCTGACCGGGCCGGCAACTTCTACAGCCTGACGCCCCGGGTCCTGATCAACCTGCAAGATCTGCAAGCCACCGGCGTGGTCCAGCCTGGCAGCCGGGTCAGCTTCAAGGAACTGTGGCGCGGACCGGCTCCGGCGCTTGAGGCCTATCGTCAACAGATCAAGCCGGCGCTGGCCGCCAACCAGCGGCTGCAGGATGCCCGCGATGGCAACCAGCAGATCGGTGGAGCCCTGGGCAAGGCCGAACGTTATCTGAACATGGCCAGCCTGGTAGCGGTGCTGCTGTCAGGGGTTGCAGTAGCCTTGTCGGCCAATCGCTTCGCCGCGCGACGCTTTGATGCCAGTGCCCTGCTTCGTTGCCTGGGCCTCTCACGCCGGGAAACCATGCTGCTGTTCAGCGTACAGCTAGGCGTTCTGGGTCTGCTGGCCAGCCTCAGTGGGGCGTTGCTGGGATGGCTGGCCCAGCTCGGCCTGTTTTACCTGCTACATGACCTGCTGCCCAACGACGTACCACCCGGGGGATTGCTACCCGCCATCGCCGGCATCGGTACCGGGCTGGTGGCCCTGGCCGGATTCGCCTTGCCGCCCCTGGCTGCGCTGGGACGGGTGCCGCCTTTGCGCGTACTGCGGCGCGACCTGCTGCCAATCCCCTCCAGCACCTGGATGATCTACGGCGCCGCTCTGTTGGCCCTGGGCCTGATCATGTGGCGCTTGAGCCTGGACCTGGTGCTGACCTTCGCCCTGCTGGGCGGTGGCCTGCTGGCGGCACTGGTATTGGGTGGCTTGTTGCTGTTGCTGTTGCAAAGCCTGCGGCGCCTGCTGGCCCGCGCCGCCCTGCCGTGGCGCCTGGGCCTGGGCCAGTTGCTGCGTCACCCCCTGGCCGCGGCCGGGCAATCCCTGGCTTTCGGCCTGATTCTGTTGTCCATGGCGCTGATTGCCCTGCTGCGGGGCGAACTGCTGAACATCTGGCAAAACCAATTGCCGAAAAATGCCCCCAACTACTTCGCACTGAACATTCTGCCGGCGGAAAAACAGGCCTTCAGCGAGCGCCTGGTGCAGCTCTCCGCCCCTTCGGCGCCCTTGTACCCCGTGGTTCCGGGGCGCCTGGTGAGCATCAATGGCGAGCCGGTAAGGGAGATCGTCAGCAAGGATTCCAGCGGTGATCGGGCCATACAACGCGATCTGAGCCTGACCTGGGCCGCCGATCTGCCCAGCGGCAACAGCATTATCGAGGGCAGTTGGTGGTCAGCCCAGCCGGATGACGGGTTGCCCGGCGTCTCGGTCGAGGCCAAGGTGGCGCAGAGCCTGAAGCTTAAGCTGGGTGATCACCTGACCTTCACGGTCGCCGGCGCCAACCGGGAGGCCCGGGTCACCAGCCTGCGCAGCATCAACTGGGACAACTTCCAGCCGAACTTCTTCATGATCTTCCAACCGGGCACCTTGAAGGATCTGCCCGCAACCTACTTGACCAGCTTCTACCTGAGTCCTGGTCACGATCAGCAGATTGTCGAGCTGTCCCGGGCCTTCCCGGCCGTGACCATCCTTCAGGTCGAAGCCCTGCTGGAACAACTGCGCAGCATCCTGGCCCAGGTCACCCTGGCGGTGGAGTATGTGTTGCTGTTTGTCCTGGCGGCAGGAATGGCAGTGCTGTTTTCCGGACTCCAGGCCACCCTGGACGAACGCATTCGCCAGGGGGCGCTGCTGCGTGCCCTCGGGGCCGAGCGGCAACTGCTGGTGAAAGCCAGGCGGATCGAGTTCGGCCTGCTGGGCGCAGTCAGCGGCCTGCTGGCGGCACTGGGGTGCGAACTGGTCAGCCTGGTGCTCTACCGGTTCGCTTTCGATCTGCCCTGGCACCCGCATCCATGGCTGTTACTGTTGCCTCTGGTGGGGGCGCTGCTAGTAGGCGGGGCGGGAGTTTTCGGTACCCGTCGAGCATTGAACGCCAGCCCGCTGAATGTATTGCGCGAAGGTTGAAAGCCCAAGGCTCGCCTGCCCAGGTCGGCGAGCCTACTTCACATAATCGATCTGGTTGATCCACCAGCAGGTTTCACCTGCCGGGGTGTGGACAACGGCCTCGTCACCCACTTCCTTCTTCAGTAACGCCCTGGCCATGGGCGAGTCGATGGAGATGTAGTCCTTGCGCAGGTAGATCTCGTCGTAACCGACGATACGAAAGCGCTTGATCTCGGCCGCCTCGTTTTCGACTTCGACCCAAGCACCAAAGAACACCCGTCCCTCCTGTTCCGGCGCGTAGGAAACCACCTTCATGTCTTCCAGGCGCTTGCGTATGTAGCGCACCCGACGATCGATTTCCCGCAGAAGCTTCTTGTTGTACTGATAGTCCGCATTCTCGCTGCGATCGCCCAGCGAGGCCGCCCAGGTGACCTTCTGCGTGATATCCGGGCGCTTCTCCCGCCATAAATAGTCCAGCTCTTGTTTCAGAGCGTCGTAACCATCCTGTGTGATGAGCTTGGTACTCAATTGGCTAATCAGCCTCCAGCCTTATGCATGCTGCGCATTAGTTGTATGAGCCGACAAAGCCGGCACGTCATGAGCGGCATCTGCCACCGATCTATGGACATCACTATCAGATTTGTCCGATTTAGATTTCAGAGAGGTCAGCCAATCATAGGGCCAAACAGCCGAGCCGTACGGCCCAGGGCATAGGTTCGACAAGAGCGTCGGCAATCGGCACGCCACACTGCTTGATACCCATTCCCCACAGAGCTAGCCAATAACTACCAACACCTCAAAAACAAAGGGAAAGTACCACATGGGCAACATCATTATCGTCGATGACCATCCACTGATCAGACTGGCCATCAGGTCGGTACTGGATCCTCATCATCACAATATCGTCGCCGAAGCCGACAACGGTGCCGATGCCGTGCAACTGGTGCGCAAACACCTGCCGGACCTGCTGATCCTCGACCTGGGCATCCCCAACCTGGATGGTTTCTCGGTCATCGCGCACATCAAGTCCGCCGGGCTGCACGTCAAGACCCTGGTACTGACCTCAAGTGATTCGAAAAACTTCGCCCTGCGCTGCCTGCAAGCCGGAGCCGCAGGCTTTCTGTGCAAGACCGAGAACCTTCACGAATTGGCCAATGCGGTAAAGGCCATCCTTTCCGGGTACAGCTACTTTCCGGAAGACACCATTAATATCCTGCAGCAGAACACCAACGCCGCCAACCAGGAGAGTGTGTTGATTTCCCGCCTGACCGACCGCGAAATAACAGTGCTGAAACTGCTGGCTACCGGTCTGAACAACCAGCAGATTGCCGATGCGCTGTTGATCAGTCACAAGACCGTCAGCACCTACAAAGTGCGGTTACTCAAGCGTTTCAATGTTTCCAACCTGGTGGCCTTGGCCGAATTGGCCAAACGCAATGCCGTTGTTTGATCATCAAGCCATTAATCGCCACCAAATGACGGACAACCGCCACGACTGAAGACGTTCCAGTCGGTTTCTGTTCAATGGAATTCCGATCTGTACAAGGCGCAGTTCAGCAGCCGTGATGCACTACCGGCGGGTCAACTGCTGAACTGGCGGCGGATGATCAACCCCTGGCGAGCGACGCGGGTCAGTTGCTTGATGACTTCAGCAGCATCCGCTGCACTGGGTGCCGGAATGACCGCCAGATCGAAGCTGTCGCTGGCAAAGCGTGCCAGGGACTCACCTTCTTCGACAAATTGAATCAGAAATGCCGCTGGGCCCGGGGAACGTCGTGGCCAACCGTCGAGATAACGCAATAGTGTGGGCTGGTGCTTGCCACCCAGGAGGATTTTCGGATTGCGCTGGGAAAGACTCGCCGTGATCGGCGCAAGACGTACAAGGGGGCGTGGTGCATTCATCGTATTGTGTCTCTGCCTCAGATTTCTGCCGGGCAGGTGAGAGGCAACACCGAACCAGCGCTTTAGCGGTATTTCGAAGCCTGACTATAGCTTCTATCAGTGATCTTTCGACTCACCTGGCGCCCCGCAAGTAGCTGTTTAAATCGGCGCATGAGCAGCATCCTAGAGAAGCCGACAGGTCAGTGTCAAGATTTGTCAGCTACGAAAAAGGCCTGCATTCGCAGGCCTGGGATAACTTTGCCGACGGCTGATCCAGAGCCTCTGGAACACCGCCCGCGCATCGACTTACTTGGCGATTGCCGCATCCAGAGACAGCTTGCCGGCCCCCTCAATCAGAACTGCGACAGTGCCGCCAAGCAGTGCCAGAGCGAACTCATAACCGTTGTTGGCCATGAACAGGCCATGGCTGATATGCACCGAGAAAATCGCCACCAGCAAGGTAAACGACAGGCCCAATGCAGCGGGACGCGCCAGCAGGCCAATGATCAATGCCAGACCGGCAAAGAACTCGGTCCCCCCCGATAACAACGCCATCAAATAGCCGGGAGCCAGACCGATACTCTCCATCCACTGCGCCGTTCCCGCCAGACCGCCACCACCAAACCAGCCAAAGAGTTTCTGCGAGCCGTGCGCCACGAAGATGATGCCGACGAAGATCCGCAGTACGGTCAAGCCGTAGCCCGCGCGAGTGCCCAGTAGCTTGTTGGTCAGTGTGCTCATGCTGTGTAGTCCTGTGTGAAGGTAGGAAAGTTGGCCGCCATACTAATCAGTTTTAATCATGTTAAAAGCGGAAATTACTCAAGCTAATAATCGATTTTTTAGATTATTTACGTGACGCAACTTTTCGCTCCGGAGGCTCCAGGGAGTCTCGTTCACGATCAAAGGCCAGATAGTATTTGTTGACGCTATTAACATAGCTGACGGCCCCCATGCCCACTTGCTCCATGGCGATGCGCTCCACCTGGAAGAACCACTGGTTGGGGTTGAGCCCCCGCCGCCGGGCTTCACTGCGCATACCCTGCACCCGCTCCGGCCCCATGTTGTAGGCCGCCAGCACAAATGCCATGCGCTCGCGCTCATTGAGTTTGGGGCTGGCAAAAAATTTACGGCGAATCATCGCCAGGTACTTGGCCCCTGCCTGCACATTGCTATCTACGGACTGAATATTGTTGACCCCGACCCGCTGCGCTGCCGAAGGCGTGATCTGCATCAGCCCGGTAGGGCCGCTGCCGCTTCTGGAAGGGGGTTGCAACGCTGACTCCTTGAACGCCAGCGCCGCCAGGTTCAGCCAGTCCATGCCCTGTTCGCCGGCATGCTTCTGCAAAACCGGACGCAGTTTTTCCAGACGCTGACGGTCGGCCCGGGCCAGGGGATAGTGCACCTGATACTGGCGTCGGTAGATACGCAGGAACGCCACATCCTGATCCGCCGGCGCCTTATAGGTCTTGAGGAAGCGGTCGATACTCGCCCGCAGCATCGACGCATCGCGCCGGACAAACCAGTGTTCTTCACCCGGCTCACTGATCTTCAACTGCCTGTCCAAACGCAATTTGGGCAGGATCTTGCTCCAGCGTTCGGCAATCGGCTGCTCGACAACCGTCAGGTGGAAAATACCGCCCTGGACCATTTCCAGCACATCCTCCACCGCCAGGCTGGGGTCGACCCACTCCACCTTGATCGGCGCCAGCTTGTGCAGGGCCAGCTTCTGATTGATCTGGCTGACCGCGTCCCCCGCCGCACTACCGGTAGTCAGGGTCAGGGTCTTGCCGGACAGCTGTTCGATCCGTGTATAACGGCGCTCACCCTTGATCCCGACTAGCAGCAGGGGAACATTACTGACGATCGGGTCGCTGGAGCTGACCGCATTTCCGGGCTGGGCTTCCAGCAGCTCACCAGGCGCCACCAGGTCGCCCTCGCCCCGCTGCAATGCACCCAGCAATTGATCCTTGGCTTTGGGAATGATCTTCAGGCTGATTTCCTGGCCGTCGCGAGCATGGCCATTGAGGTACTGCTCGAACGAGCGCAGGCGGTGGTACTCGACACCTATGGCCTGGCCCTGGACTTCTCCGGAGCTATTGCGGCTCTGATTGACCAGCACCCGGAGTACCCGGCTGCTGCGGATTTCCGCCAGGTCGCGCACTTTTCCCGTGGCGTGTGCTTCCAGTGGCCCGGGCAAGCGCGCCAGCGCCGGCGAGGGCAGCAGCAATGACAGGCACAGCGCGAGCAATATCGAGGATCGGGTCATCCGTTCTCCGCAAAGAATACTGTTCAACCCTTCGTCGCTTTTTGAAGAATTGATTGCCAGAAACAGAGCGCCTTGAGCGCTGGCAAGCTGCGAAAGACCCGTGCAATGGCGCTGAAGAACGTGGCCGTTGCTCTGGTCCGGCAGCAAAAGACAGCTATAACTCGTTGTAGTTCTTGGTTTTTCTTATAAATCTACAGCTCTGATATGCTTTCCGGCCGCAGGCGGAGATAGCACCATGCAACTCATCGATATCGGCGTCAACCTGACCAATCCCAGTTTTGCCGAAAAACACCAAGCCGTTCTCAATCGTGCTTATGAGGCTGGGGTGTGCCAGTTGGTCCTCACCGGAACCAGCGTCGAAGGCAGTGAACAGGCCCTGGAGTTGTGCCAGAAACTGGACGCCGACGGGCAGAGACTGTTTGCCACCGCCGGGCTGCATCCCCACAGCGCCAGCGACTGGAATGCCGACAGCCCGCGACGCTTGCGCGCTCTACTTGGAGAGCCACGGGTACGCGCCGTGGGCGAATGTGGCCTGGACTTCAACCGGGACTTCTCTCCCCGCCCGCAACAGGAAAAAGTCCTGGAAGAACACCTGGCCCTGGCTGTCGAGTTGCAGTTGCCAGTGTTTCTCCACGAACGTGACGCCAACCAGCGCTTGCTGGACATCCTGCGGGATTTCCGTGATCGCTTGCCGGCTGCTGTAGTCCACTGCTTTACCGGTGAACAAAAGGCCCTGTTCAGCTACCTCGATTTGGACCTGCACATCGGCATCACTGGCTGGATCTGCGACGAACGCCGCGGCACCCACCTGCACCCGCTGGTACGCGACATCCCCCGCGGGCGCCTGATGCTGGAAAGTGATGCCCCCTATCTGCTTCCCCGCAGCTTGCGGCCAAAGCCGAAAAATGGTCGTAACGAACCAGCCTATCTGACCGAGGTTTTACGAGAAGTTGCATTGCACCGCGGTGAAACCCTGGAAGACCTTGCAAGCCACAGTACCGCCTGCTCTCGGGCGTTTTTTCGCTTGCCAGAGATTGCTTGACCCACATCAAGATTTTTCCGAGATCATGGCGGCACAATAATGGCACCTTGCCAATACTGTTTCGCTCAATCAGAGAAGACCTTCCATGGGTGCCTGGCTTAGCAATATCTCGCTGAAGTACAAATTCTGGGCGGTCAATGCAGTCGCCTTCGTCACCACCTTGTTATTGGTGCTGTACGCCGTGCAACTGGAGCAACAGGCTCGCAGCCAGACAGCCCAGGCTGCCGCCCAGGCCGAGGCGAGGCTGCTCGGCGCCTGGCCCGTCGGACAGACGCTGCCCAGCGCCGAACACCTGCTGTATTTCTCCCGGGGGCAGACACCCAGCCTCAACGAGCAGACTCTCAGCGAACTCAACGGCGCCAACGGCTGGGTCGAGCTCAACCCGATGCCGCTGTTCGGTGAAAATCCGCTACTGGGCGCTGACGTGATCCAGCGCGCCGACGGCCAGCAGGTCGCCGTACTGGCCTATGCCCCGAGCCTGGCCCAGGTCTTCAGCGATCGTTTCACCAATTACGCCGTCGCAGTGTTCATCCTGATGTTCGCCATGCTCTGCGCCTCGCAGTTGCTGATCCGTTTCCTCCTCAGCCAACTCAACACCCTCAAGGACGTCATGCTGCACGTGGAGAAGACCGGCGACCTGTCTGCTCGCGTGCCGCTGTCCTGCAAGGACGAGGTGGGTCAGATGGCCAGCGCCTTCAATGCCATGCAGGCCGGATACCAGCGGGTAGTCAATACCGTGGCCAATACCGCCCGGCAGCTGGACCAGGGCGCCGCACGCCTGGCCTCGAGCATGAACGATGTACGCCACGGCATGCTCGGCCAGCAGAGCGAAACCGATCAGGCCGCCACGGCCATCAACGAGATGTCCGCCACCGTCTATCACATCGCCCAGCATGCCGGTGCCACCCGGGACCTGTCGCAGACCGCCGACACCCTGGCCGGTACCGGCCATGAAGTGGTGGGCCGGGTGCAGAAATCCATCGCCGGGCTTTCCAATGGCGTGCAGCAGACCGCCGAGATGATTCAGAAGCTCGCCGAGGACAGCCAGAAGATCAATGGCGTGGTCAACGTTATCCACAGCATCGCCGAGCAGACCAACCTGCTGGCACTCAATGCCGCCATCGAAGCCGCTCGAGCAGGGGAAATGGGCCGCGGTTTTGCCGTGGTAGCGGATGAAGTGCGCAACCTGGCCAAGCGTGTGCAGACCTCCACCGACGAGATCACCAGCATGGTCTCGGCCCTGCAGGCCGGCACCCGGGATGCCGTGGATTTCATGCAGGAAAGCTCGTTCAAGGCCGATGACTGCGTGCAACAGGCCCAGGAAGCCGGCGCGGCACTGGCGGAAATCACCGGCGCCGTAGCCCAGATGCGCGAAAGCAACACGCAGATCGCTGTCGCAGCGGAACAGCAGAGCCAGGTAGCGGAAGAAATGAACCGGGCGGTGGTGAGCATTCGCGATGTCACCGAGAACACCGTGCAACAGACCGTTGCCTCGGCCACCACCAGCAGTGAACTGGCGACCCTGGCCGGTGAGTTGAGCAAAGCCATAGGCCAGCTGAAACTCTGATCCGAGTGCCTCTACCCCCCTCTACTGGCTATCGCACCGATAGCCAGCCTTGATTCGCCGCCATCCCAACTGGCCCCTATCCTTGGTTCATGAGTCTTCAAGAACTAAGGATGATCATCATGGGCAAACGTCACCCCAACCTCCCCGCCTGGCAATGGCGCGTCTACCCGCAGAATCACCAGCACCCTGCCAATCTGGTATTGCACCTGATTGCCGTACCGCTATTCATCATCGGCTTTCTGCTGATTGTTTCGGGCGTGTTTTCCTTGAGCTTCCTGAGCCTGGCCATCGGTGTGGTCGGCATCCTCGCAGCCCTGGGCCTGCAGCGCCACGGACACAGCCTGGAGGTCCAGGCCGCCGAGCCCTTCAGTGATCGCAAGGATGCCGTGCAACGGCTGCTGGTGGAACAGTTCGTGACCTTTCCACGCTTTGTCCTGAGCGGTGCCTGGTGGCGTGCCTGGTTGCAGCGCCACCGGCACTGATGGCTCAGGCGAAGATGGTCACCGTCTGGCGGCTCAGGGCAATCAACTGGCCCTCAGCATTCCACAAGGCCGCTGCCGCATGCCCGTAGCCGTCACGCGCGTGTTCGATTTCCACCCGGTACTTGCACCAGTCCAGAGTGCTCAGTTCCAGCAACGGCTGGACGAACTCGATGGTCCAGGTCAGGGTGCTGCCCGCAGCGGGCTTGGTCAGGTGCGGCAACAGCGCCGGCGGCCAGGCATCCACCAGCGCCAGGATATGCGCCTCGGTGACCGGCTCTTCCTTCACATCCCCACGCAAACGCACCCAACCGCCCATATCGCGGGAGCGATTGCCGGTGAATGGCAGGCCACCGATGCTCCAGCGCATTGCCAGATGACGCATGAACTCCGGCGTCACGCCCTGGATATAAGGCAGCTCCTGGCAGTCATCCCAGTGTTTCATTTCGGGCGCTGGCTCGGCGGCCACACTGACGGACGATTCACGGGAAGCGCCAAAACTGCCCTGTACCAGAGTCACCACCTGACCCTCCTGCATGACCCGCCCCAGTACCTGGCTGACGGCCTTGCCTTCGCGAAGCACATCCACCTCGAAACTGACCGGCACATCTGGCGCCACCGGGCCGACAAAGGTGACCGCCAGCGACCGCACGGGGCGGTCCGCCGCAACCTTGGCCCGCATCGCTTCATACTGCAGAGCAACCACCAGGCCACCGAAACTGGCGCGCCCCTGGGCCCATTCCGCCGGAATGGTCAGCGCCTGGGGCTGGCCGCGAACGGCTTCGAGCAAATCGTAGAAACGCATGAAAACCTCGGGGGACAAAAAATAGACTGAGGGATCTTAACCAGCGTCGCAGAGCCACACAGCCATTATTCCGGCCAAAGCAGCGGACAGATAAGCCGCCCTTTGGCCTTCACCGCTTGAAGCAATCGCGATGCAGTTGCTCCAGCACCTGATCGGAGCGGGCCTCGGCCTTGAGCATGGTTCTGCGCCAGACCGCCACACAGGGCAGTAAATCCAGTTGCTGCTCGGCCTGGGCCAGCCATTGCCAGCAATCATGCCAATCGCCCAGGGCGCTCTGAGCCGCCTTGAGGCGCTTCATCGCCTGGGAGGGCAAGCGATCCAACTCGGGATAGGCATCGGCGGCGTAACGCACCCGCTTGATCAGCAGACGCAGGCGATGACGGTCGTGGGCAGGGTCCAGCAGCGCCTGGCCCAAGGCTTTCCACTGTTTGGCCAGGCGTTTTTCGATACTGCCGCGCAGGCCCCGCAGCAAACCTTGGCGCTCAGAGGCCCGGAGGAACCTGGGGAAGGCATCCAGCACCAGAAACAACTGCGCCAATTCCGCCCCCGCGGCCACTGCCGAGTACTCACGCAACAGTTGTGAGGTACGACGGTCGGCAGCAGCATGCTGGCCATGCTGATGCAGATAGGCCGCCAATACTTCACGATCACGAATCGGCGTGGTCACCCGCCCCACTTCGCTGGCCGCGGCTTCCAGTTGCTCCACTCCGGGCAGGCCACGCAACGGGCGCAACAGGCTGCGCAAGCGTCGCACACTGATGCGCAGATCATGCAAGGCCTCGGCATCCGTGGCGGCCGACAAGCGGGCCTGACAAGCCAGCAAACTCACTTCCAGGCCCAGAACCTGAGCCACCAAACGATCAACCAAGGCAGACATCGAGGCTTCCCCAACACGAGTCAAAAGCCTGACTTCGGCTTATCCAGTTCCAAGATTGGCACCGCGAACCGGCGACAGGCATTGCGCCAGATCATTCAGGTTCGCGGTGATGATTGTCGGACCAGCTTAGCGGCTGTCGCGGCTCAGCGCCCGGCCCGGGACTCACGAATGTAGAAACGCGCCTTCTCGGCCTTGTTGGTGCAGCCTTCGAAGGCTTCGAACTGCTGCTGGGTCTTGGCGCCGGTCAGCAGCGACAACGCCTTGGAGTAGCTCACGGTGCCAGCGAAACCTTCGGCCTTGGCCAGGTCCAGCTCGTGCCAGGCAGCGTCCAGCTGCGTGCCGCAACTGTCACGGTAGGCAGTCTTGCCTGCACAACCGGTCAATACCAACGCAATCAGGGGCAGGCAGATCCAGGCTTTCATCGATGACACCTCAAGATAGGGAAAACAGTCGTACAGGTTAAGACGATGGCCGCAGGAAAAAGTGCCAGTCCCACCCCTTGGAAAATATAGCTGCAGGAGCATAGCCTCGCGGCCCCGGCGGCCCTAGAAAAAAACTCACAGGCCCCGCAGCGCATCAGCAATTGAACCACGAGGCGCTATGGGTGCATTGTTGCAGCCTGTTTGTCGAAGGGACGAATCATGAGCAAACGTGTCGCATTGGTCCTTGGGTCGGGGGGCGCTCGCGGTTACGCCCATATCGGCGTCATCGAGGAAATCGAAAAACGCGGTTATGACATCGCCTGCATTGCCGGCTGCTCGATGGGCGCGGTGGTCGGCGGCATCTACGCCGCAGGTAAGCTCGCCGAGTACCGGGAATGGATCGAAAGCCTGGACTACCTCGACGTGCTGCGCCTGGTGGACGTGAGCTTTCGGCTGGGGGCGATTCGCGGCGAGAAAGTCTTCGGCCAGATCCGCAAGATCGTCGGCGAAGTGAACATCGAAGACCTGCGCATCCCCTATACCGCCGTCGCCACCGACCTGACCAACCAGCAGGAAATCTGGTTCCAGGAAGGCTGCCTGCACCAGGCCATGCGTGCTTCCGCCGCGATCCCCAGCCTGTTCACCCCGGTCATGCAGGGCAACCGCATGCTGGTGGACGGCGGCCTGCTCAACCCGCTGCCCATCGTTCCGGTGGTTTCCAGCCACTGCGACCTGATCATTGCGGTGAACCTCAACTCCACCAACCAGCGCCACTACCAGTTACCGGTAATCCAGCGCCCACCCGCGTTCAAGAGCCGCTTTGACAGCCTGATCAACTCCCTGGGCTCACACCTGCCGTTTCGCCGCAAGCAGGCCGAACAACTGCTACTGCTCGAGCAGGAAGCCTTCAAGAGCGAAGCCGCGGAGATCAATCCATGGGTCGAGGGCGCCGAACCGGAAGCCCAGCAACCGGCCGCCGCGCCGCAAACCGACGGCGCGCCGAAATCCGCCAGCGGCTCCTTCATCATCGACAACGTCGGCCCGGCGTCATTGCTGGACCTGGTCAACCAGAGCTTCGAGGTCATGCAGACCTCCCTGGCGCAGTACAAGATCGCCGGTTACCCGCCGGATATCCTCATCAACGTGCCCAAGCGCGTCTGCCGCTTCTTCGAGTTCTACAAGGCGCCGGAGCTGATCGCCCTGGGCCGTGAGATTGCCAGCGATACCCTGGACCGCTACGAGCAGGACCAGTAGCGAAAGGCCGCAAACTCAGGAATCGGCGCCCAGCAAGCGGTAGCCGACCCCCGCCTCGGTGACGATGAAGCGTGGCCGGGTCGGATCGTCCGCCAGCTTCTGGCGCAAGTGCCCGACCACGATCCGCAGGTAATGACTGTCCTCGGTGTGGGTCGGGCCCCAGATGTCCTTGAGCAGTTGCTGCTGGGTAATCACCCGCCCCGGGTGCCGCGCCAGCTGGGCCAGCACCGCATATTCCTTGCGGGTCAGGGCCACTTCGACACCGTCCAGCAGCACCCGCCGATAAGCCAGGTCGACCGTCAGCGGCCCCACTTGCAACGCCGCCTCCTGCACTTCCCCGCTCGGCGCCTGGCGCAACAGGGCGCGAATCCGCGCCAGGAACTCCTGGATACCGAAAGGCTTGGTCACATAGTCGTTGGCACCACCATCCAGCGCCTCGACCTTCTGCAACTCGCTGGCACGCACCGAAAGCACCAGCACCGGCACCGCCGACCACTCGCGAAACTCGCGCAGCACCTGCTGCCCATCCATGTCCGGCAGCCCCAAATCAAGTACCAGCAGGTCCGGCTTGTTCAAGGCGGCCTGGGCCAGGCCTTCGGTGCCGGTCCCGGCTTCAATCACTTTGTATCCCTGGGACGCCAGGCTGATGCGCAGGAACTTGCGAATCTGCGGCTCGTCGTCGATGACCAGGATGGTCGCGGTCTGGCTCATGGTTTCAGTTCAAGACAAATTAAGAGGCAAAAGCGTAGCGCAAGGCATGCCGCATCCGTGTGGCGCTGACGCGGCAAGGCCGCAGCGCGTTCTACAGGTATTCACAGGTCGGACTCAAGCTCCGGCTGGGTCTGCAACGGCAGGTGCAAGGTGATGCATGTCCCCTTGCCGCCAATGCCCTCGGCGACACTGATATGCCCGCCATGGGCGCCGACCATGCCCTGGCAGATCGCCAGGCCCAGGCCGGTGCCTTGCCCGCCGCGGTCGCCACGGGCAGCGGTGTAGAACATGTCGAAGATCTTTGCCCGCTCATCCTCGGGAATCCCCGGGCCCTCATCACTGACGGCGAAGCTCAATTCCTGCTCGCTGGCACTGACTTTCAACTGCAGATGGCCCTGGGGTGGCGAGAAGCGGGCAGCATTCTCCAGCACATTGACCAGCGCCTGCTCGATCAGCGCCGCATGGACGTAAAGCAAGGGCAAGTCCGCTGGCAGTTCGGTGGCCACCTGCAACGGCGCCAGCACCGCCCGCAGGCGGTTCAGGGCACTGCCGACGATATCCCCCGGCGCGACCCAGTCCCGGGCCAGCTTCAGGGCCCCATGGCCGAGCCGGGTCATGTCCAGCAGGTTCTGTATATAGCGGTCCAGGCGCTCGGCCTCATCCCGCGTGCCCTCCAGCAGCTCTCGCCGATCTTCCAGGGGGATCGCTTCCCCCAGGGCCAGCAGGCTGTCGATACTGCCGCGCATTGAGGTCAGCGGTGTGCGCAGGTCATGGGATACCGAAGCCAGCAAGGCGCTGCGCAACTGTTCGGTCTCCCCGTGCAGCCTCGCCGCTTCCAGGTCCTCGGCCAGCCGCGCCCGTGCCAGGGCCTGGGCCAGTGGCTGGCTGAGCGCAGTGAGCAGGCGTCGGCGCTGGCCGCTGAACTCCTCGCCCTCACGGGGGCAGACACCGAGCAATCCCAGGGGCCCGTCATCCACCGACAGCGGCCACCACCACCATCGACCAAAGGGCAAGGTCCCGGTGCCCAGCCCCGCCGGCTGGTCATGCTGCCAGGCCCAGTCGGCCGCCGCACGCTCGGCCTCGGAGAACTGCGGCGAACCACCGGTCTCGACTTTCCATCCACCCTGCCCGTCGCGGTTGATCAGGCAGACACGCAACTCGTCGCGACCATTCAAATGCTGGGCCGCGGCGCTGATCACCGCTTGCCGGTCAGTGGCGGCAGTCAACTTGCGCGACAGGTCCAGGAGCTCGCCGGTTTCCTCCTGGGTATCGCGCAAGGCCTGCAACTGCCGGCGCTGGCGGGCCGCCAGATTGCCGGTCAGCGCGGCCATGAGCAGGAAGAACAGCAGGGTCAGCACATCCTCTTCCCGCTGGATGGCCAGGGAGAAGTTCGGCGGAATGAACAGGAAGTCATAACTGAGAAAGGACAGCGCCGCGCAAGCCAGGGCCGGCCCCAGGCTGCTGCGCACTGCCACCAGCAGCACCGCGGCGAGGAACACCAGGGAGATGTTCGGCAACGGCAGGACACTGGCCACCCCCCAGGCCAGGGCGCTGGCCAGGAGGGTGGCCAGGACTGCCAGGACGTAGTCGAACCAGATCAGCGAATGCTTGACCCGCAGGCCCGGCTGATGGGGCTGGGGCTCGCTGTCCAGGACATTGATCTCCAGGCCATCGGCATTGCGCAGCAAGCGCGCCGCCAAGCCGCCACCGAACCAGCGCCGGCGCCAGCGGCGCCTGGACTGCCCCACCAGCAGCAGGCTGGCGCGACGCTCCGCGGCGTGCTGGATCAGGGTCTTGGCCACCTCGCCGGCACGCAACAGGACCACTTCCCCGCCCAGGCGCTCGGCCAGTTGTTGAGCGGCCTGCAAGCGCAAGCGTGCCTGCTCGTCGCGCAACCGGCCGTTATCCACATGCACCAGGCTCCAGGGCAGGTGGCGACGCTGAGCCACACGGCTGGCGTGACGTACCAGCCGCTCGGCCTGGGCATCGCCGTCGATACCCACCAGCAGCCGCCCGCGCACCGCCGGTGCCGCCTGCCCCAACTGGCGATAGCCCTGGGCCAGGTCGTTGTCCACCTGGGCGGCGGCGGTCTGCATCGCCAGTTCGCGCAGGGCGGTGAGGTTGGTCTGGGTGAAAAATGCATCGATGGCCGCCCGCGCCTGCTCCGGCACGTAGACCTTGCCGTCCCGCAGACGCTCCAGCAGCTCTCGGGGCGGCAAGTCCACCAGCAGCAACTCATAGGCCTCTTGCAACACCCAGTCAGGCAGGGTTTCGCGCACCTGGACCCCGGTAATGCCGCGCACCTGGTCATTGAGGCTTTCCAGGTGCTGGACATTGACCGTGGTGAAGACGTCGATCCCGGCCGCCAGCAACTCCTGAATGTCCTGCCAGCGCTTGGCGTGCCGGCTGCCCGGGGCATTGCTGTGGGCCAGTTCGTCCACCAGTACCAGCTTGGGCTTGGCCTTGAGCAGGCCGTCGAGGTCCATTTCCTCCAGCAATACGCCACGGTATTCCGAACGCACCAAGGGCTGCTGGGGCAGCCCGCTCAACAAGGCTTCGGTCTCGGCGCGGCCGTGGGTCTCCACCACCCCGGCAAGCACCTTGACCCCTTGGCGCAGTTGGCTATGGGCCGCCTGAAGCATGGCGTAGGTCTTGCCAACCCCGGGGGCGGCGCCCAGGAACACCTTGAGTCGGCCGCGGCCGTCCCGTGGCAGCTCGGCTAGCAGCGCGTCGGCGCGACCGGAATCACTCATGGGTTATCTCTCTGCGACAAGACATTCGGTTCAATCTGCGCTCACTTCAGTTGCGTTTGCCAGCGCTCCCTGGGGCTGGAAGCCCCCGCGGGGCATTTTGCAGCCTCGCAGGTTCGGCAGCGGCTACAGCTGTTCCAGGGCCAGGTTCAGGGCCAGTACATTGACCACCGGCGGCCCCACCAGCGGCTGCTCGATATGGGCGTCCACCAGGGCCTGCAACTTGGCTGGCGACAGGTTGCGCGCCGCCGCGACCCGCGCCAGTTGATAGTCAATTGCCTGCGGTGGCAAGTGTGGATCGAGGCCGCTGCCCGAAGTGGTCAGCAATGCCAGGGGCACCGGCCCCTGCCCCGGTACCAGGAGCTTGCCGGCATCCTCGATCACCCGCGTGGCCAGGGCCGGGTTGCTCGGCGCCAGGTTGCTGGCAGAGCTGGATACCGTGGCAAAGGCCCCCGCCGAAGGGCGCGGATGGAACCAGGCATCACCGACGAAATCCTGGGCGATCAGGGCCGAACCCCGCACCCTGCCGTCGGCATCGAGCACCAGGCTGCCATTGGCCTGTTCAGGGAAGGCCAACTGGGCCACGCCGGTCACCACCAGGGGATAGGCCACACCGGTGATCAGGGTCATCAACACAATCAGGCTCAAGGCCGGACGCACTACGCTAGTCATTTCTCACTCCTCGATTCGTTCAGATCTGCAGGCCGGTTACACCAGGTGCAGCGCAGTCAACAGCATGTCGATCAGCTTGATCCCGACAAAGGGCACGACGATGCCACCCACGCCGTAGATCAACAGGTTGCGCCGCAGCAGGTGCGCGGCACTGGCCGCCTGTACCCGCACCCCACGCAATGCCAGGGGGATCAGCACCACGATGATCAGGGCGTTGAACACGATGGCCGAAAGGATTGCGCTCTGCGGGCTGGCCAGCCCCATGATGTTGAGCACCCCCAGCTGTGGATAAATCGCCGCGAACAGCGCCGGCAGGATGGCGAAGTACTTGGCCACGTCGTTGGCGATGGAGAAGGTGGTCAGGGCACCCCGGGTCACCAGCAGCTCCTTGCCGATCTGCACCACATCCAGCAGCTTGGTCGGGTCGCTGTCCAGGTCGACCATGTTGGCCGCCTCGCGCGCCGCCTGGGTGCCGTCGTTCATGGCCATGCCGACATCGGCCTGGGCCAATGCCGGTGCGTCGTTGGCGCCATCACCGCACATGGCCACCAGACGCCCGTCGTTTTGCTCGTGGCGAATGCGCGCCAGCTTCTTCTCCGGCGTGGCCTCGGCCAGCACATCGTCGACTCCGGCTTCGGCGGCAATGGCCGCGGCGGTCAGCGGGTTGTCGCCGGTCACCATCACGGTACGGATACCCAGCTTGCGCAACTCGGCGAAACGCTCGCGAATGCCGGGCTTGACCACGTCCTTGAGGTGAATGGCGCCGAGCATCCGGCCCTCGGCACAGACCAGCAGCGGGGTGCCGCCGCTCTGGGCGATCTTGTCGATCTCCCGGGACAGGGCCGGTGCCAGCTCGCTGCGTTTGAGGCCGACGAAACTCAACACCGAATCCACTGCCCCCTTGCGATAGACCCGGCCCTGGTAATCGACCCCGGACAGCCGGGTTTCAGCGCTGAAAGGCACTGCCGTCAGCAGATCGCTGCCCGGCTCGGGCTGTGGATAAAGCTCCCGCAGGTACTCGACGATGGACTTGCCTTCAGCGGTGTCGTCCGCCAGGGAGGCCATCAAGGCCGCTTCGGCCAGTACCTGGGCACTGACGCCCGGCGCCGGGTAGATGGCGCTGCAACGGCGGTTACCGAAAGTGATGGTGCCGGTCTTGTCCAGCAGCAACACGTGCACGTCACCCGCCGCCTCCACCGCGCGCCCGGACTTGGCGATCACGTTCAAGCGCACCAGGCGGTCCATACCGGCGATCCCGATGGCCGAGAGCAGGCCGCCGATGGTGGTGGGGATCAGGGTCACCAGCAGCGCCACCAGGAACACCAGCGGCAGGCTGCCATTGGCAAAGTGGGCGAAGGGCTGCAGGGTCACCACCACCAGCAGGAAGATCAGGGTCAGGCCGATCAGCAGGATATCCAGGGCCACTTCGTTCGGTGTCTTCTGCCGCTTGGCACCTTCCACCAGAGCGATCATGCGGTCCAGGGTCGACTCGCCGGGGTTGCTGGTAATGCGCACCAGCAGCCAGTCGGAGACCAGCCGGGTATTGCCGGTCACCGCCGAACGATCACCGCCGGATTCCCGGATCACCGGAGCCGATTCACCGGTGATTGCCGCTTCGTTGACCGCGGCGATACCTTCGATCACCTCGCCATCGCCGGGAATCATTTCGCCGGCTTCGACCCGCACCACGTCGCCTTTGCGCAGATTGACCGCTGGCACCAACTGATAGCTGCCGTCGCCGGCCCGGCGGCGGGCGCTCAAGCCCTCGCTACCGGCCTTGAGGCTGTCGGCGCGAGCCTTGCCGCGGCCTTCCGCCAGGGCCTCGGCGAAGTTGGCAAAGAGCACCGTGAACCACAGCCAGAGAGCAATCTGGGCGGCGACGAAGGTCGGCACTGCGGTGTCCGGAATGAAACACAGCACGGTGGTCAGGATCGCTGTCAGTTCCACCACCAGCATCACTGGCGAGCGCTGCAACTGGCGCGGGTCAAGCTTGACGAAAGCCTGGATCAGCGCCGGGCGCCACAGGGCCGAGATTGCGGTACTCGCCACTTCGGCCTTGGCCGGCTGGCTCTTGGCGAGCGCATCGGCGGCTTTGTTCGAGGCAGGAACATGCATATTCATCATCAGGTCCTCAGAAGCCCATGCTCAGGTGTTCGGCGATTGGGCCCAGCGCCAGGGTCGGCAGGAAGGTCAGGCCGCCCACCAGCAAGATGGTCACGGTCAGCAAGGCCACGAACAGCGGGCCATGGGTGGGAAAACTGTTCTGGCCGATGGGTGCGGTCTTCTTCATCGCCAGGCTGCCGGCCAGGGCCAGCACCGGCAGGATGTAGCCAAAGCGACCGATCAGCATGCCCAGGCCCAGCATCAGGTTATGGAACGGGGTATTGGCGCTGAAGCCACCGAACGCCGAGCCGTTGTTGGCGCTGGCCGAGGTGTAGGCGTAGAGCAGTTGACTGAAGCCATGGGGCCCCGGGTTGCTGATGGCTGCTGCCGGCCCCGGCAAGCTGGCGGCCAGGGCGCCCAGCACCAGGACGCCGATGGGCATCACCATCAGGGTCACTACCAGCAACTGCACCTCCTTGGCCTGTAGCTTCTTGCCCAGGTATTCCGGGGTGCGACCGATCATCAGCCCGGCCAGGAACACTGCGATCAACACGTTCAGCAACATGCCGTAGAGGCCCGCGCCGACGCCGCCGAAGATCACTTCGCCGACCATCATGTTGATCAGCGCCACCATACCGCTCAGCGGGTTGAGGCTGTCGTGCATGCCATTCACCGAACCGTTGGAGGCCGCAGTGGTGGTCACCGACCAGAGCACCGTGGCGGTAGTACCGAAGCGGGCTTCCTTGCCTTCCAGGGGCGCAGCCTGCTCTACCGCTGCGTTCTGTAAGGCCGGGTTGGGTTGATACTCCGCCCACAGCGAGGTAGCACCGCCGATCAGGAACAAGGCGAACATGCAGGCGATGATCGCCCGGCTCTGACGCAGGTCCTTGACGTAATGGCCGAAGGTGAACACCAGGGCCACCGGAATCAGGATGATCGATACCAGTTCGAACAGATTGCTCCAGGCCGTGGGGTTCTCGAACGGGTGCGCCGAGTTGACGCCGAAGAAACCGCCACCGTTAGTGCCCAACTGTTTGATGGCAATCTGGCTGGCGGCCGGGCCCAGCGGAATGACCTGGTCATTGCCCTGCAGGGTCAGGGCATCCACGTAATGGGCAAAGGTCTGGGGTACGCCCTGCCAGACCAGGAACAGCGCCAGCAGCAGGCACAGCGGCAGCAGGCCGTAGAGGGTGGCGCGGGTCATATCGACCCAGAAGTTGCCCAGGGTGCGCACCGAACGCCGGCCAATGCCGCGGCACAAGGCAACCAGCACCGCCAGCCCGGTGGCAGCGCTGACGAAGTTCTGCACGGTAAGGCCGACCATCTGGCTGAGGTAGCTCAGGGAGGCTTCGCCGCTGTAGGACTGCCAGTTGGTGTTGGTCATGAAACTGACGGCGGTGTTGAACGCCAGCGTCCATTCCTGCCCCGGAAGATGCTGCGGATTGAGCGGCAGGTGATCCTGAAACAGCAAGATAGCAAACAGCAGGACAAACCCCGCCAGGTTGAAGGCCAGCAGAGCCAGGGTGTATTTCTGCCAGCTCTGCTCAACCTGTGGATCGACCCCGGAGATTCGATAGCAGACACGCTCCACCGGGCCCAGAACCGGGGTCAGCCAGGTGCGCTGGCCCTCCATCACCCGGTAGTAGAAGCGCCCCAGCCAAGGTGCGGGCAACAGCACCAGAGCGAAGAAGGCGAGGATCAGCCAATAGTCATAACTGTGCATAACCGCAGCTCCTAGTTCCGATCCGCGCGCAGCAGCGCAACCAATAGATAAATGAACAGGCCCACTGCCAGCAGCAGCGACACCGCGTCCAGAATGTTCATGGAATGTCTCCGTGGTACGGCGATTGCCGCGAATGCAGGCATTGTCCGCAGGGTGCCTGTAAAGGAACGAGATCGACGGGGCGGGCAGCACATAAAGAAAGCGTAAAGACTGGCGTCATCCAGCCTTTACGAGGGGCGATGAAGCGCATCGCTCGCCTCTGGAGCGCGGCTGCCCCGATGCGAGGCATCACGCCCCCATTCACTGAAGGTCAATAGTGCTAAAAATCGGCGAAACATCCTCGATACGACAGCTTTTCGTGCTTTACGACGGTGTTCCAGGAACTGGCATGGGCACTGCACAGAACAGCCGCGAGCACGTCCTAATCGTTCAGGGAGCAACCGATGAATACACAACTCAAGCCCACCTTGGGCACGCTGCATTTATGGGGCATCGCAGTCGGACTGGTGATTTCCGGGGAGTACTTCGGCTGGAGCTATGGCTGGGGCGTGGCAGGAACCCTGGGGTTTCTCGTGACCTCGCTGATGGTGGCGACCATGTATACCTGCTTTATATTCAGTTTCACCGAGCTGACCACAGCGATTCCCCACGCCGGCGGCCCGTTTGCCTACAGCCGTCGCGCCTTTGGTGAAAAAGGCGGCTTGATCGCGGGGCTGGCCACCCTGATCGAATTCGTCTTCGCCCCTCCCGCCATCGCCCTGGCCATCGGCGCTTACCTGAACGTGCAATTCCCGGCCCTGGATCCGAAACATGCCGCGGTTGGCGCCTACATCGTATTCATGGGCCTGAACATTCTCGGGGTGAAACTGGCAGCCACCTTTGAACTGGTGGTCTGCGTGCTGGCGGTGGCCGAACTCCTGGTGTTCATGGGCGTGGTGGCCCCGGCCTTCAGCTTCAGCAATTTCGCCCTCAACGGCTGGGCAGGCGCCGACGCCTTCGGCGCCCCGGCAATTGCCGGGATGTTCGCCGCCATTCCCTTCGCCATCTGGTTCTTCCTGGCCATCGAAGGCGCGGCCATGGCTGCCGAAGAAGCCAAGGACCCCAAGCGCACCATTCCCAAAGCCTATATCAGCGGCATCCTGACCCTGGTGCTGCTGGCCATGGGGGTGATGTTCTTCGCCGGCGGCGTGGGGGACTGGCGCAGCTTGTCGAACATCAACGACCCGCTGCCCCAGGCGATGAAGACCGTTGTGGGTGACAGTTCCGGCTGGCTGCACATGCTCGTATGGATCGGCCTGTTCGGCCTGGTGGCAAGTTTCCACGGGATCATCCTCGGCTACTCGCGCCAGTTCTTCGCCCTGGCCCGGGCCGGTTACCTGCCTGCCTCCCTGGCCAGGCTGTCGCGCTTTCAGACGCCACATCGGGCGATCACCGCCGGCGGCCTGATCGGCATCGCCGCCATCTACAGCGATGGCCTGATCAACCTTGGCGGCATGACCCTCACTGCCGCCATGATCAACATGGCGGTGTTCGGTGCCATCGTGATGTACATCATGAGCATGCTCAGCCTGTTCAAACTGCGCAGGGCGGAACCGAATCTGCCACGCAGCTTCCGCGCCCCGGGCTACCCGCTGGTGCCGGCCATCGCCCTGGCACTGGCCGCGGTCTGCCTGGTGGCCATGGCCTGGTTCAATGCCCTGATCGGCCTGATATTTCTGGTGTTCATGGCCCTGGGCTTCATCTACTTCCTGCTGACCGGGCAACTGCGGGCCGACGCACCGGTGGACGCCATGCTCACCGGCCGTTGAACCGCGCTCTGCTCGCACCAGGCGGATCAGGCATACAATGGAACCACTGCGAAGCGCTTTAACTCAAAGCGTTATAGGCAGGCCCGAAGGCGAACCTTCGCCTGCGGGCTACTGCCCATTAAGGAGAGCCCTATGCCCTGGTATGCCTGGTTGATTCTGGTGGTTGCTATCGGTTCTATCGTTGGCGGCTTGATGATGCTGCGCGACACCGCCAACAAGGTCGAGCTGACCGATGAGCAACGCAAGCGCGTGGCCGAGCGCAACGCACAAATGGATGCCAAGGAAGCGCAGGATCGTTAAGCCTACAGCCCCTTCACCCTAACGTGCAGGGGCTGCCTGGAAGCTCAGCGCTCCCATTCGGCCTTGGCAATGTGCAACCCATGCTGGCCCTTATAGGCTGCACGTTGCGGCTGGCTCCAGCCTTCGAGCAGCGATTCGTCCAGACGATAGATTTCCACTCCCAGTGGACGGCACACGCTTAACGGATCCTGAGCTTCAGGCCCCCACATCGGCAAGGACAGATCTCCGCCCGGACAGGTCGACAATGCACAGAGCAGGTCGATTTCGGCGAAGAACTCCAGATAATCCCCCTTCTGCGCCGGGCAGGCCTTCATGAAGTACATGTCGTCATGGTTCAGGCCCGTGCACTGGAAGATGTTCAACACATCATGCACATCGAACTCGGTCAGGCCATGAGGCAGCACTGCCCGCGTCAGGTTGGAATGGCAGTGATGGTGAAAGTCCTCGCCGGTAAGCATGCGATTCACATAGGGGTCGCAACGGGTGCCCAATAGATCGTGCAGGCGGCCACCATGCTCGTCGATGCCGTAATGGGCCAGACTGTCATCGGTGATGGTCACCAGCGGCCGCAGAAAAGGCAGGTTCGACCAGAGCCGGTCGTGGGTACTGACATGCGCCCCCTGCAACTGCCGGGTGCGCGCAGCCCAGAGGCGCTCACGTGGATCGTTGGCATTCCATACGTTGAAGTCGCCCACCTGCGGCCCTACCGGGGTGGTCACCCGAAATACGTGCCCGGCGGGCACCTTCCAGGCGCGTCCGGTACGGATCGGAACCTCGAACTGCTCGATCAGATGGCGTTGGCCCTGATTGTGCCGAATGCGTTCGTAAAACGCCTTGTCCACCTGTAGCGCCGAACCTTTGCTGACCTGATAAGCCGCTGGATAGTCTTTGTACATGGGTATCGCCCTCATTCAGTGACACAGGGATTGGTCGAGCATGTCCAACAGCAGGCGCTCCGAGTCGTCCAGATACAACTCCATGGCCTCGATGGCGGCCGCCTTGTCACCCTCCAGAAGCCATTCATGGATCTGTCGGTCGCGGACCAGCCAGGGCGCCTGAAACCGCGCCTCATCCGGCGCCGTACAAAACACCAGGCGCAACTGCGCCACCACGTTGGTGAAGAACTCATCGAATAGTGGCGAGCCCAGCAACCCCACCACATGCTGGTGAAAACGCAGGCCATGGGTTCCCACGGCGCGCCAGTCCTCGCGCTCCCGGGCAAGCTCCGCCGCTTCCATGGCATCGAGCATGCGATCGGACTGGTACTCGCGTAGCGGGCGAGCATTGGCGATGGCCTGCAACTCCAGGGTACGGCGCACTCGGAACAGATCCCGCACGTCATCAGCACCAAGGCGACGGACCACCACGCCTTTGTGCCGCACGTACCAGGTCAACCCTTCCTGCCCCAGGCGGTGCAGGGCTTCACGGATGGTATTGCGTGAGGCGCTATAGGCACTGACCAGCTCGCTTTCCACCAGCGCCATTCCGGGCAATAAACGACCACCGATGATGTCAGCCCGCAGTTCCACAGTAATGTGATCCGCCAGGGATAGTCCGTCGCTCATGGGGCACCTCACGATTGTTCAACAATTTATGAACAGCAGGTAATCACTTATCGTGCCAACTTCAATCACCCCTTATGCCCTCACGAAAAGCTGTCGGGAAGCTGTCAACGCTGACAATCCCTGCCTAGAAGTAGGGGCATGATCTGAGAATCCTTGGTTAAAATGGTCTTCTAGTTGCGGAGGTTTCTCAAATGCGTTACTCGCCAGACCATAAAGCCCAGACTCATCAACGCATTATCAAGGAAGCTTCAGAACGTTTTCGGCGTGACGGGATAGGTGCAACAGGTCTACAGCCCCTGATGAAAGCCCTGGGGTTGACCCATGGCGGCTTCTATTCCCACTTCAAGTCCAAGGATGAACTGGTAGAAGAAGCCCTGCGCGCCGCCGCCCAAGAGCTGGACGCCCATTGCGCTGCACTGTTCGCACAAGAGCATCCACTGCCAGCCTTTATCGATAACTACCTCTGCGAGTGGCACCAGAAGTCCCCTCATCAAGGCTGCCCGCTACCGACCATGAGCTCGGAACTCGGCCAGCGCGGGCAACCCAGTGCGACTACAGATGAGGTGCTCAACACCAGGCTCGAACAACTAGAATCGGTGCTGGAAGGCGAACAGAAAGCCGAGCGAAGTCTGATGCTCATGTCCACCTTGGTCGGTGCACTCATGCTTTCTCGCAGCGTGGAAAACCCGGAGTTGGGAACTCGGATACTGGAGGTGGTTCGCGAGGGCCTGAAGCAACAGGAGCGGCGCTGAAGCGATCCGCTCCAACCTACTCTTCTTATTTATAGCGAGCGGCCGCACTGCTCCTGGACAGATTGGGGCCAAGAGCCAAGCGCGCCGCCACCAAAGCCTGCCAATCCGCAGGATCGGGTAGCGAAGGCAATGTAATCAACTCACCCTGATCCAAGCCGCTCAACGCCGCATCGACCATCTCCTGTACCTCCATCACCATTTCCGCCGGAATGGCCTTGGCATCGAGCCCTGAACGCTCCCAGATTTCGGTACGAGTGACACCCGGCAAGACAGCCTGTACACGAACCCCGCTGCCCTTCAACTCAGCCTGCAGCGACTGAGTCAAACTGAGTACATATGCCTTGGTTGCACTATAAGTCGCGTTGAAACGCTCAGGAATCAAGGCCACCACCGAGGCAATATTGATAATCGCCCCACGCCCAGTCGCAGAGAAACTCGTTGCAGCCACCCCGGCCAGCCGGGTCAGTGCCACTACATTGAGCTGAATCATGTGCTCCATCTGATCCAGATCGGCGCCAGCCAAAGCCCCGTTGGCAGCTACTCCCGCATTGTTCAGCAGCAAGCTGATACGGGAGTCGTCGCGCAAACGTCGCTCGACATTCAGTAAGTCCTTCTTGAGCGTCAAATCCGCCTTCAACACCTCCACTTGCACGTTATATTTATCGCTCAACGCATTGGCTGCCACCTTCAAACGTCCCTCATCCCGAGCAACCAGCAACAAATCAAAACCTCGCTCTGCCAGTCGCTCGGCATAAACCGCTCCAATACCGGATGAGGCCCCAGTGACCAATGCTGTACCTTGGGATTGAATCGAACTCATAGCTGGACTCCTGACAATGCATGAAAGTAATGAGCGCCTTCGGCCAGAAACATTTGGCGCCCAAAAATATTATTGCCATAATATTTTCGAGCCATCATGAAAATAATCAATCCAGGCGATAGAGATTCACTGTCAGCTACCCCACTCATGAAATGCAAAAGGCCGGTCAGAGACCGGCCTTCAAACGTTATGCGGGAGAACTCAATTGACTTCGAGCTTATCCAGATTTCGTTCCAGAATTGCCCTGCCAATCCCCTTGACCTCCAGCAACTCGTCCACCGAAGCAAAGGGCCCATTTTCTTCCCGATAAGCGACAATCGCCTTGGCCTTGGCAGCCCCCACCCCAAAAAGCTCGCGTTGCAGCACAGCCTCATCCGCCGTATTGAGGTTGACCTTGCTCGCTTGAATCGGCGCCTGCTCCGCCACTTGCGCAGAACTGGGCTGGGTCTGGGGACCCGGCGCTGCTTGAGTGACAAGTGCAAAGCTGGCGAGAAAAGCAAAGATCAATGAGGTGAAAAAAGAGTTACGCATAGTGACGCTCCATGACATCGAGTAAGGAAAGCAGCTTTCCAAAGCTGCCTTCCAAACCTAGGTGATGCAGGGGACAAGTCAAAATGTAGATGGTTACTGTTTATGTAAACTTATGGTTGTAAACGGCGTTGTTGATAAATCCAATCGACAATTTCACCGTCTGGCGTATAGCCACTCACTGTTTCACGCAACAATTGGCGGAATGTGACGTAATCATCTTGATGAACAGACTCGAGCATCTTAGCTAGGTTAGTTTTCAACACACCCCAAGGCAAATAATCTTCATTAGCTGTCATAATCATCGGGTGTGGAGTGATAGAAACGTTATCACCTATTAATAGCTCTTCGTAAAGTTTCTCACCGGGCCTCAACCCGGTAAATTCGATAGCAATATCGCCATGAGGCATTTTTTCCGAGCGAACAGTCAGACCTGAGAGATGAATCATTTTCTCAGCCAGTTCTACAATTTTTACCGGTTCTCCCATATCCAATACAAATACATCCCCGCCCAAGCCCATCGACCCCGCTTGAATAACTAGCTGTGCAGCTTCAGGAATGGTCATGAAATATCGAGTAATTTTAGGGTGAGTAACAGTCAAGGGGCCACCAGACTGTATTTGTTTATGAAACAATGGAATTACAGAACCTGAAGAGCCCAAAACATTACCGAAACGAACCATTGTAAATCGAGTGTTGTTTCTTATCTGTTCACAACCAGCCACATCAAATAAAACTGGATCTTTTTCTCGACTAAGTGCTTGTAACGTCAGCTCAGCCAAGCGTTTAGTGCTTCCCATTATATTGGTGGGACGAACTGCCTTATCTGTAGATATCAAGACAAAATCTGTAACACCAGATATCAATGCTGCCTGGGCTGTATTAAGCGTGCCGATTACATTATTAAAAAAGCCTTCGGAAATATTATGTTCTACCATTGGGACATGCTTATAAGCCGCAGCATGGTAAACTGTATTAACTTTCCAGGTAGTCATTATATCAACGAGCTTTTCATGACTTTTTATAGTGCCAAGAATAGGTAATACCTTTACGGAAAGTGACTCACGAGCAACACGCCCTTCTAACTCGGAAAAAATACTATAGAGATTAAACTCGCTATGCTCGAACAACAACAATACAGTAGGACGAAGAAGCAATATTTGCCGACATAGCTCGGAGCCAATGGATCCTCCGGCGCCAGTTACAAGAACTACCTTCTTCGTCACACAGCGTTCAAGCAAATCCTCTTGAGCCGGAACTGCGTCACGTCCTAACAAATCAGCAATATCAACAGCCTGAATATCATCAACTTTCACTCGGCCACTGGCGAGATCCATAAACCCGGGAACACTTCGAACATGAAAAGGATAGTTTTCAAGAAAGCTCAAGATTTCACGACGACGCCCACGGCTTGAAGAAGGAATGGCCAAAAGAACTTCCTGCGCTCCAGTTGCATCAATCATTCGTTGAATATTTTTGGGCTGATAAACATGTAGTCCGGCGATTACCCTGTCTGCAATGCTCTTATCATCGTCAATAAAAGCAACAGGACGCATTGCTCGCCCCATCCTCAACGCCGCAACCAGTTGATTACCAGCAGCGCCTGCTCCATAAATAGCAACTTTAGGAAGATTATTATCTGTATTGGAGAAAGGCATGTGTTGTGTTGTAGAAAACCAATCATCAAGAAAGTATTGACGCATTGCTAAGCGCAAGCCTCCAATCATGATGAGGCTCAACCACCAGAAATTAAAAACAATAGAACGAGGAACTACAAACTTATGATTACTATAAACATAAACAATAACCCCCATTACCAACGCAGACAACGTCACAGCCTTAGTAATAGCGATGAGTGCATCGGTACCAAAATAACGTAAAACTGCTCGATATAGACCGAAATGGATGAATAGTGGAATAGAAACTAAAGGTGCAAACAGGAAAAGCCATGGGTGCGCCTCTAATGGATTGGCAATTTCATCAATGCCAAGACGTACAAGGAACGCTAACCACAACGCAAGCCAGACAAGCACAGTATCTACTGCGACTTGGATCAAGCGTTTTTGGCGCCTCGGAAGCTCAAGCAACCACTGACGAAACATACTAATACCCTTCTTAAATAAAAACGCCACAGACGTAAACCAGAACCCGCATCTCAGTTCTCTCTTGCGCCGGCTTTGTAGAACACTGCAAGAAGAATCAAAGGTACATAAGCTATTATAAGACCAATAATTCCTTCGAGCTTTTCTGTACCCACAAGAAAGCCTAGTGGTAATAGCCAAATTATATTTACAAATAGCACTGCCAACGTTACCGGAAAATGCCTACCGTAACGCCTCGCTGCAAATTGATAAGCGTGGCTGCGATGCGCCTCGTACAGCTTCTCCCCTCTTAATAGCCGACAGAAAAGAGTAAACGTCGCGTCGACAATGAAAACACCTAGAAAAATCAACCAACTCCAAAATAACGATGGATTAGTCCAAGCAGCCTGCAGGGCAAGCAAACCAAGAACTAATCCAAGAAATCCGCTACCTGCATCGCCCATAAAAATTCGAGCAGGGGGAAAATTCCAGTACAAAAAGCCCAAGACCGCAAGAGCCAGACCCAAAGGAGCCCAAGCTAAGTCATAGCTACCAACTATCCAATATAAGCCTGCGCCAGCTAAACAAACAAACACAGCCTCAATGGCAGCCAGACCGTCAATACCATCCATAAAATTATATAAATTAAGCATCCATACTAAGTAAAAAACTGCAAAGATATGTCCTGCCCATGCCAATTCAACATATACATTAAGTATAAGCATAGATGGCATCCCACCCAATAATGCCACCCCCAAAATTGCGGCTGTAAAGTGCCCCAATAATCTCCAGCGAGCGGGAATATGCCCATGGTCATCGAGAAACCCGATAACGGCAACCATCCCCCCTGTAACTGTAAGAGCTAACATAGTAAAAAATTGCAAATTACTGGTAATCTCTAAAACGATGGCACTGATTATAAAAACAACAACGATAGCCACCCCTCCGCCCCTAGGAGTGGGAACAGTATGAGAGCTTCGGGAGTTAGGTATATCAATAAGGCTATTAGATAAAGCGTATCTGCGTAAAACTGCAGTCCCCATCAAGGAACCAACAAACGAAAAGAACATCACCCAGTACACATGGCTCATACGCTTTTTTCCACAAAGACTGCCGCGGTTCTTTTTAACGCCTCGTTAACGTTTACTGCGGGACGCCAACCTAAGAGAAGGCAGGTCTTACTTATATCAACCTGCAAGCTTCCACATAGGCGTTGCGAAATTGCCTTACGTCCTAAGAGAGTTAAAAATAATCTAAGCATACTACTTGGAAATGGAAAAACTCGGCTTTTTACACCCAATGCATTTGCTGCTTTCGCCAACAACTCACTTGTAGAGAGATCTTCATCATCACTAACGAGAAAAGTTTGATTTGCAGCACTCTCATGATGCATAGACAGAATAACTAGATCAATTAAATTTTCAATAAAAACCAGACTACGCTTATTGTTAATCGACCCTAAAGGCAAGGGGACTCCTCGCTTAACCCACGCAAGCATAGCCTCAAAATTTGCTTTTACTCCTGGTCCATAAACCAGTGTAGGACGAATAATTACCACCTCCATACCAGTTTTCAAAGCGAGCTGGCGGAGAGCAACTTCAGCCTCATGTTTGGATACACCATATGGATCAACTGGGTTAACTGGATCATCTGCACAATAAGGTCGTGCAAGGCTAGTAGCCTCTCCATTAACTTTTATGGAGCTAATAAAAACAAAGCGACGCACACCGGCCTCAGCGGCTTGACGCGCCAACTTCAAAGTACCATGAAAGTTTACTCTTCTATATTCGTCTAGAGCAGTAGCGGAACTTTCGTTCATCACATGCACTCGTGCAGCAGCGTGAACAACTATAGATACGCCGGCCAAAGCTACAGCCCAGTCCGTTTCCGGGGATACATTGGCAGCATATACATTATTTGATATAAGCTGCAAATCACCTTCAGAGCGAAAAACTGATATGGGAATATAAGCCTCATGTAAAGTAAGTGCACGAACTAAGCAGCCCCCGACAAACCCTGCTGCCCCCGTTACCATGACGCGCTGTTTTTCCTCAAAGACTTCGTCCATCAACTTATAAACGCCTTATACTCTTTCAGCAGCAACTCCGAGCATCTGGAAGAACTAAAATTTTCCGAGGCTCGACGGTGTGCCTCAGCGCCCATAGAGTATCTCATCGATGGATTAGACAATAACGTCCAGATCCCTTCTTCCAGAGATACGGGATCTGCAACTTTAACTAGCAAACCTGTCAGCCCGTCTAAAATCGCATCAGACAAGCCATAGATATCGGTCCCGACTGAAGGGATCCCCATCGCCCCCGCTTCAATGATAACCGTGCCAAATCCTTCACGGTAACTAGGCAAACATAGCAAGTCTGCGACGGCCATATATCGTTCAGGCTCGCGGTCGTAACCGACAACTTTAACATGCGACTTTATATATTCAGGAATGCTATCAATAATTAGTTGACCTTCAGGCTCAGAAGGCCCAACCAGCACAAGAAATACATCACTGTCTTTCGCAGATATCCTCTCGAAAGCCTGAACTAACTCACTAATCCCTTTATCCGGTGTTATTCGGCCAACATATAGAACCACCTTGCTATTTTCTGAAATACCAAGTTTTGACCTCAAATCCAAGCATGTACTTTCTGGAAAGTATTTCTTATTGAATCTTTCTAAATCTATACCCGCGAGCGACCCAGCCCCCAGAACTGATATTCTCTCTGGCTTAATAATACCATTCGAAATTAGAAATTTCATTTGGCTATGGCTATCTGCATAACAGTGCGTATTGAGTATACCGACAAGCTTATCGCACGCTCTTAGAAGTGAGCATTTTAAACCAGACATAGTTACCCATGGCTGCCCAGTAAATGTATGCAATCGAACGGACCGTCTAGCAAACAGACCCGCAATAGAACATAACAATCCTGCTTTCGGTGTAGTTGAGTGAATTATATCAAAATTATATTTTCGAAAAGCCTTTATCAAAAGAAACAAACTTAAAATATCTTTTTTAATATTAATTTTACGCTCAATATTAATTGGTAAAAAATTAAATCTCTTATTTTCGAGCAACCTACTAACCGATTCATCAGCACTTGAAATGGCCGTCAAATCAACGCCAGACATTGCCAACTGCTCAAATTGAGTCTCTAGTTGCGTCACTATGAAAAACGAAACTGTGGAAACCCTAGCAACCCTGATTGCTTCTTTTGTCACCCACTAAGCCCTCGCCCGATTAAAACTCAAACCAAAAAATAACGTCGCCACTCATAAACCCCAACCTTATCCAACGGCGAGAAAATAGCATATTTATGAAAAAAAGTCACCGAACAGGGTGATACCTACGAACAAGGACAAGTACTTAATTAGCATCAATTATTTTAAATACTCAAAAAACCAACTTTCGAGAACTCGCACGAAGTATACAAAATTAAAATTGGATAAAATATCCAAAAACAAAGACCAATCCGATCACTATAAAAAAGAAACCAAGGTGCACACATGAAAAAGATAAAGCCCAGACCCATTTGATAGATTGAATAACCTGAGGATCAGAATTAAAGCTACCAGCAGCGAGGAATACATCCAAAAGCCCCATCGCCAGTTAGTAATAAGAAATAGCAAAAGAAAATGTTATTAGAAAAAATAGTGCTTGATGCCCCCCCAAAAAACAAAAAACCTCATCAGCAAAACGAATGAAGTTTCTATTGTTTGAAAAGGGTTATCAACCCCGCATCCAGATAGTCATATAACTTTATATAAAACCAAGTATCGCCATCTGTATAAAATTAACGTACAGCAATACTCTGAGAAACAAATCCTATGGCCCGCAGCACCACAAAAAACTCAGCTAAACACAATACCTCTTTAAGAGACCTTGATTTCGCCAAAAGCATTTAGAATGCTAAAAAACAAAAAAAGAGATAACTATATAAACATCCAAACCATAGAGATTTAGATAAGTCATCTCTTCTCCAAATTATCGATTTTTCAATTTAGGACCAACCAGCCTTCGCACACCAAGTGTGTTGAGTACTTTTTTGGGCCGGAGGCAATATATATTGCGCAGCAAGAACAATGAACGCTTCAGCGAAAATCTATTAGTAGACCTTAGCATAGCCAAAAACGTAACAAAGTAGTTTGCATATAGATCACATCGTAAAACTTTATAGCTATCAAAATAACGCTCAATATCATCAAAATAGATAGAGTATGCCTTTAACTTTCCTGATTGTGTGGATAGATACGAACCCGCAGATGGATTGCATCTATACTTAACCAAAGTTTGGTTTATATAAACAGCCTTTCCTTCGGGAATTAAAGAGTCCATAGCAAAAAACCACTCCATAAACTCACGTTTTATAACCGTTTTCCTTGAACTTCTTCTATATGCATACGAACTATGGACAGCAACTGACCCCCAACGAGCAAGCTCCTCCCCCGAAACATCTATTGATCTTTCGGCAGAGTCTGGAAATTGTGTATCAGACAAGTATTTATCATCATCAGAAAAGTATACTGCTTTATGGAAGACGACATTGACTTGAGCATCTTCCTGAAACTCCTTATATTGAAGAGCTAACTTTCCAGGGAGCATTACATCATCACCATCAAAATGGAAAACGATGTCGCCTGAAGCCATTGAGTGTAAACCAAGATAGTTTAAGGCAGGCCCTACATTTTCTGAGCGGAGGTTTAGTTTGAGTCTTCCCTCATGCAAACGAGAGTACTCAAGAAGAACCTCTTGAGTTCTATCAGTAGAACAATCATCAGAGACTATAACTTCACACTCGAAATTTATTTCTTGCGACAGGATACTATCAAGACACTCTACAATATAGCGCTCTTGATTGTAGCAAGATACGACGACAGTAGCTGATAACATTATACTTCCCTTCTCCTATAGAGAAAAAAACCTGATACGGCAACCACAAAATATACAATATTCATCAACAAAGTAGCTAGGAATACACCTTTTAGACCGAGCCCCAAATTAAGAAAAATAGAGCTGGCACTAAAAAAGAATATCCCCTGCAGCAATTCGCTTACGATATAGATTTTCAGTGCAGCCTTGGCTATAACTACAAAACCGATAACATAAGTCGAAACACGAAAAAAATCCGCAATTAATTGATACTTAATCAATGACTCTAATGACTCAAAATCACTCGATAATATTATTGGTATAATTTGCACTCTTAATAAAAAGAAAATGCTCGCCCCAAAAAGAAAAACAAACATCACGACTGCCATGAATCTCAACACTAAACTTGCGATTTCTTTTCTATTATTACTTCCTGAGATTGTAGGCATAAAATAGACTGCAAGGAATATGGTAAAAAAACCCATATATGCACTTGAAACTTTAATCGCCCCTTGCCATATTCCAGCTGACGCATAGCCTATGTGATTGATAATCTGTTGCCGAACTAGTATTTCTATCAGAGGTACGCTCACTGCTCCCACCAGGGCCATGGAAGTAAAAACGGATAGCCTTCTTATAGCTAGCGCATTAATCTTTGTTTTAATTTTGGCTCTAAAGAAAAAAGACCTACGATAAAAAAAATATGCTGGAATTGAATAAATAAGAAACATCAAAACCATTGAAATTGCGGCACCTACCAGCTGATAAAATCCAATTAGGAACCAGCTGATCGGTACAACTAGAACATTTCCTGATATCTGAATAAGTGCATATGTTTTAGTATCACGCAGCCCATTAGCGACACCGCACACTAGATTAACAAATGCAAAACCAAACTGAGCAAAAAATAAAAAAACTATTATTTTATAATATTCCTCGCTCTTAAAAATATAACCCGAGATATCTTGCGAAAAACAAACTCCAACTATACAAAAAAAAGTACAAAACAAAAGAGAGTATAATTTTGCTGAACCAATAAACTCAGCCAACCGTCGAGGTTGTTTTTTATACTCTGCTACATATTTGATCACTCCATTAGATATGCCGCCACCGGCCATCAGAGATAGCATAGCAACGAGACTCATAAAGTTACCCAGCAACCCCATACCACCAGCACCTAAATAAACCGCAATCAGTTTTATCAAAATAAAACCAACTGCGATTTTAGATGTTTGAGAGGCGACAGTTAAAGCAGCACTCTGTAATGCATGTTTTCGACTAACTAAAATTCGACTTGCATTACTAGCAACATGCATTGACAGCCTCGACGACAGCATCCACTACAGTAGTTCTCTCGAGATCAGTCATTCCATACCAAATTGGAAGTCTGATTAAACGCTCGCTCTCAGATGTTGTAAATTTATCCTTACCAACAAAAGCACCAAGTCGAATACCCGCTGGAGCAGAGTGCAATGGAATATAGTGGAATACCGCACCAATCCCATTATTCTTTAAATACTCTAAGACCTTTGTCCTAATACCAATATCAGGAAGCTTAACGTAAAACATATGAGCATTACTTATACATTCTGCGGGAATTATAGGCAGCTCTAGCTTCCCATTAGCTGAAAGCTCACTGAGATTTTCATAAAAAAATCTCCATGTTTTAATCCTAGACTCTTTTATTTCTTCAACTTTTTCAAGCTGGCCATACAGATAAGCTGCTTGAAGTTCCCCAGGAAGGTAACTACTGCCCAAATCCACCCAAGTATACTTATCAATCATTCCTCGAAAAAATAGATTTCTATTCGTCCCTTTCTCTCGAATGACTTCAGCCCTGAGTATAAAACTTTCATCATTTATAATTAATAAGCCGCCTTCGCCACCACTTGTATAGTTTTTTGTTTCATGAAAACTATAAGCTGCCATATGCCCTATTGTCCCTAAGGGTCTTCCTTTATAGAAAGATGTCATTCCCTGTGCGGCATCTTCAATCACATACAATCCATAATGATTTGCTATACCCATTATTGTATCCATTTCACAAGCAACACCGGCATAATGAACTGGAACTATGGCTTTGGTATTCTTTGAGATAGCCGCTTCAATAAGCGTCTCATCAATATTCATCGTATCTGGACGAATATCTACAAAAATAATTTTTGCCCCCCTTAGAGCAAACGCATTCGCCGTACTTACGAAAGTATAGCTAGGCATAATTACTTCATCACCCGGCTGAATATCGATTAACAAAGCAGACATTTCTAAAGCTTGAGTGCAGGAAGGGGTTAATAGAGCTTTTTTGCAGCCCAAACTTTCTTCAAACCATTTTTGGCAAAGGATGGTGAATTTTCCATCACCGGACATCTTATCACTGCGCATAGCTGATATCACATACTGATCTTCACTTCCAGTATATGGTGGCTTGTTGAATGGGATATTCATTTTTCGTTTACATCCTTTAGCCAAAATACTTTTACATTTATTTAAAATAGTTAACCAATCTATAACTCATTACAAGCATATAACTTAAAAGTTACCACCCAACAATAAAGATATTTCACATAAAGTATAAAATCATCTTGATTCCGTAGCATATACGAATAGTTTTTCAGCATCCTGCAACTGTTAGCTAGCTTACGCCAGTTTCACAACATGTGGCTTGCACTCAATAACATTTAAATTATACACAACTATCGGAAAATCTTAACCTTTACGGACTATTTTTAGCCTTGGATGGTCAAAATTCCACGCTCCCTTCCTCTCTGCAAAAGCTCATCGCGCGAGAGATGCCCCTTCATCATGCACACGAAAGCGACTTCTTATAATGATAAAGAGTAACAGACAGAGCCCCCCCCCCCTAACCCCGCCCCTACGAGAACCTCAATCAGGATGATGAACATTTTTTATGGGTGTATGGGATTACCTATGCTGGCCATAGGTCCGTCTTTCAAACAAACTGATAATTCATCAGACTCAACAACCACTGAACTATAAAATATTTTTTGAACTAGTAGATATCGAAGCTCGTCAGCAAATAAACCCTTGTCTCTATTTTCTTCATTTCCTGCTTCATTAGTTTTCTTCTTAAGCGAAACCGAAGCCCCTGTACCATTTAGTGTAGAGCCCAACGCAAATATACTTGAGACATCTAGCGCCCTCCTAAGATCATCTACAGCTTCCTCCCCTTCAACCTCTCGCCGAATATCAATTTGTTTTGCCTAATAACCAGCTCGCATAGCAGCATCTGCATTTATATTAGACGCAACCTCACTTGCAGTCTTCCTCATAACAAGATCATATGACCCCCAGCAAAAACACCAAGTCTTCTCCCTCAGGACCTCTAAAAGTCACAAGAACCGGTTTAGGAGTCTCATTATCTTTAGAATCATTTCCTGCAGCTCGCTTTATAAATAGTTCATTAAACGAGATTCTCTCTGAGAACTCCTCATAGCTATTTATGCTTGAGTTAATTTTATATTTTTGCTCACTTTAGACGACCTCAGAATATGCTCCCAGAAAACTCTCTAAGATAGTTATCAGATCGAGCGTTACGAATAAATGTAGAGTAAATTTTAGCGATCGCTTCACGTATAGTATCTTCATCTTTCAGAAAGCTATAACCGATAATCGAAACGTCCCTAACCCCTGGTGGGTACAATAAAATTCGAGCTTCGTAAGCGGGCTTGATAATAAAAGCGAAAACAGTAAAAATAAACGTCACAACTAATATACTGAATAAAAACAGCAACCGTTCAAACCATAAAATCCTTAGCAAGGTGAAGAGCTTTATTCGAATAGGGGAGAAAACCTCAGAATGATCTGTTTCTATAGCCATTTAAAGACTCTGAGCAGCACATTGATAATAACTAGCCATTCCCGGACCAAGATTCACTTATAGATATATAGAATATAAAAAATACTCCCCCTTAACCAACATTCAAGCAGAGATAACTTTAATATTTATCTTAGAATTTTAAAATATATATCCGCAACTTCAAAAAACAGAATTCAAAATGAGCGACATATAACTTTAAGTGCAACTTCCATTATTTAAATTTCTTCTTCATTGACACGATCTCTCAACTCTTTACCCGGTTTGAAATGAGGTACAAACTTGCCATCCAGACTGACTGATTGACCAGTTTTTGGATTTCTGCCTACGCGAGGAGCACGATAGTGAAGAGAGAAACTACCAAATCCTCGAATCTCAATTCGATCACCGGTAGCCAGACACTGTGACATCTGTTCAAGCATGGTCTTTATCGCCAACTCGACATCCTTGGATGAGAGCAGCCCTTGATGGGTGACAATTCGTTCGATCAACTCCGACTTCGTCATATTTTTCCCTTCTTTTTCAAGCAGCTAGGTCAGTGCTTCAAAGGTTTTAGCATGCTCTGAGGGTTTTGAACAGCCCATCTACCACACTGATACAAACTCCTTTTTTTGCAGAAGATGCAGTGACAAAAACACAAAGCGGCCCTATCGACACATGACCAACATCGTTCGAGTCAGATAACCCGCCGGATTCCAACCGAAAGGATAATCCCCCTCCTCATCCTTGGCATCACTGGATTTTGTAATGACCTTGTAGCCATTGGCCTTACACTCACGTGCAGCACGCTTGTAGCATTTGTCCCAATCCGACCCCAGCCCCGAACAGTCGATCTCTATGCCACTGACCCCGCGCACCGCGTGGGTCTTTACACTGGTCGTACACCCTGCCAAAAGAAGAATCAAAACCACTACACCCAACCTGCTCATACTCTTCCTTAAGGCAGCTTATGCTGCTTGAATAATGCACCCATTGGGTACCTAGACCCTGACACGGCAGCCAACCCACCTAAGAAAGAGACAACTCATTGCACAGATTGGTTTCCCCAGCACTCCGCTGAGCTTCTCGAATTTCAGGCATAAAAAAGGGCGACCGAAGTCGCCCTTTTTATGGTCTGACAGAACTTAGTTCTGCTTTTCCATTTGTGCACGCAGCAGGTCACCCAGAGTGGTAGGACCAGCAGCGATATCCGAAGCAGCTGGCTTGTCGCGCAGGCTCTGGATAGCTTCTTTCTCGTCTTCAACGTCTTTCGACTTGATCGAGAGCTGGATTACACGGCTCTTACGGTCAACGCTGATGATCTTGGCTTCAACTTCTTCGCCTTCTTTCAGAACGTTACGCGCATCTTCGATGCGGTCACGGCTGATTTCGGAGGCTTTCAGAGTAGCTTCGATATCGTTAGCCAGGGTGATGATGGCGCCTTTGGCGTCAACTTCTTTTACAACACCCTTAACGATTGCGCCTTTGTCGTTCTCTTGGACGTACTCGGAGAACGGATCGCTTTCCAGTTGCTTGATACCCAGGGAGATACGCTCGCGCTCTGGGTCAACCGACAGGATAACGGTGTCCAGCTCGTCGCCCTTCTTGAAACGGCGTACGGCTTCTTCGCCCACTTCGTTCCAAGAGATGTCGGACAGGTGAACCAGACCGTCGATGCCGCCGTCCAGACCAATGAAGATACCGAAATCGGTGATCGACTTGATGGTGCCGGAGATCTTATCGCCCTTGTTGAACTGGCCAGAGAAGTCTTCCCATGGGTTGGACTTGCACTGCTTGATGCCGAGGGAGATACGACGACGCTCTTCGTCGATGTCCAGAACCATAACTTCCACTTCGTCGCCGACTTGTACGACTTTCGAAGGATGGATGTTCTTGTTGGTCCAGTCCATTTCCGAAACGTGTACCAGGCCTTCCACGCCTTCTTCCAGCTCAGCGAAGCAGCCGTAGTCGGTCAGGTTGGTTACACGAGCGGTAACGCGGGTGCTTTCTGGGTAACGAGCCTTGATAGCAACCCATGGATCTTCGCCCAGTTGCTTCAGGCCCAGGGAAACACGATTGCGCTCGCGATCGTACTTCAGAACCTTGACATCGATCTCGTCGCCAACGTTGACGATTTCGGAAGGATGCTTGATACGCTTCCAAGCCATGTCGGTGATGTGCAACAGGCCATCGACGCCACCCAGATCGACGAATGCGCCGTAATCGGTGAGGTTCTTGACGATACCTTTGACTTGCTGACCTTCCTGCAGGGATTCCAGCAGAGCTTCACGCTCAGCGGAGTTCTCGGCTTCGAGGACGCTGCGGCGGGAAACGACAACGTTGTTGCGCTTCTGGTCGAGTTTGATGACTTTAAACTCGAGCTCTTTGCCTTCCAGGTGCGTGGTGTCGCGCACTGGACGGACGTCAACCAGAGAACCTGGCAGGAACGCACGGATGCCGTTAACGTCGACAGTGAAGCCGCCTTTAACCTTACCGTTGATAACGCCCTTGACCACTTCTTCGGCTGCGAAGGCTGCTTCCAGAACGATCCAGCATTCAGCGCGCTTGGCTTTTTCACGGGAGAGCTTGGTTTCACCAAAGCCGTCTTCAACCGAATCCAGAGCAACGTGAACTTCATCACCAACATTGATGGACAGTTCGCCAGCATCGTTGTAGAACTGCTCAAGCGGGATCAGCGCTTCAGACTTCAGACCAGCGTGAACGGTTACCCAACGCGCTTGGTAGTCGATGTCGACGATAACACCGGTGATGATGGAGCCTGCCTGAAGGTTCAGGGTTTTTAGGCTTTCTTCAAAGAGTTCCGCAAAGCTTTCGCTCATTTTAATTCCTGTTGATAAGGGCGAAGAATCCGCCCATCTGCCACATCCCAGACGATGTGGGTTACGTTCATATAAAAGAACGATCGCAGGACTATGACTGGTCCCCTGCAATCCTTCTTGTTCACCCGGCGATATCGCGAATGGCGATTTCACTCAAGATGCGTTGCAACACCTGATCAATGGACAACTCCGTGGAATCCAGCTGTATGGCGTCAGCCGCCGGCTTGAGCGGGGCCACCGCTCGCTGGGTATCGCGCTCATCACGCGCACGTATCTCATCTAGCAGACTCGACAGACTAACACCATCGACCTTTCCCTTCAACTGCAAGTAACGGCGACGAGCACGCTCCTCGGCACTGGCAGTCAGGAAAATCTTCAACGGAGCGTCGGGAAACACCACGGTTCCCATGTCACGGCCATCGGCAACCAACCCTGGCGGCTCCTGAAAGGCACGCTGACGCTGCAGCAGGGCGTCTCGCACAGCAGGCAACGCCGCAACCTGAGAAGCCCAGGCCCCGACCTGCTCGTTGCGCAGGTCATCCGTCACGTCATCACCCTCAAGAATGATCCGCTGCGGATGGTTCTCAGTAGCTCCGAGAAACTGCACATCCAGGTGAGCCGCCAACAATTTCAGCGACTCTTCGTTGGTCAGATCGACGCCATGATTGCGCGCAGCGAACGCCAGCAGCCGGTACAGCGCTCCGGAGTCCAGCAGACACCAGCCCAGATGCTTGGCCAGCTTGCCAGCAATGGTGCCCTTACCCGAACCACTCGGCCCATCGATGGTGATCACCGGCGCCTTGATATTCACGACTGAGCCTCTTGCGCGACACGGATCCCCACCTGCGCGCAAAGCGCAAGGAAGTTCGGGAACGAGGTCGCGACGTTGGCGCAGTCATGAATGCGGATCGGCGCGTTGGCGCGCAGCGAGGCAACACTGAAAGCCATGGCGATACGGTGGTCACCATGCCCATGAACCTCCCCGCCACCGATCTGGCCACCCTCGATGATGATGCCGTCCGGGGTCGGTTCGCACTTGACCCCCAGGGTCAGCAGGCCATCAGCCATCACCTGGATACGGTCAGACTCCTTGACCCGCAGTTCTTCAGCGCCACGCAGCACCGTGCGCCCTTCGGCGCAAGCGGCCGCGACGAACAACACAGGGAACTCATCGATTGCCAGCGGCACCAACTCTTCGGGAATCTCGATCCCCTTGAGCTTGGCGGCGCGCACATGCAGATCGGCAACCGGCTCGCCACCCACTTCGCGCTGGTTTTCCAGGCGAATGTCAGCGCCCATCAACCGCAGGATATCGATCACACCTGTACGGGTCGGGTTGATCCCCACGTGCTCCAGCACCAGTTCGGAACCTTCGGCAATGGATGCAGCCACCAGGAAGAACGCCGCGGAAGAAATGTCCGCAGGCACTTCAATATGGGTTGCCTTGAGCTTGCCGCCGGATTCGACCGAGGCCGTGGCGCCGTCGACACTCACCGAGTAGCCGAAGCCACGCAGCATGCGCTCGGTATGGTCACGGGTCGGAGCCGGCTCGGTGACCGTGGTTTTCCCTTCGGCATATAAACCTGCCAACAACAGGCAGGACTTAACCTGCGCACTGGCCATCGGCAAGGTGTAGGTCAGCCCCTTGAGCTTGTGACCGCCACGAATCACCATCGGCGGGCGACCCTCGGCAGCCGTCTCAATGACCGCGCCCATTTCCCGCAGCGGGTTCGCCACACGATTCATCGGACGCTTGGACAGGGACGGATCGCCAGTCAACGTGCTGTCGAAGCTTTGTGCAGCCAGCAAGCCTGACAACAGGCGCATCGAGGTACCGGAGTTCCCCAGGTAGATCGGCCCTGGAGCCGGCTTCAAGCCGTGCAAGCCAACACCATGAATGGTCACACGACCATGATGCGGCCCTTCGATGACCACGCCCATGTCGCGGAAAGCCTGCAAGGTTGCCAGAGCATCTTCGCCCTCGAGGAAACCTTCCACTTCAGTGGTGCCCTCAGCCAGCGAGCCAAGCATGATCGAGCGGTGAGAAATCGACTTGTCGCCCGGTACACGAATCCGCCCAGACAGGCGGCCACCAGGATTTGCCAGGAAAATCAGATCGTTGGAGTTCATAGCGTCCACATAGGCCCGGCGGGCCAGGATTTTACCGAAATGCTCGCGGGCAACCCGGGCGCGAGTGAATACGCCCAACAATTGATGCCCGTCCCCTGCATCGACCGCATCACGCAGAGCGTCGAGGTCGTTGCGAAATGTATCGAGTGTGCGCAGTACCGCCTCGCGATTGGCAAGGAAGATGTCGTGCCACATGACCGGGTCGCTGCCGGCGATTCTCGTGAAATCGCGGAACCCGCCCGCAGCGTAACGGAAGATATCGAGATTTTCACTGCGCTTGGCCAGGGAATCGACCAGACCGAACGCCAGCAGGTGCGGCAAATGGCTGGTCGCCGCCAGGACTTCATCGTGACGCTCGACCTGCATGTGCTCGACATCCGCCCCCAGCTCACGCCAAAGCCTGTCGACCAGGTCCAGCGCCGCGGCATCAGTCTGCTCCAGAGGCGTCAGGATCACCTTGTGTCGACGAAACAGCTGCGCGTTGGAGGCTTCCACACCACTCTGCTCGGAGCCCGCAATGGGGTGCCCCGGGACAAAACGTGCAGGCATGCCGCCAAAAGCTTCTTGTGCAGCGCGCACCACATTGCCTTTGGCGCTACCGACGTCGGTCAGCACCGCCTGGCCCAGATCCATGCCGGCAAGCAGAGCCAGCAGCTTTTCCATGGCCAGGATCGGCACCGCCAGTTGAATCACATCGGCACCCTGGCAAGCCAGGACCAGATCCTCTTCACAGCGATCCACCACCCCCAGTTCGACCGCCAACTGGCGGGACTGCGGATCCAGATCGACACCGACTACCTCACGACACAGGCCACTTTCACGCAAACCCTTGGCAAAGGAACCGCCAATCAACCCCAGGCCGATCACCACCAGGCGACCGATCATAGGCACAGCAGATTGCATTGGAATGACATCAAGCACGGGCCAGAACCTTGGCCAAAGCCTCAAGGAAACGAGTATTTTCCGCCGGCAGGCCGATGGTGATGCGCAAATGATTTGGCATGCCGTAGTTGGCCACCGGACGCACGATCACCCCCTCGCGCAACAACCCCTGGAAGATCGGCGCAGCCTCACGCCCCAGGTCCACGGCAATGAAATTGCCCTTGGAAGGAATCCAGCTCAGGCCCAGATCACGGAACCCCGCCTCCAACTGCTGCATGCCGGCCTCGTTAAGACGACGACTCTCGGCCAGGTAGTCCACATCCTCAAGTGCGGCGCAAGCCGCAGCCAAGGCCAGGCTGTTGACGTTGAAAGGCTGGCGCACGCGGTTCAGCACATCCGCCACCACCGGGGTCGACAGCCCATAACCGACCCGCAGGGCCGCCAGGCCATAGGCCTTGGAGAAGGTTCGCGAAACCAGCAGGTTCGGGTAGGCCGCCAGGAAGTCCAGGCCATCCGGCAGGTCGCTGCCTTCGGCGTACTCGATATAGGCCTCGTCCAGCACCACCAGCACGTGGGCCGGTACATCCTGCAAAAACTCGTCCAGCTCCTCGGCACCGAACCAGGTACCGGTCGGGTTGTTCGGGTTGGCGATGAACACCACGCGGGTCCGATCATCGATCGCCTTGAGCATGGCTGGCAGGTCATGCCCCCAGTTCTTGGCCTGAACCACGCGAGCCTGGGCTCCGACAGCCTGGGTAACGATGGGGTAGACGGCAAATGCGTGCTCGCTGAACACCGCATTCAAGCCAGGCGCCAGGTAGGCACGAGCCACCAGCTCCAGAATGTCGTTGGAACCGTTGCCCAGGGTCACCTGGTCGATTTCCACGCCGCAGCGCTCGGCCAGCAGGGACTTGAGGGCAAAACCATTGCCATCCGGATAACGGGGCAGCTCGGCAAGCTCGTCACGAATCGCCGCCAGGGCCTTGGGGCTGGCGCCCAGCGGGTTTTCATTGCTCGCCAGCTTGACGATGGTGGCCGGATCGATGTCCAGCTCACGGGCCAGTTCGTCCACGGGCTTGCCCGGAACGTAAGGCGAAAGTTGTTGCACGCCTGGTTGTGCCAGTGCGAGGAAGTCGCCACTCATTGTTAAAGCCTCAGAGAACCGCTTTCGGGTAGGAACCCAGCACCTTGAGTGCTACTGCTTCCTGACTGATCTTTTCCAGCACACCCTTGACCAACGGATCACGGTGGTGGCCGACGAAGTCGATGAAGAACACATAGGTCCATTTACCACTGCGCGAAGGTCGGGTCTCGATTCGCGTCAGGTCGATGCCATTGTCGTGGAATGGCACCAACAGCTCGTGCAAGGCACCGGGCTTGTTACTCATGGACACGATGATCGAGGTCTTGTCGTCGCCGGTCGGCGGCACTTCCTGATTACCGATCATCAAAAAGCGCGTGGAGTTGTCCGGACGATCCTCGATTTTCTCTGCCAGGCGCGTCAGGCCATACAGGCCTGCCGCCATGTCGCCGGCGATCGCCGCCGAATTCCACTCGCCCTTGACCCGCTTGGCCGCCTCGGCGTTGCTGGACACCGCCACGCGCTCGACATTCGGGTAATGGGCGTCCAGCCACTTGCGGCACTGGGCCAGGGACTGGGCATGGGAATAGATGCGACTGATGCTGTCGGTCTTGGTGTTCTCGCCCACCAGCAGATGATGGTGAATACGCAGTTCGACTTCACCGCAGATCACCATGTCGTGCTCGAGGAAGCTGTCGAGAGTGTGGTTCACCGCACCCTCGGTGGAGTTTTCCACCGGCACCACGCCGAAGTTCACGGCGCCGGCCGCCACTTCACGGAACACCTCGTCGATCGCCGCCATCGGCTTGCTGATCACCGCATGACCGAAGTGCTTCATGGCCGCAGCTTGGGTGAAGGTACCTTCAGGACCGAGGTAGGCCACTTTCAATGGCTGCTCCAGGGCCAGGCACGAAGACATGATTTCGCGGAACAAGCGCGCCATCTCTTCATTGCCCAGCGGCCCCTGGTTGCGCTCCATCACCCGCTTGAGCACCTGGGCTTCACGCTCGGGACGATAGAATACCGGCACTTCGCCTTCGGCGAGAGAGCCCATCTTGACCCGCGCCACTTCCTGGGCACAGCGCGCGCGCTCACTGATCAGCTCCAGGACCTTCTCGTCCAGGGCGTCAATACGCAGGCGCAGGGCCTTGAGTTCTTGCTCAGACATCAGCCGTGTTCCTTCTCGAACTCCGCCATGTAGGCCACCAGCGCATTGACTGCGTTGATGTCCACGGCGTTGTAGATGGAAGCGCGCATGCCACCCACCGAGCGGTGGCCCTTGAGGTTCAACAGGCCGCGAGCCTCGGCGCCCACCAGGAACGGTTTGTCCAGGCGATCGTCGGCCAGACGGAACGGTACGTTCATCCAGGAGCGGTCAGTCTTGTTGATCGGGTTGCTGTACAGGCCGCTGGCGTCAATGAAATCGTACAGAGTGCGCTGCTTGGCCTCATTGAGCTTGGCGATGGCTTCAACCCCGCCCTGCTCCTTGAGCCATTCGAACACCAGGCCGGACAGATACCAGGCCAGGGTCGGCGGCGTGTTGTACATCGAGCCGTTGTCCGCCGCGACCTTGTAGTCGAGCATGGTCGGGCACAGCGAACGGGCGCGTCCCAGCAGGTCTTCGCGAATGATGTTCACCAGGATGCCGCTGGGGCCGATATTCTTCTGCGCGCCAGCGTAGATCATGCCGAAACGGGAGATATCCACAGGGCGCGAGAGGATGTCGGACGACATGTCGGCCACCAGAGGAACGTCGCCGGTTTCCGGGATCCAGTTGAATTCCAGGCCGCCAATGGTTTCGTTCGGCGCGTAATGCACGTAGGCCGCATCTTGCGACAGCTGCCATTCGTTCTGGCCGGGAATTGCGAAATAGTTGTAAGGCTTGGCAGTGGCCGCCACATTCACCTGCCCGTAGCGGGAGGCTTCTTCAATGGCTTTCTGCGACCAGATACCGGTGTCGACATAGTCGGCCTTGCCACCCTCGGGCAGCAGGTTCAGTGGGATCTGGGCAAATTGCTGGCTGGCGCCGCCTTGCAGAAACAGCACTTTATAGTTCGAGGGGATATTCAGCAGATCACGCAGATCCTGCTCGGCCTTGGTGGCAATGGATACGAACTCATCGCTGCGATGGCTCATTTCCATGACCGACAGGCCCTTGCCATGCCAATCCAGCAATTCGGCCTGGGCACGCAACAGGACAGCTTCAGGTAGCGCAGCGGGACCTGCGCAGAAGTTATAGGCTCGTTTGCTCACATCCACTCTCGCTATGCATTCACGGTAGCGGACAGAGCAAACACTCTGCCCTGCTACGATTTATTTAGTCTTGCGACTCTTCTTCGCCTGCGGCGTCTGCCTGTTGGCCTTCGGCTGCCTCATCGGTATCGGCAACCGCATCCAGCACGGCTCCCTCGAATTCAGCACCCTCTTCACCTTCGAACTCTTCGCCCTCGATTTCCGATGGCTCCTGCACCCGCTCCAGGCCCACCAGGGTTTCATCGCTGGCCAGCTTGATCAGGGTCACGCCTTGAGTGTTACGGCCCAGGCTCGACACTTCGTCGACACGGGTACGCACCAGGGTGCCCTGATCGGAAATCAGCATGATCTCCTCACCATCCAGCACCTGCACCGCGCCAACCAGGCGACCGTTACGCTCGTTGCTGACCATGGCGATAACGCCCTGGCCGCCACGCTTGTACTCGGGGAACTCGCCAATGGCGGTACGCTTGCCGAAACCACGCTCGGAGGCGGTGAGGATCTGGCTGCCTTCTTCCGGAATCAGCATGGAAATCAGCTTCTGACCTTCCGCCAGGCGCATGCCGCGCACACCGCGAGCGGTACGGCCCATGGCGCGCACGTCGGACTCCTTGAAGCGAGTGACCTTGCCTCCGTCGGAGAACAGCATGACTTCACGCTCGCCATCGGTGATGGCGGCACTGATCAGCACGTCGCCTTCGTCCAGCTCCAGGGCGATCAGGCCCACGCTGCGCTGGCGGCTGAAGGACTCCAGCGGGGTCTTCTTCACGGTGCCGTTGGCGGTCGCCATGAAGATGTAGTGACCTTCGGTGTACTCCTCTACCGGCAGCATGGTGGTGATGTATTCACCCTCATCCAGCGGTAGCAGGTTGACCAGCGGACGACCGCGTGCGGCACGGGATGCTTCAGGAATTTCATAAGTCTTCAGCCAGTACACCTTGCCCTTGCTGGAGAACAGCAGCAGCGTGGTGTGGCTGTTGGCAACCAGCAGGTGAGCGATGTAGTCCTCATCCTTGACGCCTGTGGCCGACTTGCCTTTACCGCCACGACGCTGGGCCTGGTAGGCTGCCAGCGGCTGGGTCTTGGCGTAGCCGCCGTGGGAAATGGTCACCACACGCTCTTCTTCCGGGATCATGTCACCCAGGGTCAGGTCGAGGCGGGCATCGAGAATCTCGGTGCGGCGCACGTCGCCGTATTCAGCGCGGATCACTTCCAGCTCTTCGCGGATCACTTCCATCAGGCGCGTGGCGCTATTGAGGATGCGGATCAGCTCGCCGATCTGGTTGAGGATCTCCTGGTACTCGGCCAGCAGCTTTTCGTGCTCCAGGCCAGTCAGGCGGTGCAGGCGCAACTCCAGAATGGCTTGTGCCTGTTCCGGGGACAGGAAGTACTTGCCGTCGCGCAGACCGTATTGCGGATCAAGGTTTTCCGGACGGCAGGAATCCGCACCGGCACGCTCGACCATGGTCATGACCGCGCTGGACTCCCAAGGGGTGCTGATCAGCGCTTCCTTGGCTTCCGACGGCGTCGGCGAGGCCTTGATCAGGGCGATCACCGGATCGATGTTGGACAGGGCAACGGCCTGGCCTTCAAGGATGTGGCCACGCTCACGAGCCTTGCGCAGCTCGAACACGGTACGCCGGGTAACGACTTCACGACGGTGACGAACGAAGGCTTCCAGCAGATCCTTGAGATTGAGAATCCGCGGACGGCCGTCGATCAGCGCCACGATGTTGATGCCGAACACTGCTTGCAGCTGGGTCTGGGCGTAGAGGTTATTGAGGATCACCTCAGGCACTTCGCCACGACGCAGCTCGATCACGACGCGCATACCGTCCTTGTCGGACTCATCGCGCAGTTCAGTGATGCCTTCGAGTTTCTTCTCTTTCACCAGCTCGGCGATCTTCTCGATCAACCGCGCCTTGTTCAGTTGGTAAGGCAGCTCGGTGATGACGATCTGTTGGCGGCCGCCAACCTTGTCGATGTCTTCGATGATCGAGCGGGCACGCATATAAATGCGGCCACGGCCGGTGCGATAGGCCTCGATGATGCCTTCGCGACCGTTGATGATCGCCGCGGTCGGGAAATCCGGGCCGGGGATGTACTGCATCAGTTCGTCGACAGTCAGCTCGGGATTGTCGATCAGCGCCAGGCAACCATCGATGACTTCACCGAGGTTGTGCGGCGGAATGTTGGTCGCCATGCCCACGGCGATACCGCTGGAACCGTTGACCAGCAGGTTGGGGATCTTGGTCGGCATGACCGCCGGGATCATCTCGGTGCCGTCGTAGTTCGGCACCCAGTCCACGGTTTCCTTGTGCAGGTCGGCCAGCAGCTCATGCGCCAGCTTGGTCATGCGAACTTCGGTGTATCGCATGGCCGCCGCGTTGTCGCCGTCGACCGAACCGAAGTTACCCTGGCCGTCTACCAGCAGGTAGCGCAGGGAGAATGGCTGGGCCATACGAACGATGGTGTCGTACACCGCGGTATCACCGTGCGGGTGATACTTACCGATCACGTCACCGACAACACGGGCAGATTTCTTGTACGGCTTGTTCCAGTCGTTACCGAGCTCGCTCATCGCGTACAGCACACGCCGGTGCACGGGCTTCAAGCCATCGCGCGCATCAGGCAGTGCCCGCCCGACGATTACGCTCATCGCGTAGTCGAGGTAGGACTGTTTCAGCTCGTCTTCGATATTGACCGGGAGGATTTCTTTGGCCAGTTCGCCCATGAGAAGCCTGATTCCTTTTTCTGGTGAAACTTCGTCACATCCATATGGGACGAACGAAGCTCGCCGCTGCAGGCCTAGTGCCATGCACCGACTTACGACAAATCAACAAGTTATGCCATGGATTTGCGCAGTGAAGGCAGCCGCGTCGGACCACCTTGGAAACCGCCGGATGTTATCACAATCGCCGCCACGCACCTATCCCCCTGACGCGCATGGAGCATAGTTAGTTGACCGGTGACAGCCTGATAAGAGACGAGAGGGGCTCAGAGGCCAAATTCGCACATAATTAAGCGCTTTTTACTGAGCTGACAGCTTTCCCGGGAAGCCGCCACCAACGACTTGCCCGGACACTCGTCAGTGCAAGCGCTTGCGGCACATCAATTGCGCCATCTTGGCCGTGTCCGGCCGCTCGACAACGCCCTTCTCGGTGACGATGGCATCGATCAGGTCCGCTGGCGTGACATCGAACAGCAGATTGAAGCCTTCTACCCCCTCCCCCATGCGCTTGCCCGCGATCTCCAGCAACTCCTCGCCCGCCCGCTCTGCCAAGGGAATGTCATCACCGCTGGCAAGGCTCATGTCGATGCTCGAACTGGGCGCCACCACCATGAAGCGAACACCGTGGTGCATGGCATTGACCGCCAGCTGGTAAGTGCCAATCTGGTTCGCTACATCGCCATTGGCAGTGATGCGGTCCGCCCCCACCACGACCCAGGTCACGCCCTTGGTCTTCATGATGTGCGCGGCGGCTGCATCGACATTTACCGTTACCGGAATGCCTTCGCTGGCGAGCTCCCAGGCCGTCAGGCGCGAACCCTGCAACCAGGGCCGGGTTTCATCGGCGTAGACCCGCTCCACCATACCTTCCAGCCAGGCCGCGCGAATCACCCCCAGGGCCGTGCCGAAACCACCGGTGGCCAGGGCGCCGGTATTGCTGTGAGTCAACAGGGCCTGGGGGTTGCCCTGATGCCGCCGGATCAGGTCCACACCCAGCTGAGCCATGGTCAGGTTGGCTTCGCGATCGCTCTCATGAATGGCCAGGGCTTCAGCTTCCAGCGCTGCCAACGGGGCAGCATGCTCCCTGACCCGCTCCAGGCGCTCGCGCATGCGATTGAGCGCCCAGGACAGATTCACCGCCGCAGGAGCGGCATCCGCCAGCAAGGTGAAATCCTCTTCCAGCGCCGTAAACCAGTCGCCACCCGCGACAAATCGTCCACGTGCTGCCAGAACCAGGCCGTAGGCAGCACTGATGCCAATGGCCGGCGCCCCACAGACCACCATCGAGCGAATCGCCTCGGCCACTCCAGCGGCGCTGTCATAGGCAATCCAGGACTCCTCGAAAGGCAAGGCCCGCTGATCGAGCAGGTACAGAGTGCTATCCCGCCATTCAATGGCCCTGACTTTCTCCGCAGCCAACAGACGATCGCGCATCCCTCACCCCGCACTCATGAACAAAAGCCGCCGATTATAGCGATCCCCCTGCCAGGACGCTCGGGTATACTTCGCCATCCTTTTATATAAAGCCCTGGACCGATATTCGATGCCGAACCGCGACATTGCGCTCGACCTGCTGCTGCTCCCGACCTGGCTGGTGCCGGTGGAGCCGGCCGGCGTCGTCCTCAGGGAACACGGCCTGGGCATCCGCGACGGGCACATCGTGTTCATCGGCCCACGCGCCGAGGCCTTGAAGTATCGCGCCACGGAAATCCGCGAACTGCCCGACACCCTGCTCACCCCGGGCCTGATCAACGCCCACGGGCACGCCGCCATGACCCTGTTTCGCGGCCTGGCCGATGACCTGCCGCTGATGACCTGGCTGGAAAAGCACATCTGGCCCGCCGAAGCCAAGTGGGTGGATGAAGCCTTCGTCCGCGACGGTACCGACCTGGCCATCGCCGAGCAGATCAAGGGTGGGATCACCTGTTTCTCGGACATGTACTTCTTCCCGAAGGTTGCCAGTGAGCGGGTGCACAACAGCGGCATGCGAGCACAGGTCGCCATCCCCATTCTCGACTTCCCGATTCCCGGTGCCCAGAATGCCGACGAAGCCATCCGCCAGGGCGTAGAGCTGTTCGGCGATCTCAAGCATCATCCGCGGATCAACATCACCTTCGGCCCTCATGCACCCTACACCGTTGGCGACGAGAACCTGGAAAAAATCCGGATCATTGCCGAAGAACTCGACGCTGCGATCCACATGCATGTGCATGAGACCGCCCATGAGGTGCAGCAATCCATGGAACAGCACGGTGAGCGACCGCTGGCGCGCCTGGCTCGCCTGGGCCTGCTGGGACCCCGCTTCCAGGCCGTTCATATGACCCAAATCAGCGATGACGACCTGGCTTTACTGGTAGAAACCAACACCAGCGTCATTCACTGCCCGGAATCCAACCTGAAACTGGCCAGCGGCTTCTGCCCTGTAGAACGTCTGTGGCAGGCCGGAGTCAACGTGGCGGTAGGCACCGATGGCGCCGCCAGCAACAACGACCTGGACCTGCTGGGGGAAACCCGTACCGCCGCGCTGCTGGCCAAGGCCGTGGCCGGGTCGGCTACCGCCCTGGATGCCCATCGCGCACTGCGCATGGCTACCCTCAACGGCGCCAGGGCCATGGGCCTGGAAAGCCAAGTGGGCTCCCTGGAAATCGGCAAGGCCGCAGACCTGACAGCCTTCGACCTGTCCGGTCTGGCCCAGCAGCCGATCTACGACCCGGTGTCGCAACTGATCTACGCCACCGGCCGAGACTGCGTGAAACATGTATGGGTCGCCGGCAAGCAACTGCTGGATGACCGACGCCTGACCCGCCTGGACGAACATCAGCTGGGCGCTACCGCCCGCGACTGGGCCCGGCGCATCAGCGGCCACCACCCATAACCCGGGCCTTGAGCACAGGCTCGAGGCCCGACAGAGAATTTTCTAGCTTTGGAGCACTACCCATGAGCAACGTCGACCACGCTGAAATCGCCAAATTCGAAGCCCTGGCCCATCGCTGGTGGGACCGTGAAAGCGAGTTCAAGCCCCTGCACGACATCAACCCCCTGCGGGTAAACTGGATCGACGAACGGGTCGGCCTGGCGGGCAAGAAAGTTCTCGACGTCGGTTGCGGCGGCGGCATCCTCAGCGAAGCCATGGCCCAGCGCGGCGCTACCGTGACCGGCATCGACATGGGCGAGGCCCCGCTGGCCGTGGCGCAATTGCACCAGCTGGAATCCGGCGTCAACGTCGAGTACCGGCAGATCACTGCCGAGGCCCTGGCCGAGGAAATGCCCGAGCAATTCGACGTGGTCACCTGCCTGGAAATGCTCGAGCACGTGCCGGACCCTTCGTCGGTGATTCGCGCCTGCTTCCGCATGGTCAAGCCCGGTGGCCAGGTGTTCTTCTCCACCATCAACCGCAACCCCAAGGCCTACCTGTTCGCCATCATCGGCGCTGAATACATCATGAAGCTGCTGCCGCGCGGCACCCACGACTTCAAGAAGTTCATCCGCCCATCCGAGCTCGGTGCCTGGAGCCGCTCTGCCGGCCTGACCGTCAAGGACATCATCGGCCTGACCTACAACCCGCTGACCAAGCACTACAAGCTGGCCCCGGACGTGGACGTCAACTACATGATCCAGACCCTGCGAGAGGAGTAAGACATGGCTATCAGAGCCGTTCTCTTCGACATGGATGGCACCCTGCTCGATACCGCTCCGGACTTCATCGCGGTGTGCCAGGGCATGCGCCGTGATCGCGGCCTGCCACCCATCGCCGACCAGCACATTCGCGACGAGATCTCCGGCGGCGCCCGCGCCATGGTGGCGGTGACCTTCTCCATGGACCCCGAATCCCCGGGCTTCGAGGAACTGCGACTGGAGTTTCTCGAGCGCTACCTCAAGCATTGCGCCGTGCACAGCAAGCTCTTCGACGGCATGGCCGAGCTGCTGGCAGATATCGAAAAGGCCCACCTGGTCTGGGGCGTGGTCACCAACAAGCCGCTGCGCTTCGCCGAGCCGATCATGCAACAACTGGGGCTGGCCGAGCGCTCGGCACTGCTGATCTGCCCTGACCACGTGAAGAACAGCAAGCCCGACCCCGAACCGCTGATCCTGGCGTGCAAGATGCTCGACCTGGCCCCGTCCAGCGTGCTGTTTGTCGGCGACGACCTGCGCGATATCGAATCCGGCCGCGATGCGGGCACCAGGACCGCTGCGGTGACCTATGGCTATATCCATCCGGACGACAACCCACGGCACTGGGGCGCCGACGTGGTGGTCAGTCACCCGCTGGAACTGCGCCAGGTTCTGGACAACGCGCTGTGCAGCTGCTGAGCAGCGGCATGCCCGGCTAAGCGCCGGGGACGATCCAATTTCTGTTGAGGCCTTTTATGTTTGATTATTCCGCTCGTCCAGAACTGCTCAAGGACCGGGTCATTCTGGTCACCGGCGCCGGTCGTGGCATCGGCGCCGCCGCCGCCAAGACCTTTGCCGCTCATGGCGCCACCGTGCTGCTGCTGGGCAAGACCGAAGCCAACCTGACCGAGGTCTACGACGCCATCGAGGCGGCCGGCCATCCGCAGCCGGCGGTAATCCCGTTCAACCTGGAAACCGCCCTGCCGCACCAGTACGACGAATTGGCGGCCATGATCGAAACCGAGTTCGGCCACCTCGACGGCCTGTTGCACAACGCCTCGATCATCGGCCCGCGCACGCCTCTGGAGCAGCTCTCCGGGGAGAACTTCATGCGTGTGATGCAGGTCAACGTCAACGCCATGTTCATGCTTACCAGCACCCTGCTGCCCCTGCTCAAGCTGTCCCAGGATGCTTCGGTGGTCTTCACCTCCAGCAGCGTTGGCCGCAAGGGCCGGGCTTACTGGGGCGCCTACGGCGTGTCGAAATTCGCCACCGAAGGCTTGATGCAGACCCTGGCCGACGAGCTGGACACCGTGGCTCCGGTGCGTGCCAACAGCATCAACCCAGGCGCCACCCGCACCAGCATGCGGGCCCAGGCCTACCCGGGAGAAAACCCCAGCAACAATCCGACCCCGGAAGAAATCATGCCGGTCTATCTGTACCTGATGGGGCCGGACAGCACCGGGATCAACGGTCAAGCCTTCGACGCGCAGTAATACCCCCTCCCGTTCGTCGCGACGGAATACCGTCGCGACGCCTCGGCAATGCCTACCCCGCGTAGGTTTCAAGCCAAACAAATGTCATTTTTGACGACAGCCTTTTTACGCCGAAACCCAAGCTGCTGAATCCAAACAAGTTTTCCCAATATGAACCGAATGGCACGAGTTTCGCTCTAACGACACTCAATACACAGTGCATTGACGCTGTGGAAAACGGCTTGCGCTGAGGGCTTTATAGCCACAGGCGAGACGGCCTAAAATATGCGCGTTGTCCTACGGGACTGATGGAACAGTATGACGCGCAGCTCTGAGCCGCTCTCACCCAGGCAGTTAGACCGTACACAGTGCTCAGGGGGCTCAAGCTCAGATGAAAACACCGACCCAGACCAACGCAATTGACTTCGATAGCGCCAAATTGCAACGCCTGGGCTTTGGCCAGCAGTCGCCACTGATCAAGCAGCCCATCAGCCTCGCCCAGTTGCGCCAGCAACTGGGCCTGCAGCTGCAGACCAGCCTTGAACCGCAACGCATCCTGGGCCTGTTCTTTCGTGAGGTTCAGCGCCTGGTCCCCCTGGATGCCCTGCAGTACCAGCACACTCCGAGCGACCTGCGCCTGGAGTTCGGCCAGCGCGGCCATCACTCCATCAGCTACAGCCTGAGCCACGAAGGCGAACCGATGGGCGAGCTGGTCTTTCGCCGCAACCAGCGCTTCAGCGAATCAGAACAGGGCTCCCTGGAATCGCTGCTCTCGACCCTGCTGTACCCGATGCGCAATGCCCTGCTGTATCGCGCCGCCACTCGCAGTGCCCTGCGGGATCCACTGACCGATACCGGCAATCGCATCGCCATGGACCAGACCCTGCAACGGGAAATCGAAATGGCCCGTCGTCACCTGCTTCCACTGTCGCTGCTGATGCTGGACATCGATCACTTCAAGCGCATCAACGACAACCACGGCCACAGCGCCGGCGATCAAGTGCTCAAGGCCGTTGCCGCGGCAATCAAGGGGCAATTACGCAATGTCGACATGGTGTTTCGCTTTGGCGGGGAAGAGTTCTTGATCCTGCTGTCCAACACCGGGCGCGAAGCCGCGGCGATGGTGGGCGAGCGTCTGCGCCATGCCGCCCAGGCCCAGGACTACCGGGCCGATGGTCAGCCGATCGAACTTACCGTAAGCCTGGGGTGTTCGACTCTGCTACCGGGAGAATCCGCAGAAAGCCTGTTGCGACGCGCCGACAGCGCGCTGTACGTGGCCAAGCGCGAAGGGCGCAACCGCCTGGCAATGGCGGGCTGAGCACAAGGTAGCGCCCTGCCCCGTTGATGCACGGGCAACTTCATCACCCCACACGTCCAGCGTGCGCGGCAATTGAAGCGCCCGACATTCCCTGACTCAGCCTTCGGCCAGTGCCAGGCGCTCGCGGGTCACCGCAGTCTTTTCCTGCTGCATGCAGCGTTCCAGGAACAGGTACATATAGTCATAGCTCTTGCAGATGGCCTGACGCAGCTCGACCTGCAGGGCCTTGCTCGGGTTCAGCCCTGCCAGGGTGACGATGATTTCCAGCGCTTCCCAGGGATGGGCGTCGTCGTACTGGGCATGCATCTTCAGCCACTTCATGGCACGTTTGCGATCCTCTTCCGGGAACGCCGCGGCATAGATGCCGTTGGAACACACCAGCGCCGACCACTCGCCCGTCGCCCCTTCAATGGCGTAGTTGGTGGCGGCAATGGCCACGATCAGGGAATCGGCAGAACTGGTATGCCAGCACCAATGGCTCAAGGCATGCAGCTCTGGCGGTACTTGCTGGGCCTGCAGGTCTTCCAGGGTCACGCCATGGGCCCGGCTCCAGTGCACCCAGTAATCGGCATGATTGAGCTCGACCCGAATATTGCGCATCAGCCAGCGACGCGCCATGTCTTCGCCGGGATGGCGGGCAAAACGGGTCTTGGTCAGGTTTTGCGCCATGTACAGGGCGAACTGTTCAACCACCGGCCAGCCGCCAATCAGATACTGACGCATGACTTTGGCACTGAGTTTGTTATCGCGCATGCGCTGGTACAGCTCATGCTCCACGACGCGGCGCTTACTCTCGCTGCAGTCCTGGATCAATTGCTGGGTCCAGGCGGGGTAACTGGCAGCTTCCATGAGCGGGCCGGTTCGGCTGAATGTGTCGATCACTGTCGGGCTCCTTTTGATTGTGATGTACGGATCCAAAAGAGGTTTCAACGGAACGTACCGGGCGCCTTGAACAACAGTGGCTGTGGTCTCACGGGTCGACACTGCAGGCTGTCACAGGTGAACAATTGCGGGCGTTCAATAATGTAGCCTTGAGCATAATCCACGCCGATCTCAAGCAATGCCTGCTCGATCTGCGGTGTTTCAACAAACTCGGCAATCGTGCGCTTACCCATGACATGCCCGATGTGGTTGATCACTTCGACCATGGCGCGGTTAATCGGGTCGTCCAGCATATCCTTTACGAAACTTCCATCGATCTTGAGGAAGTCTACAGGCAAATGTTTGAGATAAGCGAACGACGACATTCCCGCACAAAAGTCATCCAGGGAAAAATGGCAGCCTAAGCCCTTGAGTTCATTTATGAAACGAATGGCACTGCCCAAATTGGCAATCGCACTGGTTTCAGTAATTTCAAAACAGATCAACTTTGGCGGTACGCCATAGACGACAAACTGCTCGCGCAAGAAGTCGAGAAACGCATCATCACCGATGGTGATACCCGACAGGTTGATGGCGCACATTGCCATTGGCCCTTCACGGCCTTCGGCAATGCATTGGGCAATGATCTTGAATACGTTCTGTACCACCCAACGGTCCAGAGAGGTCATCAGGCCGTAGCGCTCCGCCGCCGGAATGAAGCTGTCCGGCAGAATCATCCGGCCCGCCTCGTCATGCAGGCGCAACAGAATCTCCACATGCCCGCCGCCACGCTCGACATGCCCCAGGGCGGTGATCTCCTGCGAATAGAGGCAGAAGCGGTTTTCCTCCAGCGCCATGTGCAGACGCTGGACCCAGGCCATCTCGCCAAAGCGCAGCGACAGCTCGGAATCGTCGGCATGGTAGACCTGCACCCGGTTACGCCCCTTTTCCTTGGCCATGTAGCAGGCCATGTCCGCCGCTCTCAGCGAGGCTTCGAGGGTGGTCGGGGTCTGGGCGATGTGCACCAGGCCGATACTCACGGTGGTCACGAAGGGCCGGCCTTTCCAGACGAAATGCAGATTCTGCACGGTCTGGCGCAGCCCCTCGGCAATCTTCTCCGCGGCCTCGGGCGAGCAATTCTCCAGGAGGATGCCGAACTCGTCCCCACCCAGCCGTGCCAGGGTGTCGCCTTCGCGCAGGCCCGACTGCAGCAGCGCGCAGATATGCCGCAGCAGCTCGTCCCCGGCAGCATGGCCACAGGTGTCATTGACCAGCTTGAACTGATCCAGATCGAGGAACATCAGCGCATGCCGTGCCGGCTGGCGAATCAGGCTGTGCAGGGCCTGCTCCAGGCGGAACTCGAACTCCCGCCGATTGGCCAGCCCGGTCAGGGCGTCATGGGTCGCCTGCCAGGAGAGGTTGGCGATGTATTGCCGCTCCTGGGTCATGTCGTGCAGCACCAGCACCGTGCCGCTGACCTTGCCGGCATTGCGGATCGGCGCCCCCACCAGGGTCACCGAGACCGTGCTGCCATCCAGACGCTGGATCAGTTTGGAATGCTCGCTGCCGCCGCTGAGCTGACCGCTGAGGATGTGTTCGATAAGGGTAAAACCGTCAGCCTGGGCATTTTCATCCAGCAGGTTGAACAAGGCTGCCAGGGGCAACCCCACTGCCTGCTCGGCCTTCCAGCGAGTCAGGTCCTCTGCCGCCGGGTTCATGTAGGCGATGGCACCTTCGACGTCGGTGGTGATCACCCCGTCGCCGATGGACTGCAGGGTGATCTGCGCCCGCTCCTTTTCCAGTTGCAGGGCGTCGGCAAAGGCATGGCGCTGGGCCAGCAGCTTGTGCGTGCGCAGCAGGGCCAGGGCAATCAGCACCAGCGCGGTTGCCAGATTGGTCACCAGCAACAGCCGCAAGATCACCCGCGAACCCTCGCCCAAGGCATCGCTGAAGGCCTTGGCAGCGGGAGTGACGCCATCATTGATGGCGAAAATCTGACTCTTCCAGCGCTGCACGTCGCCTTCGCTGGCGCTGTTGCTGCCGATCCTCTGGTGCATCTCCCGGGCCACGGTGTCCAGTTGCAACAGGTATCCGTCCCCCACGGTCCACAGATCGATGGCCTTTTCCAGGTAGCTGAAATGACGGAAGTTGAGGTACAGCCAGATCAGGCTGGAGACATCGTCCGGGTGATTGCCGCCCTTGAGGATGCCCAGGCGTGCGGCCTCCAGATCCGGTGGCTGGTGATCCAGGGCAACCCGCAACTCATGCCCGCCCTGGGGCACGGCAATTGCGTTCTGGTACTTGAGGAAAGTGCCTTCGTCGCGGCTGTCGGCATACAGATTGAGGTAGTAGATGGCGTCTTTCTGGCCTTTGGACCACAGGCTTTCACCAGCCACATAGCCCCGTACCGCCGACAGTACGTACAGGCTGAGGCCGCCCAACAGCGCTTGAAATAACACCACGGCGATGAAGGGCCAGACGATGCCCAACAAGCGCGGCGTTGCGAAAGTCCGCTTTTGCTTCATGAGGGTCCTTGCTTGCGCACAGCCAAATGAACACCCAGTAGTTGCGCCTCAGACAGCACAGGTTAGGCCAATTTCCACAGAACCGGCGCAGGGCAGACCGCCGTTGACGCAGGCTGGCTGGAGAAACGGGCCGCCGCACTAAAGTCGAAACGGTTGTTCCACCAGGAAATTCAAGCACTAAGCACAGAAAGACGGATAAAACTCAAGGCTATCGAACCTGCTGCAAATGCCCGTACAGCTTGGCGTAAAGGCCGCCATCGGCAATCAGCTGCTGATGGTCGCCATCTTCGGCAATCTGCCCGCCATCGAACACCAAAACCCGGTCCGCCTGTTTTACCGCTGACAAGCGATGGGCAATGATCAGCGTAGTCCGCCCACGCAGAAAACGCGTCAAGGCCTGATGCAGGTTGTACTCGGTGGCAGCATCCAGGGCGGAAGTGGCCTCATCGAGGATCACCACCTTGGGCTCGGCCAGAACCATCCGCGCAATCGCCAGGCGCTGGCGCTGGCCCCCGGACAAACGCACGCCGGAACGCCCCACCACGCTGTCCAGCCCCTGCGGCAAGGCCCTGACGGTAGCGTCCAACTGGGCAATTTCCAGGGCCTGCCAGCAGGCTTCGTCACTGCGCTCGCGCCCCATGGCCAGGTTGGCGCGGATGGTGTCGTTGAACAGCGCGGGATGCTGCAACACCACCGCCACGTTCTCCCGCACCGTCTCCAGGCCGATTTCCTGCTGGGTCGAACCACCAAAGCGGATCACCCCGGTCTGCGGTGTGTACAGCCCCAGCAGCAACTGCACCAGGGTGCTCTTGCCGCCACCGCTGGCACCGACAATGGCTACCTTTTCACCGGGAGCGATGGACAGGTCCATATTGTCCAGCACCCGCTCGTCACCGTAGCCGAAGCTCAAGCCGCGGACCTCGATGCCGACGGTCTCGCGCCCCACGAACGGGTCCGCACCCGGGCCGTACTGCGGTTCGTCGGCCCGCGCCAGCAGCTCGTTGATCCGGGTCAGTGCGCCGCCCGCGGCGTAGTAGGCGTATTGCAGGTTCAGCAACTGTTCCACCGGCCCGATCATGAACCACAGGTAACTGAATACCGCCAGCATCTGGCCGATGGACAGGTCGGAGAACAACACGGTCAGCATCGCCGCCGCACGGAAGATATCGATGCCGAACTGGAACAGCAGCCCGCTGGCGCGGCCCGAGGCATCGCTTTTCCATTGCGAGGCCACAGCGTAGTCCCGCACTTCCTCGGCACGCCGCCCCAGGCGCCCGAGAAAGTAGCCCTGGCGATTGCTCGCGCGAATTTCCTGGATAGCCTCCAGGGTCTCGGTCAGGGCCTGGGTAAAGCGCGAGGTGCTGTCGTTTTCCAGCTTCTTCAGGTGCTTGACCCGCTTGCCCAACTGCACCGTGGCGAAGATCACCAGCGGGTTGAACAGCAGGATCAGCAAGGCCAGTTTCCAGTGCATCCACATCAGGATGCCCGCCGTGCCCACCAGGGTCAGCATGGCCACCAGGAAGCGGCTGAGGGTCTCACCGACGAACTTGTCCACAGTGTCCAGGTCGGTGACCAGGTGAGTGGTGACCGTACCGCCCCCCAGGCTTTCGTATTCCCCCAGGGAAATGCGCTTGAGCCGCTCGATCAGCCGCACGCGGATGCGGTAGACGATGTCCTTGGCCAGCCCGGCAAACAGCCGCGCCTGAATGACGTTGAACACCAGCGCCGAGCAGCGCAGGATCAGCGTCACCATGAGCATCAGGCCGATATAGCCAGCGGCACTCTGCCATCCCTGGGGCAGGAAGCGGTTCATCACCTGCAGAGCGGCATCGCCGTGCCCCAACAGCACCTCATCCACCAGCAAGGGCAGCAGCAGCGGGATCGGCACACTGCACAGGGTCGCCAGCACGGCGACGCCGTTGGCGATCCACAGAGATTTCTTGTGCTCAAGAGCCAGGCGACGGATATGCGCCCAGCTCAGGCGATCGATCGGCTTACCGCTGACGCTTGAATCCACCGGTTCAGGCACAGGCAGCGCGCTCCAGCCAGCGCCCCAACAGAGGAGACAGCTCGCTCAGCGGCTGATAGCCGTTGGTCAGCAACGCCAACTGGCCATTACGCTCGGCCAGCAAGGTAGGAAAGCCGGCGATTCCCAGGTCCTGGACCCAGGTGAAGTCCGCCGCGGTAGCCACATGCTGCTCGGCCCGGTCGAAGGCCTCGGCGAATTCGATGCGCGGCACCCCTGCCCGCTCCGCCAGCTCCACCAGCACACTGGCCAGGGTGACATCCCGGCCTTCGACATAGAACGCCTGCTGGATCAGCCCCAGCAGGGTCCAGGCGCAGTCCGCCGCCAGGCCACGTGCGGTGACGATGGCGCGACAGGCCGGTTCGGTGTCATAGACAAAGCCATCGGGCAAGGCGCCCTCGAAGCCGAACGGTTGGCCGGTGGCCTGGTGCACCGCCTGCCAGTGCTCGAGGATGTAGCGCCGGGTATTGGGTTCCAGGGCCGCACCGCTACCGGTACGCAAGCCCCCCACCACCAGGTGCACCTCGACCCCGGCGGCCCGGGCCTGCTCCGCCAGGGCCTGGGCCACGGGCGCAAAGCCCCAGCACCATGAACACATCGGGTCCATCACATAGAGCAGGCGGGCAGACATGGCTCAAGCCTCGGAAGAAGATTGCTTGTAGTTGTAACCAATCGGGTGCGGCATGTTGCGAGCCTTGGCCAATTCGATCTGCTTCTGCCGGTCGATGGCACTGCGGCGGGTCTTCTCGCTCAGCTTGTCCCAGCAGTGCGGGCAGCTGATACCAGGCACATAGTGCTCGGATGCACGATCCTCGACGCTCACTGGAGTACGGCAGGCATGACATTGATCGTAGTCGCCTTCGCTCAGGTCGTGGCGCACGGTGACCCGGTTATCGAACACGAAGCAGTCGCCCTGCCATTTGCTCTCTTGCTGCGGTACCTCTTCGAGGTACTTGAGGATCCCGCCCTTGAGGTGGAACACCTCGTCGAAGCCTTCACTGAGCATGTAGCTCGAGGCCTTCTCGCAACGGATGCCGCCGGTGCAGAACATCGCCACCTTCTTGTGCTTGCTCGGGTCGAAGTGGGCTTTGATGTAGTCCGGGAATTCGCGGAAGCTGGTGGTCTTGGGGTCGATGGCGCCTTCGAAGGTGCCAATGGACACTTCATAGTCGTTGCGGGTATCGATCAGCAGCACTTCCGGATCGCTGATCAGGGCGTTCCAGTCCTGTGGCTCGACGTAGGTCCCGACCTTCTTGTTGGGATCGACGCCGGGCACGCCCAGGGTAACGATCTCTTTCTTGAGCTTGACCTTGGTGCGGTAGAACGGCTGCTCGTCGCAGTAGGATTCCTTGTGATCGATATCCACCATGCGCGGGTCGTTCTTCAGCCAGGCCAACAGCCCGTCGATGCCTTCGCGGCTGCCGGAAACCGTGCCGTTGATGCCTTCTTCGGCAATCAGCAAGGTGCCCTTGATGCCGTTGTCGAGCATTGCCTGCAACAGGGGCTCACGCAGGTTGACGTAATCTTCGAGGGTGACGAACTTGTACAGTGCCGCCACGACAATAGGTTGTGCCATGGGTAATCTCCAGGTGGCTACCCTCGTAAAGGGTGAACCGGATGCAAAAAAAAACGCGCCGGCATAAGCGGCGCGTTGCGGATTCTAACAAAAAAACCGCGGTTAATGCTGACTGCCACCGGCACAGGTCGGCGAAGCCGGAGCCACACCGATCTTCGACCATTCCTCAGGCGTATAAGTGTGCAGCGCCAACGCATGGAACTGGCCCATCAGCTCACCCAGGGTGGCGTAGACCTTCTGATGGCGCTTGACGCTGTTGAGGCCGGCGAACTGCTCGCTGACCAGTACCGCCTTGAAGTGGGTTTCCAGGCCACGGCTGTGCATGTGGCTTTCATCCAGCACTTGCAGGTGCTCGGGCTGCAATGCCCCGAGCGCCGCTTCGATACGTTGTTGCATGGTCATTGCGGGCTCCGCTTACTTCTTCTTCGCCGGGGCAGCCTTGGGCTCGAGCTCGGCGGTCATGTCGGCCAGCAGCTTGTTCACCACCGGTACCGCGCTTTCCAGCTTGGCTTGGGTCATCTGCGCCGATTGCTGGGTCAGCTGGGGCATTTTTTCCAGGACTTTCTTGCCCAGTGGCGACTGATAGAAAGCCACCAGTTCCTTGAGCTCCGATTCGCTGAAATTGCTGGTGTAGAGCTTGACCATGTCCGGCTTCAGCTTGTTCCAGCCAATGGCCTGGTCCAGGGCGGCATTGGCCTTGGCCTGGTAGGTTTCCAGCAGGGCACGCTTGGATTCCGGGGCTTTGGTCTGCTCGAAGCGCTGGGCGAACATTTGCTGAACTTGCATGTACACCGGGGTACCGAGCTTGTCCGCATGGGCCAGGGTCAGGAAGGCCTCGGCACTGGCGTTGTGGCTGGCGGTATCGGCAAGAACCTGGCCGCTGGCACACACCAGAACAACCGCGGTACAGATGGCACGAAAACGGGTCATCGAGTTTCCTTTATCTAGCAGGCGAGGTAGAACCCCAAGGGCGCCCATTCTGCGCCTATTAATCCGCGTCCCTCAACCCCACGCCGACCGGCCCCCGGTTTTGCTCGGCCATGGCGGGGAAAAACCCCCGGCATGGAACCCGAGCCGCGGATCACGGCCTAAACTGGCCTGTCAGACTAGGAGGATTGCCACGATGAACCGAATCGAAACCGACAGCCTGGGCCAGGTTGAAGTCCCGCAAGAAGCCTACTGGGGCGCGCAGACCCAACGTTCGCTGGTCAACTTCGCCATCGGCAACGAACGCATGCCCTTGGCGGTGCTGCATGCCCTGGCCCTGATCAAGAAAGCCGCGGCGCGGGTCAACGACCGCAACGGCGACATCCCTGCCGATATCGCCCGCCTGATCGAACAGGCCGCCGACGAAGTGCTCGCGGGCGAGCATGACGACCAGTTCCCTCTGGTGGTGTGGCAGACCGGCAGCGGTACCCAAAGCAACATGAACGTCAACGAAGTGCTGGCTGGACGGGCCAACGAGCTGGCCGGCAACCCTCGGGGCGGCAAGACGCCGGTGCACCCCAATGACCACGTCAATCGCTCGCAGAGCTCCAACGACTGCTTCCCCACTGCCATGCACATTGCGGCGGCCCAGGCGGTGCAGTTCCAGTTGCTGCCAGCGATCACCGAGCTCTCCGGCGGCCTGGCCGAGCTGTCGGCGCGGCACATGAAGCTGGTGAAGACCGGTCGCACCCACATGATGGACGCCACCCCCATCACCTTCGGCCAGGAAATCTCGGCCTTCATCGCCCAACTGGGGTACGCCGAGCGCGCCATCCGCAGCGCTTTGCCGGCCGTCTGCGAACTGGCCCAAGGCGGCACCGCGGTAGGCACCGGGCTCAACTCACCCCACGGTTTCGGCGAGGCCATCGCCGCCGAGTTGGCGGCGCTCTCGGGCCTGCCCTTCGTCACGGCGTCGAACAAGTTCGCCGCCCTGGCCGGCCATGAACCGCTGACCAGCCTTTCCGGCGCCCTGAAGACCCTCGCCGTGTGCCTGATGAAAATTGCCAACGACCTACGCCTGCTGGGCTCCGGGCCACGGGCGGGCCTGGCCGAGGTCAAGCTCCCCGCCAACGAGCCCGGCAGCTCGATCATGCCCGGCAAGGTCAACCCGACCCAGTGCGAAGCCCTGTCGATGCTGGCCTGCCAGGTCATGGGCAACGATGTGACCATCGGTTTTGCCGCCAGCCAGGGCCACCTGCAACTGAACGTGTTCAAGCCGGTGATCATCCACAACCTGCTGCAATCGATCCGCCTGCTGGCCGATGGCTGCAGCAACTTCCAGCACCATTGCATCGCCGGGCTGGAGCCTGACCCGCAACAGATGGCCGCGCACCTGGAGCGCGGGCTGATGCTGGTGACCGCGCTCAATACCCATATCGGCTACGACAAGGCCGCCGAGATCGCCAAGAAGGCCTATGCCGAGAACCTGACCCTGCGCGAGGCGGCGCTGGAACTCGGGTACCTGACCGATGAACAGTTCGATGCCTGGGTCCGCCCGGAAAACATGCTGGAGGCCGGGAAGCAGGGGTAAGACCGCAGTCGCCTTCGCTAGCGAGCCAGCTCCTGCCACAACCCGACTGCAGGAGCTGGCTCGCCAGCGAAGCTCAGCCCGCCGCAATCCGCTGCCGCCGCGCTCGCAACCCCGCCATCAACGACGGACCCAGTGCCGTCAGCGCCGACCCCAGCACCACCAGCAGCGCCCCGCCATAGCCCAGGCCATTGATCTGCTCGGCCTGCACATACTCGGGCCAGAGCCAGGCTGCCCAAGCCACCGCGACAAAGGTCACCAGCGGCGTAATGGCCAGGGTCGCGCTGACCCGCGACGCTTCCCAATGGGCCAGAGCCTCGGCAAAGGCGCCATAGGCAATCAGGGTATTGAGGCAGCACGCCAGCAACAGCCAACCCTGCAACGGGTTCAATTCCAGTGCCTCCAGCGGGTGAGCCCAAGGGGTGAGCAACAAGGCGCAGAACAGGTAGATCACCATCATTACCTGCAGGGAATTCCACACGCTCAGCAGTTGCTTCTGGCCCAGGGCGTAGAAGGTCCAGACCGCGGAAGCGGCAAGAATGGTCAGGACCCCCGCGGTGTAGTCGCTCAGGGAAGTCAGCAGTTCGCTCAGGCGCTGATTGAAGAACAGCCCAAAGCCGATCAGCAGCACCAGAAGCCCCAGGCCCTGGCCGAGGCTGAACCGCTCCTTGAATACGAACAGGCTGGCGATCAATAGCAGGATAGGCCCCATCTGCACCACCAGTTGCGCGGTGCCCGGGCTCAACAGATTGAGGCCCATGAGGTACAGCACGTAATTGCCTACCAGGCCACAGACCGAGATCGGCACCAGCCAGATACCCTTGGGCCCCAGCACTCGCCAGCGCGGCAGGCGCCCCACCGCCGCCAGGTAGGCCAGCAGGCAGCCACCGGACACCGTCAGGCGAAACCAGGTCACGGTGACCGGGTCCATCACTTGCAGTACCTGCTTGAGCTTGATGGGCAGGATGCCCCACAACAGCGCGGTCAGTGAGGCCAGGAACAGACCATAGACCCAGCGACCGGACGAGACGTGCATGCGAACCCCACAAGGCCTTACGAGCAAGGCTCACATACTAGGCCCGCGCCGGCAGCCGACACAGAGACAGTTGGCGACAAAGCGCAAACAGGATTGTGCAGGTCGCAAACCGGCCCCACGGGAGCCGGCTTGCCGACGAAGCGAAACCTAGCGTACAGCCTCGAACAACCCCGTGGCCCCCATGCCGCCGCCCACGCACATGGTGACGATGCCATAGCGCAGGTTGCGCCGCTGCAGCTCGCGCACCAGATGCCCGACCTGACGCGAACCGGTCATGCCGAACGGGTGGCCGATGGAGATCGAGCCGCCATTGACGTTGTAACGGGCGTTGTCGATCTCCAGGCGGTCGCGGGCATACAGGCACTGGGAAGCGAACGCTTCATTGAGCTCCCAAAGATCGATGTCAGCCACGCTCAGGCCCTTGGCCTTGAGCAACTTGGGCACCGAGAACACCGGGCCGATACCCATCTCGTCCGGCTCGCAGCCGGCCACGGTAAAGCCGCGGAAGAACGCCTTGGGCTTGAGCCCCAGGGCCAGGGCCCGCTCCAGGCTCATCACCAGGGTCATCGAAGCACCGTCGGACAGCTGCGAGGAATTGCCCGCCGTCACCGAACCGTCGTCGGCAAACACCGGCTTCAACGCCGCTAGGTTTTCCAGGGTGGTGTCGGGGCGGTTGCAATCGTCGCGGTCCACCACGCCATCAAGGATCTGCACCTCACCGGTGTTCTTGTCCTCGACCTTGTACTTGACCGTCATCGGCACGATCTCGTCGCTGAAAAGGCCGGCGGCCTGGGCCTGGGCGGTACGCTGCTGGCTTTGCAGGGAGTAGCGGTCCTGGGCTTCGCGGCTGACACCGTAGCGCCGGGCCACCACTTCGGCGGTCTGGCCCATGGGGAAGTAGATGCCCGGTACCTGCTCCTTGAGCAGCGGGTTGACCAGGTTTTCGGTGTTGACGCTCTTCATGGTCAGGCTGATGGATTCGACGCCACCGGCCACGATGATGTCGCTGCAGCCGGAGGCGATCTGGTTGGCGGCGATGGCGATCGCCTGCAGGCCCGAGGAACAGAAGCGGTTGAGGGTCATCCCCGCGGTGCCGGTGCCCAGGGCCGAGAGCACCGCGACGTTGCGCCCTATGTTGAAACCCTGGGCCCCTTCATTGGAGCCGGCGCCGACGATGCAGTCCTCGACACTGGCCGGGTCGATGCCGTTGCGGGCGAGCAGCGCATTGACGCAGTGGGCGGCCATGTCATCCGGACGGGTCTGGTTGAACTTGCCCCGAAAGGACTTGGCCAGGCCAGTCCGTACGCTGTCGACGATCACCACTTCACGCATGACGCACCTCATTATTGTTGGCGGCAGGAAGAGCATCGAGCATAGATCCCCCTCCTGTCCCGCCGCGACAATCATTCACTGGGCGTATGCGCGACCATCGACCTACTTCTTGTCTTTCTTGTCGTGCTTGTCCGAGCGCTCGAACGCGGCTTCCAGGGCGCGGTTGATGGTGCGCAGAACCTTGACCCGGGCCCAGCGCTTGTCGTTGGCCTCCACCAGAGTCCAGGGCGACACCTCGGTGCTGGTGCGGTCGACCATGTCGCCGACGGCAGCGCGGTAATCGTCCCACTTGTCGCGGTTGCGCCAGTCGTCCTCGGTGATCTTGAAACGCTTGAAGGGAATCTCCTCCCGGGCCTGGAAGCGCTCCAGCTGGGTGTCCTTGTCGATGGCCAGCCAGAACTTGACGACGATCACCCGGGCATCAGCCAACTGCTCCTCGAAGTCGTTGATCTCGCTGTAGGCCCGCAACCAGTCGGCGGGGCTGCAGAAGCCCTCGATGCGCTCCACCAGCACCCGGCCGTACCAGGAACGATCGAAGATGGTGAACTTGCCCCGGGCCGGGATATGCCGCCAGAAACGCCAGAGATAGGGCTGGGCGCGCTCCTCTTCCGTGGGCGCGGCAATCGGCACGATGCTGTACTGGCGCGGGTCCAGGGCCGCCGCGACCCGGCGGATGGCCCCGCCCTTGCCCGCCGCGTCGTTGCCTTCGAACACCGCCACCAGGGCGTGCTTGCGCATGCGCTTGTCCCGCAGCAGGCCGGCCAGGCGCGCCTGTTCGGTAATCAGTTGTTCTTCGTAGTCGTCCTTGTCCAGGTGCTGGGTCATGTCCAGGCTGTCCAGCAGGCTGAGCTGATCCACCGCCGGAGGCAGCGGCGCCGCGTTGACCTGGGTGGCTCGCAGGGGCTGGCGGTTCAGCGCGCTTTGCAGCCCTTCCAGGAGAATCCGCCCCACGGTAAGGCTGCGGTAATGCGGATCGACGCCCTCGATCACGTGCCAGGGCGCATAGTCGCGGCTGGTGCGGCGCAGCACGCGCTCGCCGTACTTGACGAACTTGTCGTAGGTTTCTGACTGCTGCCAGTCCAGCGGGCTGATGCGCCAGCTGTGCAGCGGGTCGTCCTGCAACGCCTTGAGGCGGGCCTTCATCTGTTTCTTGGACAGGTGGAACCAGAACTTGAAGATCAGTGCGCCCTCATCGCAGAGCATCTTCTCCAGGCGCTCGGCGCCGTTGATCGCCTGGTCCAGGCGTGGGTCCTTGATCTCGCCATGGACCCGGCTCTGCAGCATCTGGCTGTACCAGTTGCCGAAGAACACCCCCATGCGCCCCTTGGCCGGAAGCATCCGCCAGTAGCGCCAGGCCGGGGGCCGCGACAGTTCCTCGTCGGTCTGCTGGTCGAAGGTGCGCACCTCGATCAGCCGCGGGTCCATCCATTCGTTGAGCAGCTTGACCGTCTCGCCCTTGCCCGCGCCCTCGATCCCGTTGATCAGCACGATCACCGGAAAGTTCGCCTTCTGGCGCAGTTCGAACTGGGCTTCGAGCAAGGCCTCGCGCAACGCCGGCACCTCGGCATCGTAGGTTTCTTTGTCGATGGCGTGACCGATTTCAGCGGATTCGAACATGGGTGGCTCCCTTCCAAGAATTTTCCAAGACTAGCGGATCGACCTCGGCCAGGGAAAACAAATCCCCGAACCTGCAGCGCCTTGCCATGGATCAAGCGCCGCCGGCGCGATCGGCTAGAATGGCCGCCTTGCGCAACATGAGCCGAACATGATCCCTGAACTGCCCCACGCCCAGCTCGACTGGGACGACCAAGGACGCCCGCGCTCGCGGGTCTTCGACGATGTGTACTTCTCCAGCGAATCGGGCCTGGATGAAACCCGCCACGTGTTCATCGAACAGAACCGCCTGGGCCAGCGCTTTGCCGCCCTGGCCGATGGCAAACGCTTCGTTATCGGTGAAACAGGCTTCGGCACCGGGCTGAACTTTCTCTGCGCCTGGCAGTTGTTCCAGCAACAGGCCCCGACCGGTGCCCGGCTGCATTTCGTCAGTGTGGAAAAGTACCCCTTGAGCCCTGCCGACCTGCAACGGGCCCTGGCCCTGTGGCCGGAACTGGCGAGCCTCTGTGCACCGCTGCTGCAGCAGTACGTGGCAGTGCATGGCGGCTTCCAGCGCATCGTGCTGGAGGGCGGGCGAGTGACCCTGACCCTGCTGATCGGCGATGCCCTGGAGCAACTGCCGCAACTGGACGCCCAGGTCGATGCCTGGTTTCTCGACGGTTTCGCACCGGCCAAGAACCCCGACATGTGGACCGCCGAGCTCTTCGCCGAACTGGCGCGCCTGGCCGCCCCGGGTTCCACTATCAGTACCTTCACCAGCACCGGCTGGGTGCGCCGGCTGCTGAACAGTGCCGGCTTCAAGATGAAACGTACCCCGGGCATCGGCCACAAATGGGAGGTACTGCGAGGCGAGTTCCTCGGCTGGCCGGAGGATGCGCCGGCGCCGGCCAGGGCCAGGCCCTGGTTCGCCCGCCCCCCGCGGCAAGAGAAGACCGCCCTGGTGATCGGCGGCGGGCTGGCCGGTTGTGCCAGCGCCGCCAGCCTGGCCGCCCGCGGCTGGCAGGTGCAATTGCTGGAGCGTCATGCAGAGCTGGCCCGGGAGGCCTCGGGCAATCCCCAGGGCGTGCTCTACCTCAAGCTCTCGGCCCACGGCACCGCTCTGTCGCAGATGATCCTCAGCGGCTTCGGCTATACCCGGCGCCAACTGGAGCACCTGCAGCGCGGCCAGGACTGGGATGGCTGCGGCGTGCTGCAACTGGCCTTCAACGCCAAGGAAGCCGAGCGCCAGGCCCAACTGGCCGCGGCTTTTCCCGCCGACCTGCTGCACTTGCTGGACCAACCCCAAGCCCAGGCCCGGGCCGGTATCGGCCTTGAGCACGGAGGCCTGTTCTACCCCGAAGGTGGCTGGGTGCATCCGCCGGCCCTGTGCCAATGGCAGGCCAGCCACCCGCGGATCCAGGTCCTGACACACCGGGAAGTCCTGGAACTGCGCCGGGTCGATGAGCAATGGCAAGCCTGGGACGGCGACCGGATGCTGGCCAGCGCCGCGGTGGTGATCCTCGCCGGTGCGGCCGAGATCAAGCGCTTCCCGGCCAGCGCCGACCTCCCCCTCAAGCGCATTCGCGGGCAGATCACCCGCCTGCCCCAGACCGCACAAAGCCAGAGCCTGGCCACGGTGGTCTGCGCCGAAGGCTACGTCGCCCCCGCGCGCCTGGGGGAACACACCCTGGGCGCCAGTTTCGACTTCAAGAGCCAGGACCTGACCCCCACCAGCGCCGAGCATGCCGGCAACCTGGAGATGCTGCGGGAAATCTCCAGCGACCTGCTGCACCGCCTGGGTGCCGAGCAACTGCCCCTGGACAGCCTGCAAGGCCGCGCGGCCTTTCGCTGCACCAGCCCGGACTACCTGCCCATCGTCGGCCCCCTGGCGGACCCGCTTGCCTTTGCCGAAACCTACGCCGCCCTGGGCAAGGATGCGCGCCAGGTGCCGGACCTGCCCTGCCCCTGGCTCGACGGCCTGTACATCAACAGTGGCCACGGTTCCCGTGGGCTGATCACCGCGCCGCTGTCCGGCGAGCTGCTGGCCGCCTGGCTGGAAAACGAGCCCCTGCCCCTGCCCAGAAGCGTGGCCGAAGCCTGCCATCCGAACCGTTTTGCCCTGCGTCGCCTGATTCGCGGCAAGGCCTGAAGCAGAGCGGCGGCGCTGATTTTCCAGCGCCGCCAATGGCCGCTGGCCAGCACCAAGCGCTACATCCAACCGTCTGCCTCCACTCAACTGCTTATAACCGATCGATCTAAAACTCCCGAGTTACGCACAGGTCAGTTTCCAGGTAGCCGCCCTTTTGACGGCGGCAGATTGACTCTCCCCAACGGAAAAACCGGTAAGGACTTATGTGCGGACTAGCTGGCGAATTACGCTTTGATCATCAACCTGCCGACCTGGCAGCGGTTGAACGAATCACCCACCACCTGGCCCCTCGCGGCCCGGACGCCTGGGGCTTTCACAGCCAGGGCCCGATTGCCCTCGGCCATCGACGGTTGAAAATCATGGACCTTTCGGACGGCTCGGCGCAGCCCATGGTCGACAACCAACTGGGCCTGTCCCTGGCCTTCAATGGCGCGATCTACAACTTCCCCGAACTGCGCGCCGAACTGGAAGCCAAGGGTTATGCCTTCTATTCCGGCGGCGACACTGAGGTGTTGCTCAAGGGTTACCACGCCTGGGGCGCGGACCTGCTGCCCAAGCTCAACGGCATGTTCGCCTTCGCCATCTGGGAGCGCGATGCCCAGCGCCTGTTCATCGCCCGCGACCGCCTCGGGGTCAAGCCGCTGTACCTGTCGCGCACCGGCCAGCGCCTGCGCTTCGCCTCGGCCCTGCCGGCGTTGCTCAAAGGTGGCGACATCAACCCGTTGCTCGACCCCGTGGCGCTCAACCACTACCTGAACTTCCATGCCGTGGTGCCAGCACCGCGAACCCTGCTGGCAGGCATCGAAAAACTGCCGCCGGCCACCTGGATGCGTATCGAGGCCGACGGCCGCACCGAGCAGCAGACCTGGTGGACCCTGCCCTACGGCCCCCGTGCCGACGAAACCAACCTGACGCTGGAAGACTGGCGTGACCGGGTGCTGGACAGCACCCGCGAAGCGGTGGCCATCCGCCAACGGGCAGCAGTGGATGTGGGCGTGCTGCTGTCCGGCGGTGTCGACTCCAGCTTGCTGGTGGGCCTGCTGCGAGAGGTCGGGGTGGACAACCTGTCGACCTTCTCCATCGGCTTCGAGGACGCCGGTGGCGAGCGGGGCGACGAGTTCCAGTACTCCGACCTGATTGCCCGGCACTACGGCACCCGGCATCACCAGTTGCGCATCGATGAACGTGAAATCATCGAACAGTTGCCCGCGGCCTTTCGGGCCATGAGCGAGCCGATGGTCAGCCACGACTGCATCGCTTTCTACCTGCTGTCCCGGGAAGTGGCCAAGCACTGCAAGGTAGTGCAAAGCGGCCAGGGCGCCGACGAACTCTTTGCCGGCTACCACTGGTACCCGCAGGTGGACGGCGCCAGCGACCCCTACGCGGCCTACCGTGCGGCCTTCTTCGACCGCAGCTACGACGACTACGCGGCCACCGTACAACCGCAGTGGCTGACCGCCAACGATGCCGCCGGGGATTTTGTCCGCGAGCATTTCGCCCAGCCCGGCGCCGACGCAGCTGTGGATAAGGCCCTGCGCCTGGACAGCACGGTGATGCTGGTGGATGACCCGGTCAAGCGTGTGGATAACATGACCATGGCCTGGGGCCTGGAGGCGCGCACGCCGTTCCTCGACTACCGCCTGGTGGAGCTTTCGGCCCGGGTGCCGGCGCGCTTCAAGTTGCCGGACGGCGGCAAGCAGGTGCTCAAGGAAGCTGCGCGGCTGGTGATCCCCAGCGAGGTGATCGACCGCAAGAAAGGCTACTTCCCGGTGCCGGGCCTCAAGCACTTGCAGGGCGCGACCCTGGACTGGGTACGCGAACTGCTGCTGGACCCGAGCCAGGATCGCGGCCTGTTCAAGCCGGCCATGCTCGACCGCCTGCTGACCGATCCCCAGGGCCAGTTGACGCCCTTGCGCGGCTCCAAGCTGTGGCAACTGGCGGCATTGAACCTGTGGCTCAGCGAACAAGGAATCTGACCGATGAAAGCTCACGCCACGGCTTACAGCCAACGCCTGCTGCGCGGCCAGGCGCCGTCCTATGAACGCCTGCAGGCGCGCTTCGCCGAAGACGGCAGCGAACCCGGGTGCGAACCGATCGCGGTACATTGCGGTTGGGGCCGCCTGCTGATCGGCCATACCTTTCCCGACCCCACCAGCCTGGCCGGGGAGTTGCTCAACGAGCGACCTGGCGAACGCGACATCGCTCTGTATGTGGCGGCGCCACAACAAGTGCTGGGGCTGGAACCGGCGCAACTGTTCCTCGACCCTTCCGATACCCTGCGCCTGTGGTTCAGCGATTACCGCCAGGCCACTCGGGTATTTCGCGGTTTCCGCATCCGTCGCGCCCAGAGCGAAGCCGACTGGCAAGCCATCAACCAGCTGTACCAGGCCCGCGGCATGCTGCCCATCGACCCGCAACTGCTGACCCCGCGCCATCAGGGCGGGCCGGTGTACTGGCTGGCCGAGGACGAAGACAGCGGCGCGGTGATCGGCAGCGTCATGGGCCTCAATCACCACAAGGCCTACCAGGACCCGGAACACGGCAGCAGCCTCTGGTGCCTGGCAGTGGACCCCGACTGCAGTCGCCCGGGCGTCGGCGAAGTGCTGGTGCGCCACCTGATCGAACACTTCATGAGCCGCGGCCTGAGCTACCTCGACCTGTCGGTGCTGCACGACAACCGCCAGGCCAAGAACCTCTACGCCAAACTCGGCTTTCGCACCCTGTCGACCTTCGCCATCAAGCGCAAGAACGGCATCAACCAGCCGCTGTTCCTCGGCCCCGGGCCCCAGGCGGAGTTCAACCCCTATGCGCGGATCATCGTCGAGGAAGCTCATCGCCGGGGCATCGATGTGCAGGTGGATGACGCCGACGCCGGGCTGTTCACCCTCAGCCACGGCGGGCGCCGGGTACGCTGCCGGGAATCACTGAGCGATCTCACCAGCGCCATCAGCATGAGCCTGTGCCAGGACAAGAGCCTGACCCACAAGGTGCTCAAGGGTGCTGGCTTGAACCTGCCGGCGCAGCAACTGGCGGGCAACGCCGATGACAACCTGGGCTTTCTCGACGAGCACCAGCGGGTGGTGGTCAAGCCCCTGGATGGCGAGCAGGGACAAGGCGTGGCGGTGGACCTGCGGACCATCGAAGAGGTGCAAAAGGCCATCGACCACGCCCGCCGCTTTGACAGCCGGGTATTGCTGGAAAGCTTCCACGAAGGCCTGGACCTGCGCATCTTGGTGATCGGCTTTGAAGTGGTGGCAGCGGCTATCCGCCGTCCCGCGGAAATCATCGGTGATGGTCAGCACTCCATCGGCGCGCTGATCGAAGCCCGCAGCCGTCGCCGCCAGGCGGCCACCGGCGGCGAGAGCAAAATCCCCCTGGACCAGGAGACCCAGCGCACCCTGCACGCCGCCGGCTACGACTACAACAGCGTACTGGCCGCCGGGGAGCGGCTGTTTGTACGGCGCACCGCCAACCTGCACACCGGCGGCACTCTGGAAGACGTCACCGGCATCCTTCATCCGACCCTGGCCGACGCCGCCATCCGCGCAGCCCGTGCCCTGGACATTCCCGTGGTGGGCCTGGACCTGATGGTGCCGGCGGCGGATCAGCCCGAGTACGTGTTCATCGAAGCCAACGAACGCGCCGGGTTGGCCAATCACGAACCGCAACCCACCGCCGAACGTTTTGTCGACCTGCTGTTTCCCCACAGCCAACCGGCGCCGTGATCCTTCGCCGGCAAGCCGGCTCCTACCCTCACTGGTAGGAGCTGGCTTGGCAGCGAAGGCGCCCCCTGGCCCTGCATCCATGCCCTCATCGAAACCATCGATGGCCGTTTCTCATCAGGAGTTTCCATGACCCGCAAGATTCCCGAACCCGACCTCGCCTACCTGCAGAAAGTCCTCCTGGAAATGCTCGCCATTCCCAGCCCCACCGGCTTTACCGACACCATCGTGCGCTATGTCGCCGAACGCCTTGAAGAACTGGGCATCCCCTTCGAGCTGACCCGTCGTGGCACCATTCGCGCCACCCTCAAGGGCCAGAAGAACAGCCCGGACCGGGCCGTCTCGGCGCACCTGGACACCATTGGCGCCAGCGTGCGCGCGGTGAAGGACAACGGCCGCCTGACCCTGGCCCCGGTGGGCTGCTGGTCCAGCCGCTTTGCCGAGGGCAGCCGGGTCAGCCTGTTCACCGACAACGGCGTGTTGCGCGGCAGCGTCCTGCCGCTGATGGCCTCTGGGCACGCCTTCAACACCGCGGTGGACGAACTGCCCATCAGTTGGGACCACATCGAGCTGCGCCTGGATGCCTACTGCACCACCCGCGCCGACTGCGAATCCCTGGGGATAGGCGTGGGTGACTTTGTTGCCTTCGACCCCTTGCCCGAGTTCACCGAAAGCGGCCATATCAGCGCCCGGCACCTGGACGACAAGGCCGGTGTCGCCGCGCTGCTGGCCGCGCTCAAGGCCATAGTCGACAGCGGCGAGCCGCTGATGATCGACTGCCATCCGCTATTCACCATCACCGAAGAAACCGGCAGTGGTGCGGCAGCGGCCCTGCCCTGGGACGTCAGCGAGTTCGTCGGCATCGACATTGCCCCGGTCGCCCCGGGCCAGCACTCCAGCGAACATGCGGTGAGCGTGGCCATGCAGGACTCCGGTGGCCCCTACGACTATCACTTGTCCCGCCACCTGCTGCGCCTGGCCGGCGAACACGAGTTGCCGGTGCGTCGCGACCTGTTCCGCTACTACTTCAGCGACGCCCATTCGGCGGTCACCGCCGGCCACGACATCCGCACTGCGCTGCTGGCCTTCGGTTGCGACGCCACCCACGGCTATGAGCGCACCCATATCGACAGCCTGGCGGCACTCAGCCGCCTGCTGGGGGCCTACATCCTCAGCCCGCCGGTATTTGCCAGCGACGCGCAACCGGCCCAGGGCTCACTGGACCGCTTCAGCCATCAACTGGAGCACGATGCACAAATGGAAAGCGATACCCGGGTGCCCTCGGTGGACAGCCTGGTGGGGCAGAAATCCTGAACCCGCCCCGGCGTTTGTGCACGCCCTGGCTGGCGGCACGGCCCCGGGCGCAGTAGGATCCCGGATTGTTTGCCGGAGGCCCCCATGCTGATTCCCCACGACCAACTTGAAGTCGACACCCTGACCCGCCTGATCGAGGACTTCGTAACCCGCGAGGGCACCGACAACGGTGATGAAACGCCCCTGGAGACCCGTGTGCTGCGGGTGCGCCAGGCCTTGACCAAGGGCCAGGCGGTAATCGTCTTCGATCCGGACAGCGAACAGTGCCAACTGATGCTCAAGCACGATGTGCCCAAGGAGCTGTTCGACTGACCCTACCCCCGGCCCAGCTTCTCTGGGCCGGGTTATTCAGCCATTGGAAAAGCGCGGGCCGAACAGAATCACACTGGCCCCGATCACGCACAGCGCCAGCCCCAGCCAATCCGAACCCAGGGGCCGTACCCGCTCCACCACTGCCAGCCAGCCAATCGAAGCGACGATATAGATGCCTCCGTAGGCGGCATAGGCGCGCCCGGCGTAGGTGGCCTCGACCTTGGTCAGCAACAGGGCGAACAGGGTCAGGCTGACCAGCGCGGGAATCACCCACAAGGCACTCTTGCCCTGACGCAGCCACATCCAGAACGCATAGCAGCCGGCGATTTCAAACAGCGCGGCGAGGAAGAACCACAGGTAATTGAGCATGCAGGAACTCGTCAGGATTGTCGGATGCCGGCAACCCTAACGACGCCCAGGGGGATTGGGCAAGCTCAACTGGCGCTTTGCTTGGCCTTGGCGCGCATCTTGTCGGCCATCAGGGTCATTTCGTCGTACAGCGCCTGGGGATTTTTCTGCTTCAGGGCCCAGGCCATACGGCCCTGCTCATGGGGCAGGATCATGAATTGGCCGGCATCGACCTGGGCATGGATGTAGTCGGCGATCTCGGCGGCGGTGATCGGCGAGTTTTCCAGCAACTTGCCCACCTGGGCCTTCATGGCCGGGGTCGGCCCCCGGAAGGAGTCCAGCAGGTTGGTCTGGAAGAACGACGGGCAGACCACATGCACGCCGATTTCCTGCTGCGCGAGCTCGATCAACAGGCTCTCGGAAAGCGCCACCACTCCGGCCTTGGCCACGTTGTAGTTGCTCATGGCCGGGCCCTGCATCAAGGCCGCCATGGAAGCGATATTGATGATCTTGCCCTTGCTCTGCTCCAGCAGCGGCAGGAAGGCCTTGCAGCCCTTGACCACCCCCATCAGGTTGATCGCGATCTGCCAGTCCCAATCCTCCAGCGACAGTTCGCTGAAGAACCCGCCAGAGGCCACGCCGGCGTTGTTGACGATGATGTCGATGCCGCCGAACTTCACCTCGCAGGCCTGAGCGAAGGCGGTCAACTGGCTGTAGTCACGCACATCGCAACGCTGCACAAAACCGTCACCACCGGCTGCACGCACCAGTTTCAGGGTTTCCTGCAGGCCCGCCTCGCTGACATCGGACAAGGCCAGCCGCCAGCCCTCGCGGGCCCAGCGCAAAGCGATTTCGCGACCCAGGCCGGAGCCGGCGCCAGTGATCATCATGCGATTTTGCATAAGAGTTGCCTTGTTGTTCCGGGGAAGATGAGCCGCAGTGTAGCGAAGGCCCCTGCGCCACCCACGCACCATCAGGGTGCTGAATGCCCCGGGCAAACCGCCGGCCCGGTGCCCCCGACCTGTCATCCGCCCCCCCTGCTCCGGGCAGGCGCAAAGGAAATAAGACCGAAAGCGGAAAGCTTTAAAAATACTTGGAATTTTCTGGAAGGGCGCAGAGTCGGATTTATTAAGCGGTTCGCTTTATCCCTAAAACGAACTTGTCCTTGAATAACTGCGTTGTTCAACTCTATTCCAATAAGGAAACAGCCATGGGCACCATTCTGATCGTTATTCTGATTCTGCTGCTGATTGGCGGCCTGCCAGTATTCCCGCACTCCAGAAGCTGGGGTTATGGGCCTTCAGGAATCATTGGCGTCGTGCTGGTGGTGCTGTTGGTACTCTTGCTGCTGGGCAGGATATAACGCCCTTATTGCTCGCCCCAGAGCATGTTTGAACGTAAAAAGGCGCCGGTCTTCACCGGCGCCTTTTTATTAGCCCGAATAAAAAACACCCCACTTGTGGGGTGTTCTATTCACGCGGGCAACTTGCGCCAACCCCGCATGACAGGGCCGGCGCTGCAGCGTTTAGTCCGGTTTCCCGTTGACCACGCCTGCGGTGTTGTCGAGCAAGCTCTTGGTCGCCGTCTGCAGGAAGGATTCCAGCTTCTGCTTGAGCTGCGCCTCATCGGCAGAATCCGGGATCAGTTCGCCCCCCGGTGCCGAACCCAGCTCGTACTTGTACAGCCGTGGCGGCATTTCCTTGGGCAGCACCAGCACCCGGTCCGCCGTCAGCAGCGCTACGGTCTGGTCACTGCCCGAAGGCTTGATCACGCCGAAGCCCTTGTCGCCTTCCGGCAGGTTGAGCAGGTCGCGCCCCCAGCACTGGTGCAGTACGTCGCCACCCAGGCGACCCATGATGGTGGGCACGATGTCGATCTGGGTGCCCACGGTGTGGTCACGCTGGCCGAACTTTTCCTGGATGCCCGGAGCGATCATCAGCATGGGCACGTTGAAGCGCCCCAGGTCCATTTCGGTGATCTGCTGCTCGTTGCCGAAGCCATGGTCGCCCACCACCACGAACAGGGTTTCCTTGAAGTAAGGCTCCTTGCGCGCTTTCTCGAAGAACTGGCCCAGGGCCCAGTCGGAGTAGCGCATGGCCGTCAGATGTTCGTTGAGGCTGCCGCGGTCGGTCACCTTGTCCACCGGCAAAGGCGTGGGCAGGGCATACGGCGTGTGGTTGGACAGGGTCTGCAGCAGGGCATAGAACGGCCCCTTGCCTTCCCGGGCCTTCAACTCTTCCAGGCCGCGGTTGAACATGTCCTGGTCGGACACGCCCCAGGTCGGGTCGGAGAACACCGGATTGACGAAGTCGTTACGGCCGATGAAGTTGGTCATGCCCTGGTTGCTGAAGAACCCCGACTGGTTGTCCCAGGCGAAATCGCCGTTGTAGACATACACGTCATCGTAGTTGCGAGCACTGAGCAATTGCGGCAGGCCGGACAGCTTGTGGCTGCCTTCCGGGGTCTGCATCAGGTATTCGAAGCCAGGCAGGTTGGGGAAGCACGCCATGGTGGCGAACATGCCCTGGTGGGTGTGGGTGCCGTTGGAGAAGAAGCGGTCGAACAGCAGGCCTTCCTTGGACAGTTTGTCGAAGTACGGAGTGATCTCCCCCGGACGTCCCAGGGCACCCACCGAATGCCCGGCGAAGCTTTCCATCAGGATCACCACGACGTTCTTGATCGGCAGGGTCTTTTCCCCATCCGGCGTGTAGGTGCGGCGTACGGCGGCAATATCGGCATCCACCAGCTTGTCACTCGGCACCAGCAGCATGTCGCGCACGGTCTGCTGGGCCAGAGGCTGAGGCAAGGTGGCCTTCCAGATATTGGTGCGGTCCTCGGACAGACGATCCTTGGCCGCCGCCATCAGTTGCAGCGTGCCATTGAGGCCCAACTGGTTGGCGAAGTTGGATTCGGTGGTGTAGACGTCACCCCAACGCATCGGCGGGCCCTGGCGCAGAGTGCCACGGGCTGCAACCACGCAGATCAGCAGACACACCACGAACACCGCAATGCGCGCATACCAGGGGGCAATCTGCCGGGTGCCGACATTGCCGCCGCTGAACGGGCCGCGGGGCCGGGTGGCGCGGTCGGCCCCCTTGAATGCCAGGCTCAGGATCCAGGTGCCCACGGCCCAGGCCAGCAGGTAGCGGACCACCGGGAAGCCGTACCAGAGCATGCTCATCACGGTTTTCGGGTCTTCCTTCACATACTGGAAGACCAGGCCGTTGAGGCGCTGGTGGAACTCTCGGTAGAAGTCCATCTCCATCAGGCCGAGGAACAGCGCGATGCTGGAGGTGACTGTCAGCCAGAAGCGCAACACCCCGCGAGCCGCCATGGCCCGGGCGCTGAACAGCGCCAGCAGCAGCGGTACGCTGAGGTAGACCACCAGCCGCAGATCAAAACGCAGCCCGTTGGCAAACGCTTCGAGGAAGGTCGAGGCCGGAGTGTCGAGAATCATCTCGCGGTTGTAGATCAGCAGCGCGACGCGCAACAGGGAAAGCATCACCATCATGACCAGGGCGCACAACAGCGTGTAGGCCAGATGGGATTTAACGGTCGGTTGCAGCAGGCGATTCGAGGATCGCTGCTGACTCAGGGCATCCGAGTTTGCCATGTGGTTTTAGGACCCATTGGAAGTTTAAGTTGCAAAGATAAAGCTGCGTTCTGCCCTCTTGTTGCCGCCAGGGCGACGGGGGAATTCGCGGTGCGCAAATGTTGCACGATCACTCAAGGCATTGCCATTGATTAGTGGGCAGCACCGAAAAACCCACTGCCAACGGCTCTGGGACAAGAGATTACAGAGAGTTATACCGGGGAAAAAGCGCCGGCGAATTGTCTTAGAGCGTTTGTGAAAATTTCGTTCAACGCATGTTTAGTCACACAAAAAAGGGCCTGACGGCCCTTTTCCCTGTGCAACCTGCGTCTCCAGCTTCAGAGCCGCACATTGCCTCGCGGCCCGGCGATCGCCCAGATGATCAGCCCCAGCACCGGCAGGAGAATGATCAAGAGCACCCAGAGGACCTTCATCCCGGTTTCGGCGCCGCTTTTGAGTACGTTGATGATGGCCCAGATATCCAGGGCCAGAATGATCAGGCCAACCAGGCCATTGAAGGTGGAACCCATGGTGTCGCTCCCTAAATGATGGCGTGCCTCTTTAGGATAGCCGTGCTGGATCAGGGTTCCGTTTTATTCCACAGCCGCTCGGGCTTCAGACATGAACGGCGATCTTCAAGGCCTCCAGGGCCGGCGCTGCGGCGATCCCGACCTCGGCGCACAGCTCCAGCACCCGCGGCACGTCGTTGCCGTAGACCAGTACCATCTGCAACTCGTCATCCAGCAACTGGCTGAAGTTCATCAACACATAGCCGCCGTTTTCCGGGTTCATGCTGCCCATCTGGATCTGGATGCGGTTCAAGGCCGTCAGGGCTTCGATCTTGGCCAACTGCTTGGGCTTGATGTTGAAAGCCACGTCCTTGCCGAACGAGGCGACGATCTGGGCGAACAGGTCGACATAGGTATCGGCCTGAAACAACACGGTTTCCGGCAGGCTGCCGACCACCACCCATTCCCCCAGGGGAATGGGGAAGCTGTCGTCGTAGTTGATATCCGGGTTGGCTGCCAGGAATCCCTGAGGGTCGGCGTAGGCCTGGCTCGCCTCCTCGGCGATCTGCTGGATCTCGGCATCGCCCATGCACCCGGAGCTGATCTTGCTAATGAGTTCGATAAGGGCGGTTTTCATGGGCACATCCTGGAAGCGAGGAAATCAAGGGGCGCGAAGGATAGCCTAAAGTGCCCGAGCTATCACGCCAGGCAGCACCTGACGCCTGCACGCCCCGATCATCGCCGGCTCAGGCCAGGAGTTTTTCCAGCTGCGCCGTGGTATCCATGGCGCCCATGGTCTTGGCCGCTTCCAGGGCACTCACGCCATTGCTGTCGCGGGCCTTGGGGTCGGCGCCCTGGCTGATCAGGTAGGTGACGATTTCCGTGCGGTTGAACATCGCCGCCATCATCAGCGCGGTACGTCCGTCGAAGGACGAGCCTTCCACCTGGGCGCCCCCCTCCACCAGCGCCTTGACCACCGCCAGGTCGCCCTTGAAGGCAGCCCCGGCAATCGGGCTCTGGCCATTGTCGTTGCGGATCTCGGGGTCGGCCTGGTGCTTGAGCAGCACCTGCACCGCGTCCACATGGCCGTGATAGGCGGCGAGCATCAGCAGCGTGTCGCCCTTGTGATTGCGCAGGTTGACCGGCAGGCCACTGGCAGCCAGTTTGTCGAGCATCTGTGCGTCGCCCTGGCGGGCCACGTTGAACACCTGTTCGACAAACTGGGCGGCCTCTTCTTCAGTCATCTGGCGGCTTTTGTCGGTCATCGGAAACTCCAGGTTCGGCAATTCGGAAAGGCGCTAGTTTCCCCAAGCCGGCGCCAGCCTGTCATCCCTTTTTTCCCGAGAGCCACCATAGGCAGAATCAATAACGCAGGCGCCCGCCCTGAATGTCCGCGAGAATCTGCGGGGTCAGCCGCACGTAGGTATCCGAGCCCGGCAACCAGGCATACACCGGCTCGTCACCGATTTGCTGCAGATCGAATGCCTGCTCCTTGAGGCGACTCTTCTGGTACTTGAAGGTGCCTGTGGTGTCCATCTTCACTTTGATCCGCAGGAACAGCGGCACTGCGTAGGCCGGCAACTGCTGCCGGGCGAACTGCAGCAACTCGCTGAAATCCAGGGTCGCCAGGGATTCTGCCGGAGTGATCGCCACCATCCCGGCCCGACCGTTGGTGTTGTGGATCTCGACCCCATAGGCCACCACCTCGGCAACCTGCGGGTGCCCCAGGAGGACGTTCTCCACCTCGGTGGTGGAAACGTTCTCGCCCTTCCAGCGATAGGTATCTCCCAGCCGGTCGACGAACTGCACATGGCCAAAGCCGATATCGCGCAGCAGATCGCCGGTGTTGAAGTAGCAGTCGCCCTTCTCGAATACGTCCTTGAGAATCACCTTGAGGTTCTTTTCCGGGTCGGTGTAGCCATCCAGGGGCGCCTTGTCGTCGATCTTCGCCAGCAGCAGCCCCTGGCCGCCCTTGGCCACCTTCTGCATGAAGCCCTGGCTGTTGCGCAGTGGCGCACCGGTGTCGTGGGCGTATTCCACCAGCGCCCAGGGGATCAGGGAAAAGCCCACGGTATTGTCGAAGTTGAGGATGTTGCTGAAACCGATATTGCCGTCGCTGGCGGCATACAACTCACAGATATGACCGACGCCGAAACGTTGCTTGAACTCGCTCCAGACGCCCGGGCGCAGCCCGTTGCCGATCATCTTCGAGACCCCGTGCTCGGTATCCCGTGCGCAAGCCGGCTGGTCGATCAGGTAGCGGCACAACTCCCCGACATAACCCACGGTCGTGGCCTTGTAGCGGCGCACGTCATCCCAGAACTGGCTGGCGCTGAATTTGCGGCGGATGGCAAAGCCCGAGGCGCCGGTAATCGCCGAACCCCAGCACACGCACAGACCGGTGGCGTGGTACAGCGGCAAGGTGCAATACACCACGTCGCCGGGCTGCATATCCAGGGCGATGGTGCCGAAGCCGGCAGAGGTGCGCATCCAGCGCCCATGCTTGAAGATTCCGGCCTTGGGTAGCCCCGTGGTGCCGGAGGTATAGATGTAGAAGCAAGGGTCGTTGAGGAAGATGCGCTGGGTCTGCGCCAGGTTGTCCGATGGGTAACCGGCGCTCTCGGCCATCAGGTTGCGCATTCCCTCGGGGGTCGGCCCGGGGTCGGCAAAGGTGTCCTGATCGGCCACGAACCAGGTGCGCTGCGGATCGATGCCCACCTGCTCGCGTACCGCCGAGTAAGCGGCCTGCAGCTCGCCGCCGAGGATGATCGCCGCCGGTTTCACCAACGCCAGGCTGTGCGCCAGCACGCCCTGGGTCTGCGCGGTGTTGAGCATCGCGCAAATGCCTCCGAGCTTGGCCACCGCCAGCACCGTAACCAGCAATTCCGGGCGGTTCTCGATGAAGATCGCCAGCACATCACCCTTGCCGATGCCCTGCTCCTGCAGGTAGGCAGCAATGCGGTTGGCCCACTGATTGACCTGGGCATAACTGAGCACCCGGTCACCGTACAGCAAGGCCGGCCCCTCGGGGTTGCGCAGGGTCGCCTGCTCAAAGCTCCAGCCCAGGCCGCAGGGCTGGTCCGGGTTGTCGATATTGCCCGCTTTCATGCCCCGCACCACCCGCGGCAGTGCCCTGGCAATGGAGGGCACCTTACGCAGCATCATGCCCCAGGTGATCATGTCGCTCTTGTGCTTGTTCATGGTTGCTCCGGTTGCACAGCAAGGATCTGGGCCCGGGCCTGGCCGGCCGGGCGTTGGCAACAGCGGCGCAAGGCTCAACCGGGGGTAGCGATCCAGGGTGCGGCGAGCGGCACGCGGGAGCTGTGGATATCTCTCGCAAAGGGATGAAGGCAGGACAAGCGCAGGGCTGCAAAGAGCACCGGCGATGAGGCGCAGGAAAGGTTCATGGAGAGCGTCCTATGTTCTTATTATTGGTCGGGCGGGATCGCAAGATCGCGCCACAACACATTCCATGTCGCAGAAACGCCGTTCAAGCCGCTTTCGCGGGGCCGCCGAGGCCAGGTTGAACCAACGTGACTGGCTGGAAAATACGTCAGCTCTCGCGACGCTGTACACGGGGTTTTTGCAAACTTTTGTATCTACCCTCGGTCTCCCCACGCAGCGTACTTGTCCCCGCTTCAACGATTGAATTTTCCACCCTGGCCCGCGGTCACAACACTGCCACGGCACCCGCCAACACCCCCTGCGGACCTGCAAAATGCAGGATGCACGATGGCCATTCATGCAATTTGCACGAACAGGCGCTTTTTGGATTTTTATAAGCTATTGTTTTTAAAGGATATTTTAAAAAAACGATACTGGCACAATCGCTGCACCTATCACTCCACGCTTGCCCTTCAAGAGCTAACGGAGCTGATAGACATGAGCCTGATCCAAGAAAAATTTTCTTCCCTGTTCTCCAACTTCGAAGTGACCACCCAGCCACGCCCTGACGGTGGCATCCTGTTGACCCTGCGCAACAGCGAAGGCAAACAGTTCAAGCGTTCGATCTCCTACGCACAGTTGCACGCCGCCGACCAACTGTCGTGGGTCATCAGCGCAATTCGTCGGGACTTGGCCGAACAGGCCAGTGAGTTGCCACAGATCTCCATGCTGCAAAGCCAGAACCGCTTTGCCCTGCCGACTTACCACTGCGCGTAAGCCGCTTGCGCTGCACCTGTCCGGGCCGGCCCCACCTTGCGTGGGTCCGGCCCGTTGACGTTGTGCTCCCCGCTCAATCGTCCAGGCGCGGGAACTGGCTGGCGATCGCGTCGCCGGTCAGGCTGGCGTTCCAGCCCTGGGGGTTGTTGAACATGCGGATGGCCACCAGGTTCGGCCGCTCGCCCATGTCGAACCAATGGGCGGTGCCCGCCGGCACCGAGATCAGGTCATTCCTTTCGCACAGTACGGCGTACACATAGTCATCGATGTGCAGGTTGAACAGGCCCCGGCCCGCAACGAAGAAACGTACTTCATCCTCGCTGTGGCGGTGCTCATCGAGAAAGCTGGCGCGCAGCTCGGCCTTCTGCGGATGGTCTTCATCGAGGCTGATGACATCCACGCTGGCGTAGCCACCCTCGGTCATCAGGCGATCGACCTGCTCCTGATAGGCGCTTATCACTTCTTGCTGGCTGGTGCCCGGTGCAACACGCGTGGTGGCAGGCCAGCGGTCGAAACGAATCCCCTGCTCGGCCAGGGTTGCAGCGATATCGTCGAAGTGGGTCAGGACCTTGTTCGGCAGGTCCGGACTGGATACGTGGTAGACGGACAGGCTGCTCATTACGGCAACTCCTCTTGCATGCGGGTGGCAATGATAACGGCTGCGGCCAAGGCTGCGACGCTGGCAATACTAAAGGTCAATGTGGGGCCCAGGGCATTCCAGCTATAACCCGAATACAGGGCCCCCAGGGCGCCCCCGGTTCCCGCCAGGGCCGCGTACAACGCCTGGCCCTGGCCTTGCTGGCGGGCACCGAAACTGCGCTGCACAAAATGAATGGCGGCGGCGTGGAAACTGCCGAAGGTCGCCGCGTGCAGCACCTGAGCCAACAACAGCACCCCGAGGTGTTCCGCCAGGCTGCCCAGCAGCAACCAGCGCAGAGCCGCCAGCAGGAAGCTCGCAAGCAGCACTCGCCGCACGGAAAAGCGCGCCAGGAGCCAGCTCATCGCCAGAAACATCAACACTTCGGCCACCACACCCAGGGCCCAGAGCATGCCGATCACCCCGCGGGTATAGCCCAGGCGCTCCAGGTGCAGAGTCAGGAAGGTGTAATAGGGGCCGTGGCTCATCTGCATCAGTGCCACGCACAGGTAGAAGGCCAGCACACCGGGGCTGCGCAGTTGCCTGACAAAGCCCTCCCCGGCGTGCCGCGGCCCCTGCACCCGAGGCTGGGCGTTAGGCACCCACAGGCTGCTGAGGACGATGCCCGCCATGATCACCACCAGCGCTACCGGGTAGATGTCCAGGCTCAACCACTCGAACAAACGCCCCAGGGCCACCACGGTAAGAATGAAGCCGATGGAGCCCCAGAGGCGGATCTGGCTGTAGCGCGAGGCCTGGCCTTGCAGGTGCGCCAGGGTGATCACTTCGAACTGCGGCAGCACCGCGTGCCAGAAAAAAGCATGCAGGGCCATGACCATGGCCAGCCAGGCATAGCTCTTGTCGACGAAGATCAGGGAGAAACAGACCAGGGTGCAGAACGCACCAAAACGCACGATCGCCAGGCGCCGCCCGGTGTAGTCCCCCAGCCAGCCCCAAAGGTTGGGCGCCACGCAGCGCATGAGCATGGGAATGGCCACCAGTTCGCCGATGCGCGCACTGGAGAACCCCAGGTGATCGAAATACAGCGCCAGGAATGGCGCGGTCGAGCCCAGCAGCGCGAAATAGAACAGGTAGAAACTGGAAAGCCGCCAGTAGGGAAGTGCCGCCACGGCCTTCAGACCGTGGCGACTGGCAGGACCGGCATTACAGCTGGCCCAGCACCGGCGTGCTGACGCGCACGTCGGCATTCTGGCCGCGGTGGCGCAGCAGGTGATCCATCAGCACGATGGCCATCATCGCCTCGGCGATCGGCGTGGCGCGAATGCCCACGCACGGGTCGTGGCGCCCCTTGGTGATCACGTCCACCGGGTTGCCGTCGATATCGATGGAGCGCCCGGGGGTGGTAATGCTGGAGGTCGGCTTGAGCGCCAGGTGAGCGACGATCGGCTGCCCCGAGGAGATGCCGCCCAGAATGCCGCCGGCGTTATTGCTGAGGAAACCTTGCGGGGTCAGTTCGTCACGGTGCTCGGTGCCGCGCTGGGCAACGCAGGCGAAACCGGCGCCGATCTCCACGCCCTTGACCGCGTTGATGCTCATCAGCGCATGGGCCAGCTCGGCGTCCAGGCGATCGAAAATCGGCTCGCCCAGGCCCGGCATCACCCCTTCGGCCACCACGGTGATCTTCGCTCCGACCGAATCCTGGTCTCGACGCAACTGGTCCATATAGGCTTCCAGCTCCGCAACCTTTTCCGGATCAGGGCTGAAGAAGGCGTTGTTGTCTACCGAATCCCAGGTCTTGAAGGGAATCTCGATCGGGCCCAGCTGGCTCATGTAGCCGCGAATCACGATGCCCTGGCTGGCCAGGTACTTCTTGGCAATGGCCCCGGCCGCCACGCGCATGGCGGTTTCCCGGGCCGAGCTGCGGCCGCCACCACGGTAGTCGCGGATGCCGTACTTGTGGTGGTAGCTGTAGTCGGCGTGAGCCGGGCGGAACAGGTCCTTGATCGCCGAATAGTCCTTGGACTTCTGATCGGTGTTGCGGATCAACAAGCCGATGGAACAGCCGGTGGTCTTGCCTTCGAACACCCCGGAGAGGATCTCGACCTCGTCGGGTTCCTGGCGCTGGGTGGTGTGGCGGCTGGTGCCAGGCTTGCGCCGGTCCAGGTCACGCTGCAAGTCCTCCAGCGTCAGTTCCAGGCCCGGCGGGCAGCCGTCGACAATGGCGACCAACGCCGGACCATGGCTTTCGCCCGCGGTGGTGACAGTGAACAGCTTGCCGTAGGTATTGCCGGACATGCAGGGAGCTCCGTGAAATCAGCCGAAATAACTCAATCTGGATTAGCGCGTGCGCCAGTATACGCAGGCTACCCAACTAGTTCATCCTCGAACCTTCTGCCTGTTACCGAGTCAAACCGGCACCTTATCCATGATGGCGCGATGATGCTGCGAGTTCTTCTCTTGAGCCTTTCCCTGTTCACCGGCCTGGTTCATGCGGCCGTCCTGCAACGCCCCGTGAGCCTGGACACCGGGCACGGTGAGCTGTACGGCTCGCTGCTGCTACCCAAGTCCGAGCAGCCGGTGCCGGTGGTGCTGATCATTTCCGGCTCCGGCCCCACTGACCGCGACGGCAACAACCCCGATGGCGGGCGCAACGACAGCCTCAAGCGCCTGGCCTGGGTACTGGCCAAGCACAACATCGCCAGCGTGCGTTATGACAAGCGCGGCGTGGCGGCCAGCCTCGCCGCGACCCCGGACGAACGCAACCTGACCCTGGACGCCTATGTGGCGGATGCCGTGGCCTGGGGCAACAAGCTCAAGGCCGATCCACGCCTGGGCCAACTGATAGTCCTGGGGCATAGCGAAGGCGCACTGATCGCCACGCTGGCGGCACCGCAACTGAATGCCGCAGGCGTTATCTCGATCTCCGGAACCGCCCGCCCGGTGGACCAGATCCTGCGCCAGCAGTTGAGCTACCGCCTGCCACCGGCGCTGATGCTGCGCAGCAATGAGCTGCTGGACAGCCTCAAGGCCGGCAAGGTCGACCCGGATGTGCCCCCTGCCCTGCAAGTCATCTTTCGCCCCAGCGTGCAGCCTTACCTGATCACCCTGTTTCGCGAAGACCCGGCGGCGGCCTTCGCCCGCCTGAAGATGCCGGCGCTGATCATCCAGGGCAGCAACGACATCCAGGTCAGCGTCGATGACGCCAGGGTCCTCAAGGCCGCCAAACCGGATGCGCAACTGGCACTGATCGAGGGCATGAACCATGTGATGCGCATCGTGCCCAATGACCTCAAGCGCCAGCTGGCCTCCTACAAGGACCCGCAATTGCCCCTGGCAGCGGAACTGGGCAGCGCGATCATCGATTTTATTGACGGACTTCACACCCGTTAGGCTGTTTTTGCCCTCCAGTCCTGAAAAAAACGGCCGATAAGACTTTGCCGGCCGTTCAATTGCTGTCGGCGCGCAGCGATTGGACAGGATCTCGCCGTTATGACTGATACCCCGAACTCACCCGCCACCGAGCAGGAAGCCGCCGCCCCGGAAGCGCCGCCGCTGCCGTGGGCCGATGTGCAGGCCGAGCACCACAAGATGCTGCGCCTGGCACCCTTGCAGACCGACCGCGCCACGGGCGGACGGCCTCTGCGCTTTGTCGAGTTCGGTTATGCCGAACGCAACAACAAAGAGCACAGCCTGCTGCGCATGACCATCAGCCTCCCCGGCCAACGGGTGCGCAAGGAACAGAATCACCTGGATGTGTGGGTCGAGCACGACACTCGCCGGGTGCACTTCGAGCCCGAAAGCGGCCTGCAGGTCGAACCGCTGAACCGCGGAATCGGCCGTTTCCTGCTGGCCCAGGCAGCGCAGTGGGCCCAAAAGAAGTGGCCGCACTACCGGATCGACGGCTTCGACCTGGCGAACAAGGATGCCCTCAACGAAGACACGCGCCTGCGTCGTGACCACGTGCTGCGCACCCAGGGTTTCGATGTGGTGTATGCCGATGCCCAGCACCTCAAGGGCAGCGTCAAGGATGTCCAGGTGGGTGAACTGCTGGGCCAGTGGAATAGCGAAAAGCTGCAGTTCGTGGAGATTCTGGAAGCGGCGCAGATGCTCCAGCAGGCCGAACAGAATCTTGAAGAACTGGAAGTGAAGCTGCGCAAGCAGGAAGAGAAAGTCACCAAGTACAAGCGCGAGGACACCGGTCTGCGCTTCACCATCACCTGCCTGGTGGCCTTTGCGGTGTTCCAGGCCGGGCTGCTGATCTGGATTGCGACTCATCGCTGAGCCGCAACGCCTGACCGCCAGAGGCCCGCGTTGCGCGGGCCGGCAATCGGCTCAGACCCGGGACGCGAACAACGCCTGATGTTCGCGGCACTGCTCCGCGGTCAGCATGAACACACCGTGGCCACCGCGCTCGAAGTCCAGCCAGGCGAAGTCGACCTCCGGGTACAGCGCCTCGACATGCACCTGGCTGTTGCCCACCTCGACAATCAGCAAGCCCTTCTCGGTCAGGTGGTCCGCCGCCTCGGCCAGCATCCGCCGCACCAGGTTCAGGCCGTCCTCGCCACAGGCCAGGCCCAGCTCGGGCTCGTGCTGGTATTCATCCGGCATGTCGGCGAAGTCTTCGGCATCGACATAGGGCGGGTTGGACACGATCAGGTCGAAGCGCTGCCCGGGCAGGCCATCGAAGCCATCGCCCTGGACCGTGAACACCCGCTCATCGACGCCATGGCGCTCGATGTTCTGGTTGGCCACTTCGAGGGCTTCGAAGGACAGGTCCGCCAACACCACCTCGGCATCACGGAATTCATAGGCACAAGCGATACCGATGCAGCCGGAACCGGTACACAGGTCGAGAATCCGTGCCGGCTCGCTGCCCAGCCAGGGTTCGAAACGTTTTTCGATCAGCTCGCCAATCGGCGAACGGGGAATCAGCACGCGCTCATCGACAATGAACGACATGCCGCAGAACCAGGCCTCGCCCAGCAGGTAGGCGGTAGGCACGCGCTCCTGGATACGACGCTTGAGCAGGTGTTGCACATGGACCAGCTCGTCGTCTTCCAACGCGCAATCAAGGTAGCTGTCGGCAATTTCCCAAGGCAGGTGCAAGGCGCCGAGCACCAGTTGACGGGCCTCGTCCCAGGCATTGTCGGTACCATGGCCGAAGAACAGATCCTCCCCATGAAAGCGGCTGACAGCCCAGCGGATATGGTCGCGCAAGGTGCGCAGGCGGGAAGTGATCACGGCACAGACTCCTGACAAAACGACCGGCGATTCTAACAGCCAAAACGCTTGCCGACGACGAATGAAAAACCAGCGACGGGCAATGGTGTTCAAGCGTTTTTTGCTCGGGAAGGCTGCATACCTTGCCCCACTTGACAAGGCTACAGGCCAGCAACGGCGCACCTTACGTTAGTAGCGATTCACAGAAGCGCTCCGCCAGAGGACAATGGCGCAAAAGCCCCACTCACAGGAGCCCCAGAATGTCCGTTCCAAAGACGATGTTTCAACTCAGCGGTCGTGGTTATGCAGCGGCCAATTTGAGCCACGCGACCCTTGTGATCATCGACGCCCAGAAAGAATACCTCAGCGGCCCGCTGGCCCTGTCCGGCATGGACGCGGCAGTGGCCAACATCCGCCAACTGCTGGCCGCGGCCCGGGCTGCCGGTCGCCCAGTGGTGCACGTACGCCACCTCGGTACCGTCGGCGGCCTGTTCGACCCACAAGGCGAGCGCGGCGAGTTCATTCCCGGCCTTGAACCCCAAGGCGACGAAACCATCATCGGCAAACTGCTGCCCAGCGCGTTCCACGGCACCGAACTGGAAAAGCGCCTGCAGGACCTCGGTTCCCTGGACCTGATCGTCGCCGGTTTCATGAGCCACTCCAGCGTCAGCACCACCGTGCGCGCGGCCAAGAACCTGGGCTTTCGCTGCACCCTGGTAGAAGACGCCTGCGCCACCCGCGACCTGCCCTACAAGGGTGGCATCCTCAGCGCCGAGCACGTTCAGCAAACCGAAATGGCAATCATGGCTGACAACTTCGCCACCCTCGCCCAGACCGCAAGCCTGATCTGATCAGCCCTGGTGAGCGGCTGGCGGGCCGCTCATCCATAAACCCCTCGCCTTTGCAGCAATTGCCTTAGCCTCAGGAACCACCCGGTCAACTTCCGGTCGAAGGGCCGATACCCATTGAGGAAGGTCGGAATGAAGATATCCGATGGTTTTGACGCACGCCGATTGCGGCCCAAAAGCCCGCGAAACTGGCGGTTGCGCCTGGGTGCGGGATTCTCCGCGCTACTGGCGACATTTGGCGTGCTGCTGGCGATGGCCGGTACTGCGAGCCTGCTGGGCCGTGCCCCGGCGCTGGGGGAAATGAATGCCAGCCCGGCGGGCTCGGCGGTGATCCTGGTGGTCGGCCTGTTGCTGCTGTATGTCGGCGTACGCTTGTGGCGGCGCTGCCGGCGGCGCATGCGCCAGCCCCTGGCGCTGAACATGGCGCCGCACCTGATGAAAAAACACGACTGACATTCCCGAGGCGCGATTTGCGCGCCTTAAGGTGTTCCGAGTTGGGTAAACTAGCCGCCCTTCGCGGAGGCTGACATGCAAGACGACGACTTTTCCCTGTTCAAAAACGAGATCCGCGGCGTCAAGCCGATCAAGCACGATCGTGCCGATACAGGCAAACCCAAGAGCGACCGGGCGCAGATCGCCAAGTTGCGCCAGGCGGCCACCGTACGCAGCGAGACCACCACGGTGGACGGGCTGTCCGACCAGTTCGTCATCGACGTGGGGCCGGAAGATGAGCTGATGTGGGCCCGCGACGGGGTTCAGGAAAGCCAGATGCGCAAGCTGAAGATTGGCCAGATCCCCTTTGAAGGCAGCCTCGACCTGCATGGCATGACCGTGGAAAAGGCCCGGGAAACCCTCTGGGCCTTTCTCGCTGAAGCCACCCAGTTCGAAATCCGCTGCGTGCGCGTCACCCACGGCAAGGCCGTGCGCCTGGACGGCAAGCGACCGATGATCAAGAGCCACGTCAACACCTGGCTGCGCCAGCATCCGCAGGTGCTGGGCTTCACTTCCTGCCAGGCCAGGCATGGCGGTACCGGGGCGCTGTACGTCATGCTCAAGCGCACCATGATGGAAGGCCGTGACGAATAAAGCCGCTGCATCACGCTTGCAGCGTCGTGTCCGCCACCGTACCCTTGCCCTTTGCGTAAAATCCCACAGGTAGTTTCATGTCCCTGGAACAGAATTACACCGCGATCCTCGGCCAACTGGGCGAGGACGTCTCCCGCGAGGGCCTGCTCGACACGCCCAAGCGTGCCGCCAAAGCCATGCAGTACCTCTGCCGCGGTTATGCCCAAACCCTGGAAGAGGTCACCAACGGTGCCTTGTTCAGCTCCGACAACAGCGAAATGGTCCTGGTCAAGGACATCGAGCTCTACTCGTTGTGCGAACACCACCTGCTGCCGTTCATCGGCAAGGCCCATGTCGCCTACATTCCCAGCGGCAAGGTCCTGGGGCTGTCGAAAGTCGCGCGCATCGTCGATATGTATGCCCGCCGCCTGCAGATCCAGGAAAACCTCAGCCGGCAGATCGCCGACGCCGTCCAACAAGTGACCGGCGCCCTCGGGGTGGCCGTGGTGATCGAGGCCAAGCACATGTGCATGATGATGCGCGGTGTGGAGAAACAGAATTCGTCGATGATCACCTCGGTGATGCTGGGCGAGTTCCGCGAGAATGCCGCGACCCGCAGCGAATTCCTCAGCCTGATCAAGTAACAGGCTGCAGGCGAAAAAACCGGCGTTGATCGCCGGTTTTTTTTCGCCCGGGAAAAATCAGGTAAGCTGCCGCCCCTTCATTCATGGGCAAGAGGCAATAACCGTGATCGTCAAAGCGCTGCGAGTCGGCCTGGGCCAACTCATCATTTTCATCGACTTCATCACCCGCCCACGCAAGCAGCAGCGGGACGCCGCCGCTCAGGCGCAAGTCGTGGAAGCCGCCAAGGGCCTGACCCTGTACCAGTTTCACGCCTGCCCGTTCTGCGTGAAGACCCGCCGTACCCTGCATCGCCTGAATGTGCCGGTGGCCCTGCGCGACGCAAAAAACAACGAGCAGGACCGCCAGGCCCTGTTGGAGCAGGGCGGCAAGATCAAGGTGCCGTGCCTGCGCATCGAAGAGAACGGCCAGACCACCTGGATGTATGAATCCAAGGTGATCATCGGTTACCTGAACCAGCGCTTCGCGACCGTCTGACGCCCTCCCCCGGGGCTCTTCATTCCCGGGCCAACTGCAAGTCAAGCAAGGCCGCGCCCAGGCACTTGCCGTGGGCATCCAGCGCCAGGGAGCGGGTCACTCCGCCGCGCAGGATGCCCGGCAAGACAAAGTTCAAGGCCCGCACATTCTCCAGGACATAGCGCTGTACCGGCGCCGCATCGCTCCCCAGCAAGCCGGCGAAATATTGCGCCACGCGCTCGGCGGTAAGCTGCTCGCAAAGAAAGGCAAAGTCCTCGGCGCGGTAGGCAATCACCGAAATATTCGAAGTGTCGCCCTTGTCCCCGGTACGCGAGTGCGCCAAGTCACGCAATTTGACCTCATTCATGCCCGTACCTCCTGATGCAAGGTGACCCTGACGGCCTCCCGGGGCAGTAACAGCGAAGCCACCGCCACCACCTGCCGCAGGCTTTTACTGGTCCCGCCGCCACCAGCGGGCCCATTGGTATAGAGGGTTTCCACCTCATTGCCGACGCGCACCGCTTCGGCCTTGTCCGTGCAGCGAGCCGCCACCCGCAGGCGCACTTCCCAGGGTTCGGCAGGCGCTCGCTGGCCCAGTTCAACACCGTGCAAGGCATCGATGCCGATCAGCTCCGCGCGCACTTCCTGCATCTGTACCCCGGTCAGGGCCAGGCGTTCGAGCACGATATCCCGGGCCAGCCGCGCCCTGGCCACAGCCCCAGGGCCGCCATAGGAAATCTGCCCTTCGCCGATCCAGCCATCCAGGTAGCCGACGCTGACCTTGAGCCGCTCAGGCCGTGGGCTGCCTGCCGCCCCTTGCAGCCGCACCCGGTCCGGTGCCTCCTCGACAAAGCCCACCGCGGAAAAGTCGGCACAGACATCCGGCGTCAGGTAGGCCGCCGGGTCATGCACTTCGTAGATCAACTGCTCGGTACAGGTAGCGCTGCTGACCTGCCCCCCGGAGCCCTTGACCTTGGTGATCAGCGCCGCGCCCTGTGCATCCACTTCGGCCAGGGGGAACCCCAGGCGCGCCAGACCGGCCACATTCTTGACCCCCGGATCGGCAAAGTAGCCGCCGCTGACCTGCCCTGCGCACTCCAGCAGATGCCCCACCAGGGTCCCGCGCCCCAGACGCAGCCAGTCATCCTCGGCCCAGCCGAACTCGAAGATCTGCGGCGCCAGGAACAACGAGGGGTCGGCCACCCGCCCAGTGATCACTACGTCGGCATCAGCCCGCAGCGCGTCGACGATGCCCTGGGCGCCCAGATAAGCATTGGCGGAAATCAGCCGCTGCCCCAGCGAGCCCAGGGTCTGCCCGTTGTCCAGCACCCACTCCGGCCGGGCCCGCAGAGTCTCGAGCACATCGTCCCCCAGCACCGCGATCACCTTGAGCCCTGGCAAGCCCAGCTCGGCCGCGATCCGTTGCACCTCGGCCACCGCCGCCAACGGATTGGCCGCCCCCATGTTGCTGATGATGCGCAAACGCCGCCCCGAGGCCGTGGCGCCGACAAAGGGCAGCACCCCGCGCATCCGTGCCCCCAGCAACGGGTCGTAGCCGCTGTGCGGGTCGGCCAGGCGCGCCTGCTGCGCCAGGGCGATGGTGCGCTCGGCCAGGCATTCGAACACCAGGTAATCCAGGTCGCCCTGTTGCGCCAACTCGATGGCGGGCTCGATACGGTCACCGGAGTAACCGGCGCCGGAGCCGATACGTAGGCTTTTCATCTTAAAAAACTCCCAGCAGCAGCGCGGTCAGGGTCATCAACACTGACGCAGCGAATAGAAAGGGGATGGTGAAACGCTGGTGGTCGGCCAGTTCGATCTTGCACAGGCCCACCAGCAGGAAGGTCGCCGGGGTCAGCGGGCTTACCGGGAAACCGGTGGTGTGCACGCCGAGCAACGAAGCCTGGGCCACTTGCAGCGGGTCGACACCCAGGGCCTTGCCCACTTCGGCAATCACCGGCATCACCCCGAAGTAGTAGGAGTCAGGGTCGAACAGCATGCTCAGGGGCATGGACAGGAACCCCACCACAGTCGGAATCAGCTTGCCGTGACCGGCAGGAATCTGCGCCACCGCCACTTCGGCAATCGCCTTGAGCATGCCGCTGCCCTGCATGATGCCGGTGAACACACCGGCCGCCAGGAGAATGCTGGCCATGGTCAGGGCCGTCTTGGCATGAGCATCGATGCGTGCCCGCTGGGCCTCGACATCCGGATAGTTGATGCACAGCGCCAGCACCGTGCCGACCATGAACATCACCACCGGATCGACCCAGCCGGCAATCATCACCAGCATCACCAGCACCGTAAGCAGCAGGTTGATCCAGAAGCGCCCGGGACGGCGTAGCGCCTCTTCGGCGGGGCTCAATACCCGGGTCGGGATGCCTGCACCGGCCGTGGCATCGGCACCGAGCCCCAGGCGGCGCTCCTCCCGGCGGCCGAGCCACCAGGCGCTGGCGAAGACGAACAGCAGGCCGACGATCTGCACCGGGATCAGCGGCTGGAACAGATCCGCCACCGGCACATGCAGGGCCGCTGATGAGCGCAGTACCGGGCCGGTCCAGGGCAGGAAATTGACCCCCGCGGCCATCGCCGCGACACAGGCCAGAATCCGTCGATCGATGCCCAGCCGGGTATACAGCGGCAGCATTGCCGGCACCGTCACCAGGAAGGTCACCGCGCCGGAACCGTCCAGGTGCACCAGCAGCGCCAGAAGCGCCGTACCGACCACGATCCGCGTCGGCCGGGTGCCGACGGTACGCAGGATGCGGTCGATGATCGGGTCGAGCATGCCGGCGTCGGTCATGATGCCGAAGAACAGGATAGCGAACACGAACATGCCTACCACGGGGGCGACGTTCTTGATCCCGGTGACGATGAAGGCGCTGGTCTGCAGACCGAAGCCGCCGATCAGCGCGGCGATGATCGGCAGCGCAATCAGCGCGACCAGAGGCGACAGGCGCTTGCTCATGACGGCCGCGAGCAGGCAGAGAATGGTGATGACACCCAGGGTGGCGAGCATGGAGCAACTCCAGTGTGCCGCCTCTTCAAGCCGGGGCCGGAAGGCGGACGGTTATTGTTTTTCTGGAGTATTGAAATCGCGCTAGTCTTTGTAAATTGGAATATTCGGCGCCTTGCATTCGGAAAAACAAAATGAAGAACTCGATCCAGCATATCCAGGCCTTCCTCGCCGTGGCCCGCAGCGGCAACTTCAGCAAAGCCGCCGCCGAGCTGCACCTGTCGCCATCAGCCCTTACCGTGCAGGTCCAGCAACTGGAGGAATGGCTAGGGGTCGCCCTGCTCGATCGCAGCCCGCGCCATGTCAGCCTGACCGCTGCTGGGCTGCAGGCCCGGGGACCGATGGAGAAACTGCTGCTGGACCTGGACAACATCGTCAGTGGCTCCCGGGACCTGGCCGCCCTGCGTCGGGGCGTGGTCACCCTCGCCGCGCTGCCGTCGGTCTGCGCCGGGGTGCTGCCGCCGGCCTTGCGCCAGTTTCGCGAGCAATTTGCCGGAATCGAGGTACGCCTGCAGGACCTGGTGGCTCACCGCATTCATGCCCAGGTCCGGGCCGGCGAGGTGGATTTCGGTATCGGCGGGCGCGCCCGGCTCAGCCACGGGCTGGATTTCCAACCTCTGCTGGAGGATCGCCTGTGCCTGTTCGTGGCCACCGATCATCCCCTGGCCCAGCGCCAGTCAGTGACGCTGAAGGACCTGGCCCGCCAGCCGATCATTCTCACCGGCCGCGACAGCAGCGTGCGCGAGCAGGTCGAAGCGCTGTTCGACGACAGCCGACTGTCCCTGCTTCCAGCCATGGAAGCCAACTACATGAGCACGGTGCTGGCGCTGGTACGCCAGGGGCTGGGCATTACCCTGCTGCCGGAATCCGCCGATGACGGCCGTGAGGGCCTGCGCCGAATTGCCATCAAACACCCGGGGGTCAGCCGCGAGATCGGCCTGATCCGCCGCAGTGGCCAGCAACTGAGCCCAGCGGCGCAGCGCTGTTATGAGTTGCTACGCCAGAACCTGGCCGGCAAACATCGTTAGCGGGCCCCACAACGCACCGAACCGGCACAAGGCCGGTCCAGTGGGGATAAAAGCACCCGCTCAGTCGAGCATCGGCACGTGTCGCGGATGGCTTTGCACCCGCTGCATCCAGGCCTGGATGCCCGGGTAGCGGCTCAGGTCGAAACCGCCCTCATCGGCCACGTGGGTGTAGGCATAGAGCGCAATGTCGGCGATCGAATAGTGCTCGCCCACCAGGTACGGGGTGCGGCTCAATTGTTTCTCCATCACGTCCAGCGCCTTGTAGCCACGCTTGTGCAACTTCAGGTATTCCTCGCGGCGCTCCTCGGGCAGCCCTTCGTAAAGCTGGATGAAACGCGCCACCGCGATGTAGGGCTCATGGCTGTACTGCTCGAAGAACTGCCATTGCAGAACCTGGGTGCGCAAGCGCGGTTCGCTGGGCAGGAACTGACTGCCGTCGGCGAGGAAGTTGAGAATCGCGTTGGACTCCCACAGGCAGGTGCCGTCTTCCAGTTCCAGAACCGGAATCTTGCCGTTGGGGTTCTTTGCCAGGAAGGCCTCGGTCTGGGTATCGCCCCCGAGAATATCCACCGCCTGCCATTCATAAGGCAGCCCCAGCAGATTGAGCATCAACTTGATCTTGTAGCAGTTGCCCGAACGGTAATCGCCATAAACCTTGTACATGGCCCTCCCCTTAGGCTGCCTGTGCAGCCTGTGCTTGACGTATCACGGTGGCCAGCCGCTTGAGGCCTTCGTCCAGCCGCGCCGGATCGATATGGCTGAAATTCAACCGCAGATGCCCAGGGTTGCGTTCCGGATCGGCAAAGAACGGCTCACCGGGCATGAATGTGACGTCGTGCTCCAACGCCGACTTGAGCAAAGTGCGGGTATCCAGGGGCTGTTTCAAGCTCAGCCAGAAAAACAATCCGCCCTGGGGCACCTGCCAATCCGCCAGATCGGCGAAATGGGTGAGCAAGGCGCCCTGGAATTCATCCCGGCGCTGGCGATAGAAACTGCGCAACTGATCCAGGTGCGCCTGATACTGCTCGCTGCCGATCCACTGCATGGCCTGCCACTGGCCAACCCGATTGGTGTGCAGGTCCGCCGACTGCTTCAGCCGCAGCAGGTGCGGAAACAGGTCCGGGCTGGCAATCAGGTAACCCACCCGCAGGCCCGGCAACAGGGTTTTAGACACGGTGCCGGTGTAGATCCAACTGGCTTTTTCCAGGCGGCCGACAATAGGCGTGGCACTGCCACCATCGAACGTCAGCTCACGGTAGGGCTCGTCCTCGATCAGGGTCACGCCGAACTCGTCCAGCAAAGCCGCCACGGCATCACGCTTGGCTTCGCTGTAGCGCACCGCCGAGGGGTTCTGGAACGTCGGGATCAGGTAGATGAACGCCGGCCGGTGCTGCTCCAGGCGCGCACGCATCTGCACCAGGTCCGGCCCATCGGCCTGCAGCGGTACGGTCAGGCAGTCGGCGCCGAACAGCTGGAAAATCTGCAGGGCGGCCAGGTAGGTCGGCGCTTCCAGCATGATCTGGGTGCCCTTGTCGATGTACAGCTTGGCTGTCAGATCGAGGGTCTGCTGGGAACCACTGACCACCAGCACCTGGCTCGCCTCGCAAGGCACCCCGAGCTGGCGCGCCTGGGCCGCCAGGGCTTCACGCAATTGCGGCTCGCCTTCGCTCATGCCGTATTGGCCCATGGCCAACGGCATGTCCTGCCATTGCACCTTGGGCAGCATCACTTCGGCCGGCAGGCCCCCGGCGAACGACATCACTTCCGGGCGCTGGGCCGCAGCAAGGATTTCACGGATCAGAGAGCTTTTGAGACGCGATACACGTTCGGAGAAGGCCATGGAGATCACCGCTAGCGAAGGCTGAGGAAAATACGTCAAAATGCTTGACCGAAATTACGCCGACCTTTGCAGATACGTCAATATGCTTGACCTTAAAAACCAGGCTTCGCAACAAGCGGCCATGGAAGCTTTCTTTTTCGGCTATCAGGCGTTTACCGCCAAGGCCGACGAAATGCTCGAACGCCGGGGCCTGAGCCGGGTGCACCAGCGCATCGTGTTTTTCATCGCCCGCTATCCCGGGCTCAGCGTCAAGGAACTGCTCAATCTGCTGGGGGTGAGCAAGCAGGCATTGAACACACCGTTGCGCCAATTGATGGAAATGCACCTGGTGGACAGCGTCGCACCGGACAGCGACAAGCGTAAGCGCCTGTTGCAGTTGACCGCCGATGGCACAGGCTTCGAGCAATCCCTGCGCCGCGAGCAGGTCAAACTCCTGCAACGGGCCTTCAGCGAAGCTGGCGAGAGTGCGGTCAATGGCTGGCTGGCGGTGAACCAGGCGCTGGCCGGCAAACCCGTCGAAGACTGAGCCCCTGCGGGCGCCATTCATTGGTGCGCCGGCCCCGGCCTTGCCCCAAACCCTTGCACACCCCGGCGCAACGTCGGGGCCGCGATATAGCCATGTTCGCGGATTTTTCGCACACAACCCCAAAAACATTATTTGCTTTCTTTGTATACAAACGCATAATTCGCCCGACGAGTTCTTGACCCACAGGTCAACAAAACCCGCACGCCTTACCTGCCTCAAAGAGCCGCTGCCCACCCTTGCGTGTCCGGCTCTGGAAAAAACAATAAAACTCTTGAGGAGTACTCGCTGTGGAAAGCCGCAAATCCGAAGCCTCTACGCTCGATCTCTCGCCGTCGCTGAACAGCGGCTGGCTGGAGCGCATCTTCAAACTCAGGTTGCATGGCACCACGGTGAAGACCGAGTTGATTGCCGGTCTGACAACCTTCATCACCATGGCCTACATCATCTTCGTCAACCCCAACATCATGGCCGACGCCGGCATCGATCACGGCGCAGCCTTCGTCGCCACCTGCATCGCCGCCGCCCTGGGCTGCCTGTTGATGGGCCTGTACGCCAACTGGCCGGTGGGCCTCGCACCGGGCATGGGGCTCAACGCCTTCTTCACCTACACCGTGGTCGGCACCATGGGCTACCACTGGGAAACCGCCCTTGGCGCGGTGTTCATTTCCGGTGTGCTGTTCATGATCCTGACCCTGTCGCGGGTACGTGAATGGCTGCTCAACAGCATTCCGGTGAGCCTGCGGTTCGCCATGGGTGCCGGGGTCGGGCTGTTTCTCGGCCTGATCGGCCTGAAGACGGCCAACATCATCGTCGACAGCCCGGCCACCCTGATCAAGCTCGGCAACCTGCGAGACCCCGGCCCACTGCTGGCGGCCGTCTGCTTCTTGATGATCGCAGTGCTCAGCTATCACCGGGTCTTCGGCGCGATTCTCATCAGTATCATCGCCGTGACCCTGGCCGGCTGGGGCCTGGACCTGGTGCACTACAACGGGATCATGTCCACTCCGCCGAGCCTGGCGCCGACCTGGATGGCCATGGACATCGCCGGCGTGTTCAACGTCAGCATGATCAGCGTGGTCCTGGCGTTCCTCTTCGTGCACATGTTCGACACCGCCGGCACCCTGATGGGCGTGGCCCAGCGCGCCGGCCTGGTGAACGCCGATGGCAAGATCGAGAACCTTTCCCGCGCACTCAAGGCGGACAGTGCCTCCAGCGTGTTCGGTGCCGTGGTCGGTGTACCACCAGTCACCAGCTATGTGGAAAGTGCCGCCGGGGTCGCCGCTGGTGGCCGCACCGGGCTGACCGCGGTCACCGTGGGCGTGCTGTTCATTGCCGCAATGTTCTTCGCTCCCCTGGCAGGCATGATCCCCGCCTATGCCACCGCCGGCGCGCTGATCTATGTGGCGATGCTGATGATGGGCGGCATGGCCCACATCAACTGGGACGAGGCCACCGACAGCATTCCGGCCATCGTCACCGCGATCATGATGCCCCTGACCTTTTCCGTCGCCGATGGCATTGCCCTGGGCTTCATCACCTATGTGGTGCTGAAGGCCGGCACCGGCAAGTACAAGGAAATCTCCATCAGCCTGTATGTGCTGTGCGCGATTTTCATCGCCAAGTTCATTTTCCTCTAGGACGCCCTGCTCCACCCAGGCCCCATCCCGCTGGATGGGGCTTTTTCGTTGCCGATGATCGGCTGTGGCCAGCAGGTCCGGGGCGGTCACAGGGCCCTTTCGGCGGCGAGCCGGCTCCTGCGGGATCTAGTGGAGCCGATGACCAGTGAAGGCTTTATGCCAGACGAAAAAAAGCCCGCAGTGTGGGCGGGCAAGGACCAAAGAAGCTATTTGCGCAGGATTCTTGGGGGGAAAGTCCTAGCTTCCTCTGTAGGTCGAATAGCTGTAAGGCGAGATCAGTAGCGGTACGTGATAGTGGTCCTGCTCGGCGCTGATGCCGAACCGCAGTACCACCACATCCAGGAACGCCGGCTGCGGCAGTTGCACACCACGGGCACGGTAGTAGTCACCGGCATGGAAGTGCAGCTGGTACACCCCGGAACGGTAGTCATCACCCTGCAGCAGCGGCGCATCGCAACGGCCATCGCTGTTGGTCAGGGTGCTGGCGACCAATTCCAGCTGGGCCCCTTCCACTCGATACAGCTCGACCTTGATAGCGCTGCCAGGGCAGCCATGTGCGGCATCCAAAACGTGTGTAGTCAAACGTCCCATTGATTCTGCGTGCCTGGCGCCTTCAAGCGTTCAGGCCTCGCGCCTCCCGGAGTCAGTAATTGAAGGAGACCGCAGCGTTTCGACCGGTGAAAAGCTGCGGCGAGAGCAAGATTAAGACATTTTTCAAAAAAATTGTACACAATAATAATCGCAAATATTCCCGGCCCCGCGACCCTTCGAATGCATCAGCGGATTTGCCTGTACGCCATAGCGACAGACGACTTGTCATCCATTAGCTGACCATCCAGGCAAGTTTCTTGCAGGTGACAGCCATAGCGATGAAAGCGGAAAAATGCAAAAAATCAGGCTTACAAAGTGAAGACAAACTTGTATACAATAATTCCATCGCAGTGACGCCCACCTGGCTTTCCGGCTTCAGGTTCCGCCACGCCACCGTTATCACGAATAAGAAGGAAGACTGCAGTGAGCGCTGACTACCCTCGCGACCTGATCGGTTACGGCTCCAACCCTCCTCACCCTCACTGGCCGGGCAATGCCCGCGTCGCCCTGTCCTTCGTGCTCAATTACGAAGAGGGCGGCGAGCGCAACATCCTTCATGGCGACAAGGAATCGGAAGCCTTCCTCTCGGAAATGGTCTCGGCGCAACCGCTGCAGGGCGAGCGCAACATGAGCATGGAATCGCTGTACGAGTATGGCAGCCGTGCCGGCGTCTGGCGGATTCTCAAGCTGTTCAAGGAATTCGACATTCCACTGACCATCTTCGCCGTGGCCATGGCCGCCCAGCGTCACCCGGACGTGATCCGCGCCATGGTCGAAGCCGGCCACGAGATCTGCAGCCACGGCTACCGCTGGATCGACTACCAGTACATGGACGAGGCCCAGGAACGCGAGCACATGCTCGAAGCGATCCGCATCCTCACCGAAATCACCGGCGAACGCCCACTGGGCTGGTACACCGGCCGCACCGGCCCGAACACCCGGCGCCTGGTGATGGAGGAAGGCGGCTTCCTCTATGACTGCGACACCTACGACGACGACCTGCCCTACTGGGAACCCAACAACCCCACCGGCAAGCCGCACCTGGTGATCCCCTACACCCTGGACACCAACGACATGCGCTTTACCCAGGTGCAGGGCTTCAACAAGGGCGACGACTTCTTCCAGTACCTGAAGGACGCCTTCGACGTGCTCTACGCCGAAGGTGCCGAAGCGCCGAAGATGCTTTCCATCGGCCTGCACTGCCGCCTGATCGGCCGCCCGGCGCGCCTGGCCTCACTCAAGCGCTTCCTCGAATACGTCAAGGGCCACGAGCAGGTGTGGTTCAGCCGCCGGGTGGACATCGCCCGTCACTGGCAACAGACCCACCCTTACCAGGGAGCGGCGAAATGACTGCCTTCCAGAGCCTCAAGCCCTCGACCCTGAGCCGCGAAGATTTCGTCAAGGCCTTCGCCGACATCTACGAACACTCGCCGTGGGTTGCCGAAAAGGCCTACGAACTGGGGCTCGACGCCTCCGTCGACCAGATCGAGACCCTGCACCAGCGCATGAGCGACATCCTGTTGAGCGCCGATCACGCCAGCCAGCTGGCACTGATCAACGCTCACCCGGACCTGGCCGGCAAAGCCGCCGTCCAGGGCCAGTTGACCGAAGCCAGTACCAATGAGCAGGCCGGCGCTGGCATTCACCAATGCACCGCCGAAGAGTTCCAGCGCTTCACCGAGCTCAACGACGCCTACAAGGCCAAGTTCAAGTTTCCCTTCATCATGGCGGTGAAGGGCAGCAATCGGCACCAGATCCTCGCCGCATTCGAAACCCGCATCCACAACTCGGTGGACACCGAGTTCAAATGCGCACTGGCAGAAATCAACAAGATCGCCCTGTTCCGCTTGCTGACCCTGTAGCGATTGCCCGCCTGGCCCGAGAAAGCACCTGCATCGATGCATTTCCCAGGGCCTCGCGAGCACCCCGGCCACTGAATTCAAGGCAGACAAGAAGAATGAAAACCAACGCCGTAGCTTTCGAGAAGTTCGTCAACCTGGCCGATGCCCGGCTGGGGACCAAGATCATCTCGGTCACCGATGACTGGTTCGCCGACGCCAACCGCCTGTTCCAACCGACTCCGGCGGTGTGGAAGGAAGGCGTATTCGATGACAACGGCAAGTGGATGGATGGCTGGGAATCACGCCGCAAGCGCTTCGAAGGCTACGACACTGCGGTCATCCGCCTCGGCGTGGCCGGCTCGATCAAGGGCGTGGACATCGACACTTCATTCTTCACCGGCAACTTCCCGCCCTCGGCCTCCCTGGAAGCCTGCTTCCTGGCCGCAGGCGAACCGGATGAAAACACCCAGTGGACCGAAGTGCTGTCGGCGGTGGAGTTGCAGGGCAACAGCCACCACTACCACGAGATCCACAACCACCAGCCGTTCAGCCACCTGCGCTTCAACATCTACCCCGATGGCGGCGTAGCACGGCTGCGGGTCTACGGCATTCCCTACCGCGACTGGTCGGCCATCGGCGACGACGAACAGGTCGACCTGGCTGCCGCCCTCAACGGCGGCCGCGCCCTGGCCTGCTCCGACGAGCACTTCGGGCGCATGGGCAACCTCCTCAACCCCGGCCGCGGCATCAACATGGGTGACGGTTGGGAAACCGCCCGGCGCCGTACTCCCGGCAACGACTGGGTGATCATCGCCCTGGGCCATGCCGGTGAAATCGAAAAGATCATCGTCGACACCCTGCACTTCAAGGGCAACTACCCGGACAGCTGTTCGATCCAGGGCGCCTTCGTCAAGGGTGGCACCGACAGCCAGATCGAAACCCAGAGCCTGTTCTGGCGTGAACTGCTACCCAGCCAGAAGTTGGAAATGCACGCCGAACACAGTTTCGTCGAACAGATCAGGGCACTGGGGGCTATTACCCACGTGCGCCTGAATGTATTCCCGGACGGTGGCGTCAGCCGCCTGCGACTGCTGGGCAAGGTCAAAAAATAAAGGGTCGCGCAGCGCGCGGGCGACCGGTTTGCCCGCAGTAGCCACGGACCAGACAACAACGAACTCGAGATAAGAAGAACAGCATGCGCACATTAGTGATTGAGCCCCTGAGCAAAGAAGCCTTCGCCCCTTTCGGTGACGTAATCGAGACCGACGGCAGCGATCACTTCATGATCAACAACGGTTCGACCATGCGCTTCCACCGCCTGGCAACGGTCGAGACCGCTCAGCCGGAAGACCAGGCCATCATCAGCATCTTCCGCGCCGACGCGCTGGACATGCCGCTGACCATCCGCATGCTGGAACGCCATCCGCTGGGCAGCCAGGCTTTCATCCCGCTGCTCGGCAATCCCTTTCTGATCGTGGTCGCGCCACTTGGCGATGAACCTGTATCGGGCTTGGTCCGTGCCTTTGTCAGTAATGGCAGGCAGGGCATTAATTACCATCGCGGCGTCTGGCACCACCCGGTGCTGACGATCGAAAAGCGGGATGACTTCCTGGTGGTTGATCGCAGTGGCACTGGCAATAACTGCGATGAGCATTTCTTCAAAGAGGATGAGCGTTTGATCCTCGCCCCCCACCAATAAGAGAAGGTCTGATCACCCGACAACAAGGGTGGCAGGCAAGAGGTAAAGACTGTGGAAGCACATCTGTTGGAATGGCTCAACCTGAGCGTGCGTTGGGTACATATGATCACTGGTGTGGCCTGGATCGGCGCATCGTTCTATTTCGTCTGGCTGGAGAACAACCTCAACCGCGTCAACCCCAAGGACGGCCTGTCCGGCGACCTCTGGGCGATTCACGGCGGTGGTATCTATCACCTGGAAAAATACAAGCTGGCACCGCCCTCGATGCCGGAGAACCTGCACTGGTTCAAATGGGAAGCCTACTTCACCTGGATGTCCGGGATTGCCCTGCTGTGCCTGGTGTTCTACTTCAACCCGATGCTCTACCTGGTTGCCCCCGGCAGCGGCCTGACCGGCCCTGAAGGCGTGGCCATCGGTATCGGTGCGTTGATCGCCGGCTGGTTCGTCTATGACTTCCTCTGCGATTCGCCACTGGGCAAGAAACCCGCCCTGCTCGGCTTCATCCTGTTCCTCCTGCTGATCGGCGCTGCCTATGGCTTCAGCAAGGTGTTCAGTGGCCGTGGCGCGTACCTGCATGTGGGCGCCATCATCGGCACCATCATGGTGGGCAACGTGTTCCGCATCATCATGCCGGCCCAGCGCGCGCTGGTGGCAGCGATCGCGGAAAACCGCACCCCCGACCCGACCCTGCCGGCCAAGGGCCTGCTGCGCTCGCGTCACAACAACTACTTCACCCTGCCCGTGCTGTTCATCATGATCAGCAACCACTTCCCGAGCACCTACGGCAGCCAGTACAACTGGTTGATCCTGGCCGGGATCGCGGTCCTGGCGGTATTGGTGCGTCATTACTTCAACACCCGTCATGACAGCCACAAGTTCGCCTGGACCCTGCCCGTCGCGGCACTGGGCATGATCTGCCTGGCCTACGTGACCGGCCCGACCCCAGCGCCAAGCGCTCCGGAAGTGGCCAAGGCCCAGACCCAGTACCAGCCATTGCCGGAAACCGCCCTGGGCGGCAAGCCGGCAACCTCGGCTGCGACAGAGGCACCGGCCGCTCCAGCCGCTGCGGCAACGGCTCCGGCCAGTGCCCCGGCGCAGGCGGCCAATGCCGGCCCGTCCTTCGACAAGGTGCATAGCGTGATCCAGGAGCGTTGCGCGGTCTGCCATTCGGCCAAGCCCACCAGCCCCCTGTTCAGCGCAGCACCGGCAGGGGTGATGTTCGACACTCCTGAGCAGATCCGCCTGCAAGCCGCGCGGATCCAGGCCCAGGCCGTCGCCAGCCAGATCATGCCGCTGGGCAACATCACCCAGATGACCCAGCAGGAACGCGAGCTGGTCGGTGCCTGGATTACCCAGGGAGCCCAGACCAACTGATCAGCCTGGTACCCGGCTGATTCGCGAGCAAGCTCGCTCCTACAGAACCGCAATTGTCTGTAGGAGCGGGCTTTCTTGCCATCAGTCAGAAGATTCGCCTGTTGCAAACACGTTGCGCGTAAAGACGCAGCGGTTAAATCACAAGAATAAAAAGATCCGAGGTGTTGCATGTCCGATTCATCCGAACAGTGCGTCCCCGATGCGCCCGCCATTCAGCGCTTGCCCTTCCTGCAACTGATCCTGGTCGGCCTGCAGCACGTCCTGCTGATGTATGGCGGTGCAATCGCGGTACCGCTGATCATCGGACAGGCCGCTGGCCTGAGTCGTGAAGAAATCGCCTTCCTGATCAATGCCGACCTGCTGGTTGCCGGGATCGCCACCATCGTCCAGTCAATGGGCATCGGCCCCATGGGCATTCGCATGCCGGTGATGATGGGGGCCAGCTTCGCCGCGGTGGGCAGCATGGTGGCCATGGCCGGCATGCCCGGCATCGGCATGCAGGGAATTTTCGGCGCAACCATCGCCGCCGGTTTCTTCGGCATGCTGATCGCGCCGTTCATGTCCAAGGTGGTGCGCTTCTTCCCGCCGCTGGTCACTGGCACGGTCATCACCTCGATCGGTCTCTCGCTGTTTCCCGTGGCGGTGAACTGGGCAGGCGGCGGCAGCAGCGCAGCCCAGTTCGGCTCGCCCATCTACCTGACCATCGCCGCCCTGGTGCTGGGTACCATCCTGCTGATCCACCGCTTCATGCGCGGCTTCTGGGTGAACATCTCGGTACTGATCGGCATGGGCCTGGGCTACATCCTCTGTGGCCTGATCGGTATGGTCGACCTCAGCGGCATGGCCCAGGCGCCCTGGCTGCAGGTGGTCACACCGCTGCACTTCGGCATGCCGCAGTTCCACCTGGCCCCGATCCTCTCCATGTGCCTGGTGGTGGTGATCATCTTCGTCGAGTCCACCGGGATGTTCCTGGCCCTGGGCAAGATCACCGGCCAGGAGGTCACCCCACGCATGCTGCGTCGCGGCTTGCTGTGTGATGCCGGGGCATCGTTCTTCGCTGGCTTCCTCAACACCTTCACCCACTCCTCCTTTGCCCAGAACATCGGCCTGGTGCAGATGACCGGCGTGCGCTGCCGTTCCGTGACCATGGTCGCCGGCGGCCTGCTGATCGTCCTCAGCCTGCTGCCCAAGGCGGCGTTCCTGGTGGCGTCGATTCCACCGGCGGTGCTGGGGGGCGCGGCCATCGCCATGTTCGGCATGGTGGCTGCGACCGGGATCAAGATCCTCCAGGAAGCCGACATCGCCGACCGGCGCAATCAGTTGCTGGTGGCCGTGAGCATCGGCATGGGCCTGATTCCCGTGGTGCGCCCGGAGTTCTTCGCCCACCTGCCCCTGTGGATGAGCCCCATCACCCACAGTGGCATCGCCATGGCGACCTTGAGTGCGCTGGTGCTGAACCTGCTGTTCAACATTCTCGGGGGCAGCGAGCGCGCGGCCAGCAATGCGCATCACGCCCATCAGCACTGAGTCACCAGCAGGGTGCCGGTTCGGCGCCCTGACCTTGCTTCACCGTTCATGCTTGACCGCAGCGCTCGCCTACTCAGGATCGAGCGCTGCCCATTAGACGCTGCGCCTTGAAAATAAGAACAAACAGGGAGCAACACCTATGCAGCCTGCCCAGGCTTTCCTGGCGGTGGCCGCTGGACGGCCATTAGCGCCATGCAATCCCCCTGACGGCCGCCAGTCATTGGCACTCTATTGCCCTTCAATGCGGATGCTTGCCTGAGATGGCCCGCATACCCGCCCCAAAGTGGTTGCAAGTGCGCCGTTGCGGAGCACTTGAGCCCTGCCGTGAGAGCCAGTATTCTCCGCGGCCGCGCAAGTCTGGTCTAAAAAAAAGCCCGGATGAAAAACCTGACCCAAGAGCCAACTTATCCCGGCCTGGACAGGTAACAAGGCGCAAGAAAACATCGCGAAAAACACTCTCGCCCGGCGGTATCGCTACAGCCGGACGGGAGTTTTTTGCTTTTTTTCGGCCTTGGCTCAGCTCTTGCTAACAGCAACAAAGCTGACCGATCGGATGGTTTTTTGCAGCAACGAAAAAAGGCGCCAAACCAGAGCGCCAAGCCAAAAAAACGTGGAACTACCTACTTGGGAGCAACCGAATGAAACCGATGTGCAAGAGCCTGATGTTGGCCGCCAGCTTGCTGGCCGGGGGGCAGGCCGTGGCTGGCGACCTGTTGCAATGGCAGAACAACAGCCTGACTTACTTGTATGGCAAGAACTTCGAAGTTAACCCGCAGATTCAACAGACGGTCACTTTCGAACATGCCGATGCCTGGAAGTACGGGGATAACTTTTTCTTCCTCGACCGCATCTTCTATAACGGAAAGGAAGACGGCAACGTCGGCCCGGACACTTACTACGGCGAGTTCACGCCACGCCTGTCGTTCGGCAAGATCTTCGACCAGAAACTTGAATTCGGCCCGATCAAGGACGTGCTCCTGGCGTTCACCTACGAGTTTGGCGAAGGTGACAACGAGTCCTACCTGATCGGCCCGGGCTTCGACCTGGCAGTCCCTGGCTTCGACTATTTCCAGCTGAACTTCTACCAGCGCCACACCGAGGGCAGCCGCCCGGGCGACAACGTCTGGCAGATCACGCCAGTGTGGTCCTACACCATTCCCGTGGGCCGTTCGGACATCCTGATCGACGGCTACATGGACTGGGTGGTGGACAACGACCAGAACGCCAAGGGTACCTACCACGCCAACCTGCACTTCAACCCGCAGATCAAGTACGACCTGGGCAAGGCGCTGAATTGGGGCGCCAAGCAGCTGTACGTCGGCTTCGAGTACGACTACTGGAAGAACAAGTACGGTATCGAGGACTCGCGCAATTTCGAGACCAACCAGGACACCGCCAGCCTGCTGGTCAAGTACCACTTCTGATGCTTGGCTGATGCCGCCTGCGCCCCTCCATGGAGGGGCGCAGGCGGTATTTTCCATCAGGCAATGCGTGAACCGGAATCCCGCCAGAATGCCGGATCGGCACTCTTGAGCCGCTCCACCGCGTTGTGGATGTGGCTCAGCGCCGCTTGCCTCGCCTCTTCGACATCCCGCGCCGCAATCGCCCGATAGACCGCCAGATGCTCGGCACGCACCGTGCGCGCCAGATCCTTGCGCCGTTCCTCATTGGAGCGGGTGATACGAATCGCTTCCTTGATGAATTGCGCAATGAATTCATGCAGGGAGGGGTACAGCGGGTTACCGGTGGCCTGGGAAATCGACAGATGGAACGCCAGGTCCTGCTCCACCCCATCCTGACCCGCCTGCTCGGCGCTATCGATAGCCAGCAGCGCCTGATGAATCGCCTCTAACTGCGAAGGGGTATGGCGCTGGGCCGCCAGGGCCGCCGCCTCGCCTTCGATACCACGACGCAGTTCGGTGACCCTGAGCACCGCCTCGATCGAGCCACGTACGTCCAGGTCGATAGTGAACGCCTTGATATGGGCGCCCTCGCACACCACGGTGCCGCTGCCTTGGCGCACCTCCACTAGGCCCGCCGACTTCAAGCGCGATATGGCCTCGCGGATGACGGTGCGGCTGACGCCGAAACGCTCGCACAGAACCGGTTCGGTGGGCAGGCGCGCTCCCGGCAGGACTTCGCCATTGGCGATGTGTGCCTTGAGCGCCGCAGTCACCTGGTCCGCCAGCGTGCCCTTGGCCGAATCCTTGAGCGTCGCCAGGGAATCGGCGGCGGGGAAAGCGTTATCAGGCTTGGACATGGGCATCTCGGTAGTCAAATTGGCTAACGGTACTGCATTTCAGGCACGCCGTCCTGCCCGAAGCCTGCCATTGAATTCGTATGATGTATTATGTTATCTAAGCCATGTCAGCAAGTCCGATAAAAACAAAATCACCCAAATACAAGAAACAAGGATGGGTAAAGACATGCCTGAATCACTGTCGCAAACCGCCTCGGCCCCGGTCACCGCCTCCTTCGAGGACCTGGCCTACCGTAAAGTCGCCTGGCGCATCCTGCCGCTATTGTTGCTGTGCTACCTGGTGGCCTATCTGGACCGGGTCAACGTCGGCTTCGCCAAGCTGCAGATGTCCGAAGACCTGCAGTTTTCCGAAGCGGTCTATGGCCTGGGCGCCGGGATCTTCTTCATTGCCTACTTTCTGGTGGAGATCCCCAGCAACCTGATCCTGCATCGAGTCGGCGCGCGGCTGTGGATCGCGCGCATCATGATCAGCTGGGGCCTCATTTCCTCGTGCATGGCCTTCGTCAGCACCCCCACCTCCTTCTATGTCATGCGCTTTCTGCTGGGCATCGCCGAGGCCGGGTTCTACCCGGGGGTGATCCTCTACCTGTCGTACTGGTTCCCCTCCAACCGCCGCGGCAAGATGTACGCACTGTTCGCTACCGCCGTGCCGCTTTCGGGGCTGATCGGCGCACCGCTATCCGGGTGGATCATGAGCGCCCTCAATGGCCATCACGGATTCGCCGGCTGGCAGTGGATGTTCTTTCTCGAAGGCCTGCCCTCGATTCTGGTGGGCGGCCTGGTGATCTACTGCCTCAGCGACCGGATCGCCGACGCTGGCTGGCTGACCCGGGAGCAGAAGACCCTGCTGCAGAGCAGGATCGAGGCCGAAACCGACGGCCACCAGGTACACAGCGTGCGCCAAGTGTTCGGGCAGCCGCGGATCTGGCTGCTGACCGCCATCTACTTCTGCATGATCGCCGGCTTCTACACCGTCGGTTTCTGGCTGCCCTCCTTGATTCGCCAGGCAGGCGTCAGCGACGTCTTCCAGGTCGGCATGCTCACCGCGATTCCCTATGCCGCAGCGGCGCTGACCATGGTGCTGATATCCCGCAGTGCCGACCGCCTGCGCGAACGTCGCTGGCACCTGGCGCTGACCGCGGTGCTGGGTGGGGTGGGGCTGATGATTTCCGCCACCTGGAGCGACAACTTCACAGTGTCGATGATCGGCCTGACCCTGGGGGCCATGGGCGCCTTCAGCACCCTGCCACTGTTCTGGAGCCTGCCCACTGCCTTTCTCGGCGGCACCGCAGCGGCAGCCGGGATTGCCCTGATCAACTCCTGGGGCAACCTCGCCGGGTTCGTTTCACCCTACCTGATGGGCTTTCTCAAGGACCTGACCCAGAGCACCACCATCGGCATGTACGTGATGGCCAGTGCGCTGTTCGTCGGAGCCCTGCTGGTCTTCAAGATCCCCGGAAAACTGGTCAATCGCTGATAGTTGGAGTCACTCATGAATATTCTTGTCACCGGCGCCGCCGGGTTTCTCGGACGCCGCCTGATCCAGGCCCTGCTCGAGCGCGGCTCACTCACCGACCGTCACGGCCAGTTGCACCCCATTCAGCGGATTACCGCGTTCGACCGTGAACCCGTGCAAGGCCTCGACGACCCTCGGGTCCTGGTCAAGGGTGGGGATATCACCGATCCCCAGGTCCTGGCGAACCTGATCGACGCCGACACCCAGAGCATCTTTCACCTGGCAGCAGTGGTCTCCAGCCAGGCAGAAAGCGATTTCGATCTGGGCATGCGCGTCAACTTCAGCGCCACCCAGGGACTGCTGGAACGCGCGCGACAGTTGGGTACTTGCCCGAAGTGGGTGATGACCAGCTCGGTGGCCGTCTTCGGTGGGCAACTGCCGGACACCGTCGGCGATGATCAAGTCTGGTCACCCCAGAGTTCCTATGGCACCCAGAAAGCCATGAACGACCTGCTGCTGGCCGACTATAGCCGTCGCGGCTTCGTCGATGGCCGCAGCCTGCGCATGCCCACCATCGTCGTGCGCCCGGGCAAGCCGAATCTGGCGGCATCAAGCTTTGCCAGCGGCATCATCCGTGAGCCCCTCAACGGTCAGGCCAGTGTCTGCCCGGTGCCCTTGAACACCCGGCTATGGCTGATGTCACCGGCACAGGCCATTGCCAACCTGGTTCACGGTCATGAGCTGGCCGCCGAGCGCTTGAGCCAGGGCCGGGTGATCAACATGCCCGGTTTGTCACAGACAGTGGAGCAGATGATCGATGCGCTGCGCGAGGTGGCCGGTGACGCGGTGGCCCGGCAGGTTCAATTGCGGCCGGATGCAGCCATCGAGCGCATCGTCGGCTCTTGGCCGGGAGCGTTCAGCACACCTTATGCAAACCAACTGGGCTTCACCGCGGACCCGGACTTTGCCAGCGTGATCCGACAGTTCATCAGGGATTATCTGCATCGTTGAACAACGGACCGCCCCCAGGATGGCCTCCTTGAGCTGGAGGCCGTCCTCGCTGGGTTTGCCACAAGACCTGCAAGCACTACCAGCTGTAGCTCAGGTTCAACTGCCCGCCGTAACCGTGCTCGCTGGCGCTTCCCGAATGGCCGAATAGATGACTGGATAGCTCCACATCCCGAGCGACCCGCACCTGGGCTCCTACCTTCAATTCCAGAGCATCCCGCGATGGCCTGGCATCGAAGCTGTTACTCCCCATCCGTACCGACGGCACCGCCTCGCTATGCAGCCAGTTGGTTTCGACAAAGGGTCGCAGCACCGATTCATCGGCTGCCTGACCAGGCTGCTGGTAGAGCCGCACGCCAATACTGGAACGCCAGGCATCGGCAGTGCCATTGCGCAACCGCGTATCCCGCAAGTCTGCGGCCCTGGCGGTATAACGGCTATAGATCAGCTGCCCGCGAGGCTCCACCACCCAGGCCCGGAAGGGAGAATCAGCGGCAAATGGCGCCAATGCATACCCGGACTCCAGGGAGGCCGACCATAGGTTCGAATCATAATCGGCGGACCCCAGTTCACTGCTCAGCCGGTTGGTATAGCGACCATACTGCAACCAGGTGTCGACATAGGCGCCCAGCCGGTTCACGTCATCCGCATAGAAAGTGCCATACACGCCCGCCGAATAACCCGAGACCTTGCCATGGGCCTTCGCGCGAACAGCAGTATTGGTGTCGCGGCGCATCAATGTGGAGGTCGAGTCGATGCGCGCGTCGCCATAGCCCGCCATGAGCCCGGCATAGAGCGCACCTTGCGCGCCCACCGGCCGGCGCAGCAACGCCCCGCCCATCTGCACCACATCGCTGCTGGAATCGATATCGACCTTGCCTTCGGCCATACGCATGCCCTTGTCATGCCGCCCCTGGGCCCGCATCCAGAGTCCCGAATCCTGGCGGTCGGCCCCCAGGCTGCGCTTGCTTGCACGGTCCTGCAGGCCATGGTCGAACATTGTCCTGGTGGCCTGCTGGGTGCCGATATATGCCCCGCCTTCCGGTGCCACCTGGCTGGCTTCTGAGGTCAGGTACCAGTCATTCGTGTTGCCCGAGATGCCACCTTGCACCAGGCTGTACTCATAGCCATTGATCGAAAGGCTGCCGACGCTCCAACGATAACCGCTGGAGCCCGTGTCCAGGTAGAAGGCGTCGGCTGCGATGGTTCCGCCATTGATCGCCTGCACCAGGGGGATCCCCTCCTGCGTCAGCCCCCCCTTACCGCCAGCGTTGAGCACTCGCACTGCGGTTCGGCCACTGGCCGTTCCACCATCGATGACCAGCCGGTCGCTGGGGGACGTGTCGCCGCCCAGGTGGGTGCTGAATACCATCGTGCCATTACCGATGTAGTCGTTAACGGTCAGGGTCTGGAAACCGGCTGCGCCGAACACCAGCGTACCGTTGTTGGTCAAGGTGCCCAGTGTCGAGTCACTGCGTATGTTCCAGCGGCTGCTGTCATCGAGCAGCAAGCTGTTGATCCGCCCCCCGCTCTCGGCCCGCAGAGCCCCCGTCAATTCCGAGCCGGCGCTGAGGCTCAGGTCCACACTGCCGTTCTGGGCAAGGACATCGCCCACCAGCGTCGAGCCGCTGGCCTCGACACTGACCTGGCCGGTATCGACGGGAACATTGTTCAACACTGCCTGGCGGGTCTGCAGAAAGATGCCCTGGGCCTCCTGCCCATCGGCACGCGCAACAATGCTCGAGTTCATCAGGGTGAACTGATGATCGCCGCCACTGGCCAGCAAGCCTGCGCCATCCTGGGTACTGATCTGACTGCCGGTCAGCGAAAGGCTATTGCTCGCCGTCCCGCTGTTGACATAACTCCAGACGCCAGACGCCAGGTCCCCGTGAGTGGCCAGCCGGGAGTTCTCCAAAGTTGCCACCGCACCATTGCCCAGTGCCAGGGCGGACGCACCGTTGCCGTTGGTGATGACCTCGGTGCTACTGACGGCCAGACGCGCATCGTCCGCCCGCACGAACAGACCATGGGCCGCTTGCCCATGGGTGACGACCTCAGACTGTGCCAGGCGCAGGTCGGCTCCCGTAGTTTGTGCCAGGGCGCCGAAGGATCCGGCGCCAAAGGTTTCAATCCTGATATTGCTCGCCTCAATGCTGGCATCGCTGTCGAACTGGTTGTACAGGTACAAACCCAGCGAATTCGCACCATGAGTGGTGATGCTGCCGTTGCTCAGCGTCGCCTGGCCGGCCCGGTTATCCAGCCCGTGGGCAAACTGGGCGCCGTAGGTGTCGATGCTGAAGCGATCGGCCACCAGCTTCGTCTCGGGCATGAACATCCATATTCCGCCTGCTTGAGCTCCAGAGGAGCTGATGCGGACGTTATTCAACGTGGCGCTGGCGGCGTCGCCATTGAGGTTGAGCCCATAGCCATTGCTGGAGCTCAGCGTTGCATCGCGAATATCGGCTGACGAGCCAACGCCGTCGAAGTCGTACCCCAGAAATACTGCGTCCTCGTGGGCGGTGAGGCTGCCGCCAAGCATCGAGAATTTGCCACCATAAAGTCGGGCGCCGGAGTAACTGGCAGAAGTGCCATGGCTGTCGATGAAGGCCAGGCTTGACCCGGCCCCCCTGACATACAGAACCGAAGCGTCCTCGCCCGCCGTATTGATGGTGACCGCCTCCAGCGTCATTGAGGCGCGCTGGGACACCTCGGCGCCATATCCGCTGGCATTACTGGTAGAGATGCTCAGATTACGAGCTTCCAGAGCCGTTCCCGCACCCGAGGCGACCACGCCATGGCCATAGGTGCCGAGGGTGGTAATGCTGCCACCGTCAAGCGTGATACGGCCACCACCGTACGCGTATGCACCAAATGACTGCCGGGAAGTGAGCGAGGTGCCGGTGGCGACGATTTCACTGCCAGGACCACGGGCCTCGAGCGCGTAAGTGCGGTGGCTCAGTACCTGGCTATCCACCAGAGTCACGTGTCCACCATCGCTGGCGCTGACCCCGACCGTGAAGCTGCCGACCGGGGAACCGGCCTGGATATCAACCCCTTCGGCATTCAGGTTATTGCCCTTGGCCGAAATGTTGATCGCCGCCCCCGGGCCGTCATAGATCACGGAGTCGCCCGGATGCAGGCTCATCGAATCACCGCCAGCCGGATTGGAGAGATCAATCTGGCCGTACTCAGCAGCTCGCGCCTGGATCGACACAGCCACGAGGGACATCGTAAATAGGCCCGACAGCGTCGAGCGGACCAATCGTTGCATGAGACTACCTACCACATTTGCGTCGCAGGCTCCTCAAGACAATGTCCACAATTGACAGCAAATGGCCGTAGAAAGCAGGAGGAACCGCGATGATGATCGACATTGATCACCACCATCATCCAAGCGATCCCGAACCTTTGTAATCAGATTGATCTCAAAAGACTGCACCGGCCCTCGGCAGCGCCGGCAATAGAGAGCAGGAAGGGCTGCGCGCATTGTTCCGCACGCAGGCGCGTGCATGCTCCCAAGCGGATTCAGGCCCGTGGCGCGCGCGCCAGCCCAAGGAAGCGCGCCAGCTCCTCGCGCTTGGCCAGGGCGTCACTGCGGCCCAGCTCGATCAGCTCGTTGCAGTAGGGCGCTTCGAACAGCAGATAGCTCAAGACCCCTGCGCCGCTGGTGCGGGTCGCCCCGGGCCCACGCAGGAATACACGCAACGCTGCCGGCAGCTCATGCCGATGACGAGCGGCAATCTCGTCGATGGGCTGGCTGGGGGCAATCACCAGTACTTCCACTGGAGCAATGCCCAGGGCGCGGTCGGCCGCACTGCCGGGCAGCAACCGGCTGAAGTGATTGAGCCGCTCCAGCAATTCGATATCGCTTTCCAGGCTGTCAATGAAGGTGCTGTTGAGCATGTGCCCGCCAATCTGCGCCAGGGTCGGCTCCTGACCGGTATAGGTCCGCTGCCCGGCACTCTCCGGATCGTTGCCCCGCGGGTTGCCGCTGACGCCCACCACCAGCACACGGCTGGCCCCCAGGTGCAGGGCCGGGCTGATAGGCGCCGACTGGCGCACCGCCCCATCGCCGAAATACTCCTGGTCGAGCTTCACCGGCGCGAACAGCAAGGGGATCGCCGAACTGGCCAGCAAGTGGTCCACCGTCAGATGGGTGGGAATGCCGATCCGTCGATGCCGCAGCCAGGGATCGATCACCCCGCCCCCTTGATAGAAGGTCACCGCCTGGCCGGATTCGTAGCCGAACGCGGTTACCGCCACAGCGTGCAATTGGCCCTGGGCAATCGCGTCGTTGATGCCCGACAGGTGCATGTGTTCGTTGAGCAGCTCGCGCAGCGGCGAGTTGTTGATCAGCGCCACCGGCACCTGGGCACCCAGCCCCAGCAGGCTGTGGCCGACAAAGCGGCTGGCCTGGCGAATGACCCCGGGCCAGTCGCTGCGCATTACCTGATCACTGCGAAAGTTGCGCCAGAACGCCGTGAGGCGCTGGATCGCCGCAGAAAAGTCCGCGGCGCCACTGGCCAGGCTGACGGCATTGATGGCCCCCGCTGAAGTGCCGACGATCACCGGGAACGGGTTGCGCGCCCCCGGGCCCAGCAACTCGGCAATCGCCGCCAGCACGCCGACTTGATAAGCGGCCCGGGCACCACCGCCGGAAAGAATCAAACCTGTTACCGGTCCAGCACTCATTGCTTCACTCCATCCATGGCGTACCAGGGCCGCTCATCAAGGCCAGAGGGTCAACCGCGCTTCTTATAGAGCTTGGGCTCGCCTGGCGGCCGGCTCTTGAAGCGACGGTGAGCCCAGAGGTACTGCTCGGGGCAGGCGCGCAAGGCGGTTTCCACCCACTGATTGATCCGCAGGCAATCCTCCTCTTCGGTGGCGCCGGGAAAATCCGTCAGGGGGGCATGGATCACCAGACGGTACCCACTGCCATCGGCCAGGCGTTCCTGGGTGAAAGGCACCACCAGCGCCTTGCCCAGGCGGGCGAACTTGCTGGTAGCGGTGACCGTCGCAGCCTGGATACCGAACAGCGGCACGAAAACGCTCTGCTTGGCGCCATAGTCCTGGTCCGGCGCATACCAGATCGCCCGTCCGGACCGCAGCAGCTTGAGCATGCCGCGCACGTCGTCGCGCTCCACCGCTAGGGAATCGAGGTTGTGGCGCTCGCGCCCGCGGCGCTGGATGAAGTCGAACAGTGGGTTCTTGTGTTCGCGGTACATGCCATCGATGGTGTGTTGCTGGCCCAGCAGCGCCGCGCCGATCTCCAGGGTGGTGAAGTGCAGGGCCATGAGAATCACCCCATGACCGTCGCGCTGGGCCTGCTTGAGGTAGTCCAGCCCTTCGACATGGGCCAGCCGAGCCAGCCGCGGCTTGGACCACCACCAGCTCATGGCCATCTCGAAGAAGGCGATCCCGGTGGAGGCGAAGTTCTCCTTGAGCAGGCGTTTGCGTTCCGCGGCGGACTTTTCCGGGAAACACAGTTCCAGGTTGCGCTTGGCAATCCGCCGGCGCTCACCGGCCACCCGGTACATCAGCGCCCCGAGGGCGCGACCGATGTGCAGCAGTGCGGCATAGGGCAACTGGACGATCAGCCATAACACACCAAGCCCCAGCCACAGCGGCCAGAAACGTGGAGACAAGAATGCAGCTCGAAAACGCGGGCGATCCATTACAGATTCCGGGACAGACAACAAGGTCGCGCATTCTACATCGGTTCGACCTGGCTTGCGGGGCGCGGGCGATCTCGTTATAAGTCTCGGCACTTTTAGTGACAAGCCGCCTTCTGCAGACCATGAGCCAAACCGAATCGCTAGACCAAGATCCTGTGTTCCAGTTAAAGGGCAGCATGCTCGCCATCACCGTGCTGGAACTGGCCCGCAACGACCTCGAAGGCCTCGATCGCCAACTGGCCGCGAAAGTCGCCCAGGCGCCGAACTTCTTCAGCAACGCCCCGCTGGTACTGGCCCTGGACAAGCTGCCTGCTGGCGAAGGCTCGGTGGATCTGCCCGGGCTGATGCGCGTCTGCCGCCAGCACGGCCTGCGGACCCTGGCGATCCGCGCCAGCCGCATCGAAGACATTGCCGCGGCGATTGCCGTCGACCTGCCGGTGCTGCCGCCTTCCGGCGCCCGGGAGCGGCCGCTGGAGCCACCGGAAAGTGAAATCAAGAAGCCGGAAAAACCGCCGGAACCCACCATCAAACCGACTCGCATCATCACCTCGCCCGTACGCGGCGGGCAGCAGATCTATGCCCAGGGTGGCGATCTGGTAGTGGTGTCCTCGGTCAGCCCCGGTGCGGAACTTCTCGCCGATGGCAATATCCATGTATACGGCCCCATGCGCGGCCGCGCCCTGGCCGGAGTCAAGGGTGACACCAAGGCGCGGATTTTCTGTCAGCAATTGAGCGCTGAACTGATCTCCATTGCAGGCCAGTACAAGGTTTCCGAGGACCTGCGACGCGACCCTCTGTGGGGCTCCGGAGTCCAGGTCAGCCTGTCGGGTGACGTGTTGAACATCACACGTCTTTAACGGATACTGCCGCATTTTCCAAGCATCTCTAAAACGTAGCGAAAACGGCTCAAACGAAGTAGGAAATTGGCAATCAGCAGTGTTTATCGACGATAAACCCTGCCGCTGACCGAGCTCCAGCCAAGGCTGTCCGACTGCAGTAGTTTTCAAGAGATGTTTTTCAGGGGCTAAAAGTCCTTTTTCCTTAGGGGTGAAACACCTTGGCCAAGATTCTCGTGGTTACATCCGGCAAGGGTGGTGTGGGTAAAACCACCACCAGCGCCGCTATCGGTACCGGCCTCGCTCTGCGCGGCCACAAAACAGTGATCGTCGACTTCGACGTCGGCCTGCGTAACCTCGACCTGATCATGGGCTGCGAGCGTCGCGTGGTGTATGACTTCGTCAACGTGGTCAACGGCGAAGCCAACCTGCAGCAAGCCCTGATCAAAGACAAGCGCCTGGAAAACCTCTACGTACTGGCCGCCAGCCAGACCCGCGACAAAGACGCGCTGACCCTGGAAGGCGTGGAAAAGGTCCTGATGGAACTCAAGGAAACCTTCGAGTTCGTGGTCTGCGACTCCCCGGCCGGTATCGAGAAAGGCGCGCACCTGGCCATGTACTTCGCCGACGAAGCGATTGTCGTGACCAACCCTGAAGTGTCTTCGGTGCGTGACTCCGACCGCATGCTCGGCCTGCTGGCCAGCAAATCCCGTCGCGCCGAAAAGGGCGAGGACGCGATCAAGGAACACCTGCTGTTGACCCGCTACAACCCGGAGCGTGTCAGCAATGGCGAAATGCTCGGTGTTGAAGACGTCAAAGAAATTCTGGCAGTGACCCTGCTCGGCGTCATTCCGGAGTCCCAGGCAGTGCTCAAGGCTTCCAACCAGGGCGTGCCGGTGATTCTCGACGACCAGAGTGATGCTGGCCAGGCCTACAGCGATGCGGTTGACCGCCTGCTGGGCAAAACCGTGGAGCACCGGTTCCTTGATGTCGAGAAGAAGGGATTCTTCGAGCGCCTGTTTGGAGGTAGATAATGAATCTTTTTGACTTCTTTCGTGCCAGCAAAAAGGTCAGCACCGCGTCGGTAGCGAAAGAGCGTCTACAGATCATCGTGGCGCATGAACGCGGCCAGCGCAGCACCCCTGATTACTTGCCCGCCTTGCAGAAGGAACTGGTGGAAGTGATCCGCAAGTACGTCAATATCGGGTCCGACGACGTGCACGTCGCTCTGGAAAACCAGGGCAGCTGCTCGATCCTGGAACTCAATATCACCCTGCCTGATCGCTGATTGATCCGACGGGAGCCACGGCGGCTCGCTGGCCTCATGCATTGCATCGAGGTCGGCGAGCCGCCGTTGGCGTTTGTTACGAGGCTGTTTCAATGCCGTTGTCGAATATCCACATCCTGCATCAGGACCCCGCCGTCCTGGTGGTGAACAAACCCACCCTGCTGCTTTCAGTCCCCGGTCGCGCCGACGACAACAAGGACTGCCTGATCACTCGCCTGCAGGAAAACGGCTACCCCGAAGCCCGTATCGTCCACCGGCTGGATTGGGAAACCTCGGGCATCATTCTCCTGGCCCGGGACGCTGATACCCATCGCGAACTGTCGCGACAGTTTCATGACCGCGAAACCGAAAAGGCCTACACCGCCCTGTGCTGGGGCCAGCCGGAACTGGACAGCGGCAGCATCGATCTGCCCTTGCGTTATGATCCGCCAACCAAACCCCGGCATGTGGTGGACCACGAATTCGGCAAGCACGCCCTGACCTTCTGGCGAGTGCTGGAGCGCTGCGGCGACTGGTGCCGGGTCGAATTGACCCCCATCACCGGCCGCTCTCATCAGTTGCGGGTACACATGCTTTCCATCGGCCATCCGCTGCTGGGTGACGGCCTTTATGCCCATCCACAAGCACTGGCGGCCTGGCCCCGCCTATGCCTGCATGCCAGCATGCTCAGCTTCACTCACCCGCAGACAGGCGAGCGCCTGCGCTTCGAGTGCCCCGCGCCGTTCTGACCCCCCCACTGCAGGAGCCGGCTTGCCGGCGATGTCGCCCCGGCGCCTGTTCTTCGCCGGCAAGCCGGCTCCTACAAGGCCCGCCTATACGTTAAACTCGCGCCACTGCTGTCTGGAGCTACTTATGCGCGAAGAGTTGAACCAAGGCCTGATCGACTTTCTCAAGGCCTCCCCTACCCCTTTCCATGCCACTGCCAGCCTCGTTCAACGCCTGGAAGCGGCGGGTTACCAGCGCCTCGACGAGCGCGAGCCATGGACCACCGAAGCCAACGGCCGCTACTACGTCACCCGTAACGACTCCTCCATCGTCGCCTTCAAACTGGGCCGGCATTCGCCACTGCAAGGCGGCATCCGCCTGGTAGGCGCCCACACCGACAGCCCCTGCCTGCGGGTCAAGCCCCAGCCGGAACTGCAACGCCAGGGCTTCTGGCAACTGGGCGTCGAAGTCTATGGCGGCGCATTGCTGGCTCCGTGGTTCGACCGCGACCTGTCCCTGGCCGGCCGCGTGACCTTCCGCCGCGACGGCAAGGTGGAAAGCCAGCTGATCGACTTCAAGGCGCCGATCGCGATCATTCCCAACCTGGCCATCCACCTCAACCGTGAAGCCAATCAGGGCTGGGCGATCAACGCGCAGAACGAATTGCCGCCGATCCTGGCCCAGTTCGCCGGCGATGAGCGGGTGGATTTCCGAGCGGTCCTGACCGACCAACTGGCCCGCGAACACGGCCTGAACGCCGATGTGGTGCTGGACTACGAGTTGAGCTTCTACGACACCCAGAGTGCTGCCGTGATCGGCCTGCACGGTGACTTCATTGCCGGCGCGCGCCTGGACAACCTGCTGTCCTGTTACGCCGGGCTGCAGGCCCTGTTGACGGCCGACAGCGAGGAAACCTGCGTACTGGTGTGCAACGACCATGAAGAAGTCGGCTCCTGCTCGGCTTGCGGCGCTGATGGTCCGATGCTCGAACAGACCCTGCGCCGCCTGCTGCCCGAAGGCGACGAGTTCGTCCGCACCATCCAGAGGTCGCTGCTGATTTCCGCAGACAATGCCCACGGCGTACACCCCAACTACGCCGACAAGCATGACGCCAATCACGGCCCGAAACTCAATGCCGGCCCGGTGATCAAGGTCAACAGCAACCAGCGCTACGCCACCAACAGCGAAACCGCCGGCTTCTTCCGCCACCTGTGCATGGCCGAAGAAGTGCCGGTACAGAGCTTCGTGGTACGCAGCGACATGGGTTGCGGCTCGACCATCGGCCCTATCACCGCCAGCCATCTGGGGGTACGCACTGTGGACATCGGCCTGCCGACCTTCGCCATGCACTCGATCCGCGAGCTCTGTGGCAGCCATGACCTGGCTCATCTGGTGAAAGTGCTGAGCGCCTTCTACGCTAGCCACGAACTGCCATGAGGCAGAGGGCGGGCGCGTGGACACACGCCCGCCTGTTTCTGATGCACATCAACCCGGGCCGCGACAAAGCGACCTAGACTTACAGTTACTCCTCCTGACAAGGCTGTCGCCATGATCTCGATGTCTTCGTTCCACTCCATGCTCATCCCCATTCTCACGGGCATGATCCTGCTGGCCATCGGCTTCAACTTCCGGGACAAGAACCTCGGTGTGTTCAGCATGTGGATCGGCATGCTGCTGATTCTCGGCACCGTGGTCTACAAGATCCTGGCCAAGCTCGCGGAATAAATGCAGCACTCACCCTCGCATTGAATTTGGCGGCCTCGTACACTCGGTCGATCCATTTTCCCCGAGGTTGACCGCCCAGTGTTCGCTCGTCTTTTTGCCCTGCCCTGCTATGTGCTCGTCTGCCTGCTGACCCTGCTGCCCCTGGGGAGCGCCCAGGCGGTGGGCTTGCCTGGCTTGCTGGGCAACCAGACCAAGGCGCAGCCCCAGGCTGAGGAACCCCTGGGGCAATCCCTGGACGAGGTGATCAAGTCCCTGGAGAACGACCAGCAACGGACCAAGCTGCTGGCGGACCTGAAGAAACTGCGAGATGCCACGAAAAAAGCCCAGCCCACGCCAGAAGAAGGCGTACTGGGCCTGATCGGCGGCACCCTGTCGAACCTGGAAAAGCAATTCTCCGGGGCCGACAGCCCGGTTACCCGCTGGTCCGACGAGTTCGACCTGGCCAAGGAAGAACTCTCGGCACTGATGCTGCCAGCCAGCCAGTGGCTGCCGATCATCTTTGCCTTTGCCCTGATCCTCATGGTCTGGAGCCTGCTGGCAGCAGCGCTGATCTGGCTCAGCCACCGGGTGCGCCTGCGCTTCGGCCTGACCGAAGACCTGCCCCAGCACCCCAAGACCTGGGACCTGCTGCGCTTTGCCCTGCGCAAGCTCGGCCCCTGGCTGATCGCCCTGTTGATCACGGTCTACATGACCTACTCCCTGCCCTCTTCCCTGGGCAAGGACCTGGCCATGGTCCTGGCCTACGCCCTGGTGGTCGGCACCTGTTTCTCGGCGATCTGCGTGGTGGCGTTCTCCGTACTCGATGGCCCGCACCGCCATCGCGCCCTGTACATCCTGCGGCGCCAGGCCTTCCGCCCGCTGTGGTGGATCGGCAGCTTCGCCGCCTTTGGCGAGGCCCTGAGCGACCCACGCATGGTGGCCAGCCTGGGCCAGCACCTGGCCCATACCGCGGCGACCTTCGCCAATGTCATGGCGGCGCTGTCCACCGGCGTGTTCATCCTGCGTTTCCGCCGCCCCATCGCCCACCTGATCCGCAATCAGCCACTGTCACGGCGCCTGACCCGCCGGGCCCTGAGCGACACCATCGAGATCATCGGCACCTTCTGGTACCTGCCGGCCCTGGTGCTGGTAGGTATCTCGCTGTTCGCCACCTTCGTTTCCGCCGGCGACACCAGCACCGCCCTGCGCCAGTCGTTGCTGTGCACGGTACTGCTGGTGCTGTGCATGGTGATCAACGGCCTGGTACGCCGCCATGCCCTCAAGCCCCAGCGCGGGCACAAACGCCATGCGCTGTACTCCGAGCGGCTGAAAAGCTTCTTCTACACCCTGGCTCACCTGGCGGTCTGGCTGGCATTCATCGAGCTCGGCCTGCGGGTCTGGGGCATGTCGCTGATCCGCTTCACCGAAGGCGATGGCCATGAAGTCAGCGTCAAGCTGTTCAGCCTCGGCGGCACCCTGATCTTTGCCTGGCTGATCTGGATTCTCAGCGACACCGCGGTGCATCACGCCCTGACCCGTTCGCGCAAGGGCCTGGCCAACGCGCGCGCGCAAACCATGATGCCGCTGATTCGCAACGTGCTGTTCGTGGCGATCTTCATCATTGCCACCATCGTTGCCCTGGCGAACATGGGCATGAACGTCACGCCGCTGCTGGCCGGTGCCGGTGTCATCGGCCTGGCCATCGGTTTCGGCGCCCAGTCCCTGGTAGCGGACTTGATCACCGGCCTGTTCATCATCATCGAGGACTCCCTGGCCATCGACGACTACGTCGATGTCGGCGGCCACCTGGGCACCGTCGAGGGCCTGACTATCCGTACCGTGCGCCTGCGGGACATCGACGGCATCGTGCACACCATCCCGTTCAGCGAAATCAAGAGCATCAAGAACTACTCCCGGGAGTTCGGCTACGCGATCTTCCGCGTGGCGATCCCGTACAACATGGAAATCGACGACGCAATCAAGCTGATGCGCGATGTCGGCCAGAAGATGCGCACCGACCCCCTGCAGCGCCGCAATATCTGGTCGCCGCTGGAAATCCAGGGGGTGGAGAGTTTCGAGTCCGGCAGCGCCATCCTCCGGGCCCGTTTCAAGACTGCACCGATCAAGCAGTGGGAAGTGTCCCGGGCGTTCAACCTGTCCCTCAAGCGTCACCTCGACGAAGCCGGGCTGGACCTGGCTACGCCGCGCATGAGCATCCAGGTGATCACCGCAGGCGGCGGCGCGGAAAAGGAGTGATCCTGTAGAAGCCGGCTTGCCGGCGAACGACACTGGCGCCTAAAGAACGTCAACACCGACATGAATCGCGTCATGGCGCCAGAACTCCAGGTCGCAATCGATCAGCCGCTCGTGCTGGTCATAGTTCACCCGGGCAATCCGCAGCCCCGGGCTGCCCACCGAGACCTTCAAGGCCGCCGCCGCTTCCGGCTGCAGTGAGGTGGGCACGATTTCAAAGCGCACCCGTCCGTAGTGCAGGTCGTAATGCCGGGCATAGAGTTCGGTGATCGACTGGTTCAGGTCCAGATCGAGAATCTTCGGAAAATACTTGGGGTTCAGGTAGTGCTCGACATACAGCACCAGTCGCTCATCGATACGTCGTGCGCGGCAGATCTGGATCACGCTGGACAGTGCCGGCAATTGCAGCCAGGCGCAGACCGCCGCCGATGCCGGTTGCAGGCGCGCGGAAATCACCTCGGTGGAGGGCACCCGCCCCTGGGCGCTGACCATGGCGTGGAAGTGGCTGCGCTGCATCAGGTTGTAGGCCAGGCGCGGCGGCGAGACAAACCAGCCACGACGCTCTTCACGGTAGATCTGGCCCTGGGCCTCCAGTTGCAGCAGGGCCTCACGCACAGTGATGCGGGTGGTGGCAAATAGCTCGCTGAGCTTGCGTTCGGCCGGCAGCTTGCTACCGGGCGCCAACAGCCCGTGGGCGATCTGCTCCTGCAGGACCTGGCCGATGGCTGTCACCGCTTTGGTTGCATCAATACGCATCAACGTTACCTATCTGGACTAGACCAGCACTGTTTCAGGGCAGCGCAATGGCCGGGGCAGTGCTCTGCATCCGTGCCCAAAGCCTAGGCAATGCATATGACTGACAGATGACAAAGGCGCTCAGCGGGCCTGTCACCAACTTGCAAATTACCCGCCAGATCCTTGTTCTGCGGGCGTTTGGCCATGGTCTACGCTTATTTCGCAGCCTCGGACCTGCGCCTCAATCCATGCGTCGATCGTTGGCACCGACATCAAAGTGTCATCCAACCCGCCTAAATTGGCTCAGGTATTGCTGACCTAGACCAACCCACCGCAAGACTGTCGATAAAACGCAGCGTTGAACACGCCCAAAGGAGCTTCGGATGAAACAGCTTTTCCTGGCATCACTGTTAGGCTCGACCATTGCCCTGTGCACCGCCGCCATGGCTGCTGATAACGATTTGAAAACCCTGGAAGCCGCTGCGAAAGCAGAAGGCGCGGTCAACAGCGTCGGCATGCCCGATGACTGGGCCAACTGGAAAGGCACCTGGGAAGACCTGGCCAAGACCTACGGCCTCAAGCACATCGACACCGACATGAGCTCGGCCCAGGAGATCGCCAAGTTCGCCGCCGAGAAAGACAATGCCAGCGCCGATATCGGCGACGTTGGCGCGGCTTTCGGCCCGATCGCGGTCAAGCAGGGCGTGGCCCAGCCTTACAAGCCGAGCACCTGGGCCCAGGTCCCGGACTGGGCCAAGGACAAGGACGGCAACTGGGCGCTGGCCTACACCGGCACCATCGCCTTCATCATCAACAAGAAGCTGCTGCACGGCTCCGAAGCGCCGAAGAGCTGGGCCGACCTGGAAAAGGGCAAGTACAAGGTTTCCATCGGTGACGTGAGCACCGCGGCCCAGGCCGCCAACGGCGTACTGGCCGCCGCCATTGCCAAGGGTGGTGACGAGAAGAACATCCAGCCGGCGCTGCTGATGTTCGCCGAGATCGCCAAGCAGGGGCGCCTGTCCCTGGCCAACCCGACCATCGCCACCATGGAAAAGGGTGAAGTGGAAGTGGGCGTGGTCTGGGACTTCAACGGCCTGAGCTACCGCAACAAGATGGTCAACAAGGACGACTACATCGTGCTGATCCCGTCGGACGGCTCGGTGATCTCCGGCTACACCACCATCATCAACAAGTACGCCAAGCATCCCAACGCCGCCAAGCTGACCCGCGAGTACATCTTCAGCGACGCCGGCCAGACCAACCTGGCCCGCGGCAATGCGCGGCCGATCCGTGCCGAGCACCTGACCCTGCCGGCGGACGTACAGGCCAACCTGCTGCCCAACGAGCAGTACAAGCACGTAACACCGATCAAGGACGCCGATGCCTGGGAGAAAACCTCCAAGGGCCTGCCGCAGAAGTGGCAGGAAGAAGTGATCATCAACATGCAGTAAGGCTGCATCCCTGTAGGAGCCGGCTTGCCGGCGAATGGCTCAAAGGCGCTGCACAGACAAGCGCACACAGACCACTCGCCGGCAAGCCGGCTCCTACACACCCGATCCCGGAGCCCTCCACCTCATGAAGCACAACGTCATCCTTGTGGTGCTCGACGGCCTCAACCACGAAGTTGCCCGACACGCCATGGGGCACCTGCAAGCCTACGTCGGTGCTGGCCGCGCCGCCCTGTACAAACTGCAATGCGAACTACCTGCCCTCTCCCGCCCTCTGTACGAATGCATACTCACCGGCGTGCGGCCGATCGACAGCGGTATCGTGCACAACCAGGTTTCGCGCCTGTCCAACCAGCGCAGTCTGTTCCACTACGCCCGCGAGGCCGGCCTGAGCACTGCCGCCGCGGCCTATCACTGGGTCAGTGAGCTGTACAACCGTTCGCCCTTCAACGCCCCGCAAGACCGGCACACCGCAAACCCTGAACTGCCGATCCAGTACGGCCACTTCTACTGGAGCGATCATTACCCCGATTCCCATCTGTTCGCCGACGCCGAGGACCTGCGCCTGCGCCATCAGCCCAACCTGCTGCTGGTGCATCCGATGAACATCGACGACGCCGGACACAAGCACGGCCTGGACAGTTCGCAGTACCGCAACAGCGCGCGCTCAGCGGACATCATTCTCGCCGACTACCTGCAAGGCTGGCTCGACGCCGGCTACCAGGTGCTGGTGACGGCCGACCACGGCATGAACAACGACCGCTCGCACAATGGCCTGCTGGCTGAGGAGCGAGAGGTCCCGCTGTTCGTTCTCGGCGACGCTTTCAGCCTCGACCCCGCTGCCGCGCCGAAACAGACCGAACTGTGCGGCACCGTCTGCCAATTGCTGGGCGCGCCCCATGACAAACCTTTCTGCCGGGAGCTGTTGAAGTGAATTCAGTCACCCGTAGCAAATGGCTGGCGGCCCTGTGCCTGGTGCCCTTCGCCCTGTTCTTCATCGTGTTCCAGATTGCCCCCCTGGTGTGGGTGCTGATCAACAGCCTGCAATCGGAAGAGTTCGGCTGGGGCCTGGCCAACTTCACCAGGATCTTCAGCTCGAAGTTCTACCTGCAGGCCATCCAGTACAGCCTGGAGATCAGTTTCTGGTCCAGCGTGTTCGGCATCATCATCGCGGTGCTGGGCAGCTACTCGCTGCGCCGGGTGGATTCGCGCCTGCGCAACTTCGTCAATGCCTTCGCCAACATGACCAGCAACTTCGCCGGGGTGCCCCTGGCTTTCGCCTTCATCATCCTGCTGGGCTTCAACGGCACCATCACCATCATGCTCAAGCAGTCGGGGATCATTCAGGACTTCAACCTGTACTCCAAGACTGGGTTGATCATTCTCTACACCTACTTCCAGATCCCCCTTGGCGTGCTGCTGCTCTACCCGGCCTTCGACGCCCTGCGCGAGGACTGGCGTGAATCCGCCGCCTTGCTGGGGGCCAACGGCTGGCAGTTCTGGCGGCATATCGGCCTGCCGGTGCTGACCCCGGCGCTGCTGGGCACCTTCGTCATCCTGCTGGCCAACGCCCTGGGCGCCTACGCCACGGTCTACGCCCTGACCACCGGCAACTTCAACGTCCTGCCGATCCGCATCGCCGCCATGGTCTCCGGGGACATCTCCCTGGATCCGAACATGGCCAGCGCCCTCGCCGTGGTGCTGGTGGCGCTGATGACCCTGGTGACCATCGTCCATCAACTGCTGTTGAAGAGGAGCTACCATGTCTCGCGCTGAACCCGGCTCCGCCGCGCTCTACCACCGAGTGATGGTCTACCTGCTGTTTGCCATCCTTCTGCTGCCGCTGCTGGGGACCTTCGTCTACTCGATTGCCAGCAGCTGGTCGGCGACCATCCTGCCCAGCGGCTTCACCTTCAAGTGGTACCTGCAGCTGTGGAGCGACCCACGTTTTCTCAATGCCTTCGGCCAGTCATTGCTGGTCTGCGTGGGTGCGCTGGTGCTTTCAGTGGTGCTGATCCTGCCGCTGCTGTTCGTGGTGCACTACCACTTCCCCAGGCTCGATGCGCTGATGAACATCCTGATCCTGCTGCCCTTCGCGGTGCCGCCGGTGGTGTCCTCGGTGGGCCTGCTGCAACTCTATGGTTCGGGGCCCTTCGCCATGGTCGGCACGCCCTGGATCCTCATCGGCTGCTACTTCACCGTGGCATTGCCGTTCATGTACCGGGCCATCACCAACAACTTGCAGGCGATCAACCTGCGGGACCTGATGGACGCTGCCCAACTGCTGGGCGCCAGTACCTGGCAGGCAGCCTTCCTGGTGGTCCTGCCGAACCTGCGCAAGGGCCTGATGGTGGCGCTGCTGCTGTCCTTCTCGTTCCTGTTCGGCGAGTTCGTGTTCGCCAACATCCTGGTGGGCACCCGCTATGAAACCCTGCAGGTCTACCTGAACAACATGCGCAACAGCAGCGGCCACTTCACCAGCGCCCTGGTGATTTCCTACTTCTTCTTCGTGCTGCTTCTGACCTGGGCCGCCAACATCTTGAACAAGGACAAAAGCCAATGAGCTTCGTCAGCGTCCAACACCTGCAAAAGAACTATGCGGGCACCACAGTGTTCAGCGACATCAATTGCGAAATCCGCAAGGGCGAGTTCGTCACCCTGCTCGGCCCTTCCGGCTGCGGCAAGTCGACCCTGCTGCGCTGCATCGCCGGCCTGACCCCGGTGGACGGCGGCAAGATCCTCCTCGACGGCCAGGACATCGTGCCCCTGAGCCCGCAGAAACGCGGGATCGGCATGGTGTTCCAGAGCTACGCGCTGTTTCCCAACATGACCGTGGAACAGAACGTCGCCTTTGGCCTGCGCATGCAGAAGGTCGGCGCCGAAGACAGCCGCAAGCGGGTCGAGGAAGCCTTGCAACTGGTGGAGCTCAACGACTTCGCCAGCCGCTACCCGCACCAGCTGTCCGGTGGCCAGTGCCAGCGCGTGGCCCTGGCCCGCTCCCTGGTGACCCGCCCGCGCCTGCTGTTGCTGGACGAACCGCTGTCGGCCCTGGATGCACGGATCCGCAAGCACTTGCGCGAACAGATCCGCAACATCCAGCGGGAACTGGGCCTGACGACGATCTTCGTCACCCACGACCAGGAAGAAGCCCTGACCATGTCCGACCGGATCTTCCTGATGAACCAGGGCAGGATCGTCCAGAGCGGCGATGCCGAAACCCTCTACACCGCCCCGGTGGACGCCTTCGCCGCGGGCTTTATCGGCAACTACAACCTGCTGGATGCCGACAGCGCCAGCAAGCTGCTGCAGCGGCCGGTCAGCGGCCGCATCGCCATCCGCCCGGAAGCCATCGAACTGCGCAAGGAAGGCCCACTGGATGCGCTGGTACGCAGCCACAGTCTGCTGGGCAACGTGATCCGCTATCGAGTCGAGGCCCGAGGCGTGGAGCTGGTGGTGGATGTACTCAACCGCTCGGCCGATGATCTGCACGCCGACGGCCAGCGTCTGGCATTGAGCATCGATCCGACAGCCCTGTGTGAGGTAGCCTGATGGCATTCACGCAATTGATCCTGAAGAGAGAGCGGCACTGATGGCCTTGGCAATTTTTGATCTGGACGAAACCCTGATTCACGGCGACTGCGCCACCCTCTGGAGCGAGCAGATGGGCCGCCTGGGCTGGGTCGACAGCGAGTCGTTCATGCGTCGCAACCATGAGCTGATGGACGCCTACAGCCATGGCAAGCTGGCCATGGAGGAGTTCATGGACTTCAGCCTGGAACCCATGAGCGGACGCACCCCGGAAGAGGTCGCGCACCTGGTCGAGCCCTGGGTCGAAGAGGTGATCGAGCCGATCATCTTCAGCGACGCCTGCAAGGCCATTGCCGCCCACCGCCAGGCCGGCGACCGGATCCTGGTGATCTCGGCCTCGGGCACCCACCTGGTGAAACCGATTGCCGCGCGCCTGGGTATCGACGAAGTCCTGGGAATCGAGCTGGAGGTGCAGCATGGGGTCTACAGCGGCCGCACCGTTGGCACCCTGACCTACCGCGAGGGCAAGATCACCCGCCTGCTGCAATGGCTGGATGCCGAGGAAGAAAACCTGGAAGGCGCAACCTTCTACTCCGACTCGCGCAATGACCTGCCGTTGCTGCTGCGCGTGGACCACCCGCAGGTGGTGAACCCGGATCCGGTGCTGCGTGAACATGCGCAGAAGGCCGGCTGGCCGATCCACCACTGGAAGTGACCAGCCCCAGAGATCCCCGGAGCTGGCTTGTGTAGGAGCTGGCTTGCCAGCGAACAGACCGTCAGGCCTGACGCCCCCTTCGCCGGCAAGCCGGCTCCTGCAGGGCTCAGGTCAGGCTGGGGTCGATCACCAGCACCAGCTTGCCCGAGACCTGATTGGTCGCCAGCTCCGCAAAAGCGGCTTCTGCATCCTGGATCGCAAAGGTCCTGGCCAATTGCGGGCTCAGACGCCCTTCGCTGAACAACGGCCAGACATTCTGCCCAAGGTCGCTCAACAGGTCGGCCTTGAACTGGTCATTCCGGCTGCGCAGGGTCGACCCCAGAAACTGGATCCGCTTGCCCAGCACCTGGGCCAGGTCCAGCTGCGCTTCGCGCCCGCCCATCAAGCCGATCAGTACCCAACGTCCATCCAGGGCCAGCAGCTTGAGGTTGTTGGCCACATAATTGGCGCCCACCGGGTCGAGAATCACATCAAAAGGCCCAAAGTCCCGCAGCGCCTCAATGCCATCGGTACGCACCACACCGCCCTGGGCACCGAGGCTCTCGCAGTAGGCCAGGCGATCGGCTGAACCAACGCTCACCCAGCACGGGTTGCCGAACGCCTTGCACAGCTGGATAGCCGCCGAGCCGACGCCACTGGCGCCAGCGTGCAGCAGGACCTTCTCGCCCGGCTTGAGCGCTGCCAGCTGGAACAGATTCAGCCAGGCTGTGCTGTAGACCTCGGGCAGCGCCGCGGCCTCGGCCAGGGACAACCCTTCGGGTACTGGCAGTACATGGCGGGCATCTACCACCACCTCTTCAGCCATGCCTCCGCCCGCCAGCAGGGCACAGACCCGATCACCCACTTGCCAGGACGAACCCGGGCCCACTTCACTGACTACCCCGGAGCATTCCAGGCCAAGGGCCTTGCTGGCTCCGGGAGGCGGGGGATAGAGCCCCGCACGCTGCAACAGGTCGGCCCGATTGAGGCCAGCAGCCGCCACCCGAATGCGAACTTGCCCCACATCACAGGCCGGACTTGGCTCTTCCACCCACTCCACATGACCTTCAACGCCTTGCAATGCTTTCACAGTGCCTCCATAGTGAGTCTGGACTGAGCCCGGAGCGGTAGCACCGGGCTTTTTGCATTATGCGACCGGTCCTTATGGAACCGGCGACTTCAAAGACGGCCTAATATGCGTTATCAATTGCCCCCGCGTCGAATCAGCATGAAGCATTTGTTCCCCAGCACCGCCCTCGCTCTTTTCATTGGTTTCGGCCTGCTGCCGATGTCGACCAATACGTTCGCAGCCAATAGCTGGGACAATCTTCAGCCCGATCGCGATGAGGTAATTGCCAGCCTCAATGTCGTTGAACTGCTCAAACGTCATCACTACAGCAAACCGCCGCTGGATGATGCGCGCTCGGTGATCATCTATGACAGCTACCTGAAGCTGCTGGATCCGTCGCGCAGCTACTTCATGGCCAGCGACATCGCGGAGTTCGACAAATGGAAAACCCAGTTTGACGACTTCCTCAAGAGCGGCGACCTGAACGCCGGGTTCACCATCTACAAGCGCTATCTGGACCGGGTCAAATCCCGCCTGGACTTCGCCCTGGCCGAGCTTAACAAGGGCGTCGACAAGATCGACTTCACCACCAAGGAAACCTTGCTGATCGATCGCAAGGATGCTCCTTGGCTCAAGACCACCGCCGAACTCGACGACCTGTGGCGCAAGCGCGTCAAGGACGAAGTGCTGCGGATGAAGATCGCCGGCAAGGATCCCAAGCAGATCCAGGAAACCCTGACCAAGCGCTACAAGAACCAGCTGGCGCGCCTGGACCAGACCCGTGCCGAAGATATCTTCCAGGCCTACATCAACACCTTCGCCATGTCTTACGACCCGCACACCAACTATCTGTCGCCGGATAACGCGGAAAACTTCGACATCAACATGAGCTTGTCGCTGGAAGGCATCGGCGCCGTGCTGCAGAGCGACAACGACCAGGTCAAGGTCGTGCGCCTGGTGCCGGCAGGCCCGGCGGACAAGACCAAGCAGGTAGCCCCTGCGGACAAGATCATCGGTGTGGCCCAGGGCGACAAGGAAATGGTCGACGTGGTGGGCTGGCGCCTGGACGAAGTGGTCAAGCTGATCCGTGGTCCGAAAGGCACCCTGGTACGCCTGGAAGTGATTCCGGCCAGCAATGCGCCAAACGACCAGACCAGCAAGATCGTGCCGATCACCCGCGAAGCGGTGAAGCTCGAAGACCAGGCGGTGAAGAAGTCGATCCTCAACCTCAAGCAGGACGGCAAGGACTACAAGCTCGGGGTGATCGAGATCCCAGCCTTCTACCTGGACTTCAAGGCCTTCCGCGCTGGTGATCCGGATTACAAGAGCACTACCCGCGACGTGAAGAAACTGCTGACCGAGTTGCAGAAAGACAAGGTCGACGGTGTGGTCATCGACCTGCGCAACAACGGCGGCGGCTCCCTCCAGGAAGCCACCGAGCTGACCAGCCTGTTCATCGACAAGGGTCCTACCGTGCTGGTGCGCAACGCCGACGGCCGGGTGGATGTACTGGAAGATGAAAACCCCGGCGCCTTCTACAAAGGTCCGATGGCACTGCTGGTCAACCGTCTCTCGGCTTCGGCTTCGGAGATCTTCGCCGGCGCCATGCAGGACTACCACCGCGCCTTGATCATCGGCGGCCAGACCTTCGGCAAAGGCACCGTGCAGACCATCCAGCCGCTGAACCACGGCGAGCTGAAGCTGACCCTGGCCAAGTTCTACCGGGTTTCCGGGCAGAGCACCCAGCACCAGGGCGTGCTGCCGGATATCGGCTATCCGTCGATCATCGACACCAAGGAAATCGGCGAAAGCGCCCTGCCTGAAGCCATGCCATGGGACACCATCCGCCCGGCCATCAAGCCTGCGGTAGACCCGTTCAAACCGTTCCTGGCTCAGCTCAAGGCCGAACACGAAATCCGTTCGGCGAAAGATCCGGAGTTCGTGTTCATCCGCGACAAGCTGGCCCTGGCACAGAAGCTGATGGCGGAAAAAACCGTCAGCCTCAATGAAGCCGATCGTCGGGCGCAACATGCCGATATCGAAGCCAAGCAACTGGCCCTGGAAAACGCCCGTCGCAAAGCCAAGGGCGAGGAGCCGCTCAAAGAGCTGAAGAAAGAAGACGAAGATGCACTGGCTGCTGCCGAGCCGGACAAGACCAAGCCGGAAGACGACGCCTACCTGAGTGAAACCGGGCGCATCCTGCTGGACTATCTGAAGCTCAACACCTCGGTGGCCAAGCACTGAGGATGATGGCAATTTAATTCGATCGCGCCTCGGATCGTCATTAAACAGTCATCATTCTGTCGTGAAATAAAGGACCGGGCGCCGTTCTCTAGCCAGAGCCGCGCCCGGTCCTTTTTTATCGACAGAGATCGCCATGACCACGACCGAACAGCTCAGTGCATTGAGTTCAATCCTGGCTCAAAGCGGTTTGCACAGCCTGTTCCAACCGATCATTTCCCTGTCCGAGCGGCGCATCCTGGGTTATGAGGCCCTGAGTCGCGGCCCCTCAAACAGCCCTCTGCACTCCCCTGTCGCGCTGTTCGCCGTCGCGCGCCAGGCCGGGCGCCTGAGCGAGCTGGAGATTGCCTGTCGGCAAAGCGCCTGCAAACGCTTCAGCGAACAACAACTGCCCGGCAAGCTGTTCCTCAACGTCTCACCGGAATCCCTGCTGGAGGCCGCCCACCAACCAGGGCGTACCTTGCAGCTGCTTGAGGACTTCGGCATCCCCCCCAGCCAGGTGGTGATCGAGCTTACCGAACAGACCCCGATCGACGATTTCCAGTTGCTGCAGAACGCCCTGCACCATTACCGCGACATGGGTTTCTCCATCGCCCTGGACGACCTGGGCGCCGGTTATTCGAGCCTGCGCCTGTGGTCGGAGCTGCGCCCGGACTACGTGAAAATCGACCGGCACTTTATCGACGGCATTCACCAGGATGCCCTCAAGCGCGAGTTCGTCGGCTCGATTCTGCAAATCGCAAAAGCCTCCCGCGCCCAGGTGATCGCCGAAGGGATCGAACTGACCGAAGAACTGGCAGTGCTGACCGAGATGGGCGTCGACCTGGTCCAGGGCTACCTGTTGTGTCGCCCCCAGGAACAGCCGCCGAGGGACGCTCGGGCAATGATGCCCAAGCATGATCACACCAGCGTGGCCCTCAACGATGATGGCAGCGACCTCAGTGCGCTGCTCAACGAGCAACCGGCCGTTGCCCGCAATACGCCCACCGCCAACGTCCTGGAAGCCTTTCGCCGGCAAGCCAACCTCAACTCCCTCGCGGTGCTGGACGAACAGGGGCAGCCTTGCGGCATCGTCCATCGGCACTCGCTCTCCGACGCCCTGCTCAAGCCCTTTGCCACCGACCTGTTCGCCCGCAAGCCCATCAGCCGCCTGATGAACGATGACTTTCTCGCGGTCGAACTCAGCCAGTCCCTGCAGCAGGTCAGCCGCCTGATCACCAGCCGCGCCCGCCAACGCATCGAGGAAGATTTCATCATCACCTTGAATGGCCATTATCTGGGGCTGGGGCGGGTCATCGATGTGCTCAAGCTGATTACGGAGCTGAAGATCCAGCAAGCCCGCTACGCCAACCCGCTGACTCTGCTGCCCGGCAATGTGCCGATCCAGCAGTGCCTGAGCCGCCTGCTGCAGCAAGCACGGGAATCGGTGATCTGCTACGTCGACATCGACAGTTTCAAACCCTTCAACGATATCTATGGCTATGGCCGCGGCGATGAGGTGCTGCTGTGCCTGGCCCAATGCCTGAACGACCGGGTAGACCCGAGCCGCGACTTCGTCGGACATATCGGTGGGGATGACTTTCTGCTGGTGCTGGGGCCGGAAGACTGGCGCCGACGGCTCAACCAGTTGCTGGATGACTTCCACAGCCAGTGCCGGCGCTTCTACCGCAGCGAACACCTGGAGGCTGGCTGCTTTGTCGCCCCCAATCGGCAAGGTATCCGTCAGGAATTTCCCTTGCTGTCACTGTCCATCGGCGTAGTGCACCTGTATCCACAGGCCTGTGGCCAACTGGACTCCAGCCAACTGGCGGAGCTGGCCTCCCAGGCCAAGCATCACGCCAAGAATATCCAGGGCTACAGCATCCATGTGATCGACAGCCTGGAAGCGGCAGCCAGCCTGGGAGCGCAAAACCTCAGTGAGCCGCTGCGGGATCAGTCGGCTGATCGAGCTGCGTCAGTTTGAGCGCCGCAAGAGGATGCCCGGCCTGGGCCGAAAGCGTCCACCAGCGCGCCGCTTCGACAGCGTCGGGAGCCTTGCTGGGCGAGCCGGCCAGGCTGATCACGCCCAACTGATAGGCTGCCTTGCCATCCCCTGCCAGTGCAGCCAGCCGCAGCAGGCGTTGACCTTCTTGACGGGCGCCAAGCCCCTGCCCACGAAAAGTCAGGATGTGCCCATAAAAGCTCAGCGCACCGACATTGCCCAGATTGGCCATGCGCGCGAACTGACCTTCCATCCAACGCCAGACACGGGGTTGGCGGACAAACCACGGCCAATGAAACAAACGGCGCGCCAGCCAATAGCCGAGTCGCGCCTTGAGTGCCAGGAACATTCAAGCCTCCGCTGATTCGGGATACTCGTACTCGAAGACCCGCACCACTTCCGAGGCATGCCAGGAAGCCGCGGCAACACCGTCGGAAGGGCCGGAAAAACGCCCCAGACGCTCCACGCACTCGAAGAAGCCGGTACGCGGCAAGCGGCTGGCCCCCTGGCTGATCACCAGGGAACTGCGCAAAGGCTGTTCGGCCCGTGCATCCAGCGCTGCCAGATGCTCCAGCGCCGCTGTCAGGGTCTGCATGGCCGGGCTGGGCAGTTGCAAGCGCTCCAACAAGGCTCGATAGGTTAAAAGATGCCGCTGACGACGGGCCTGATCCAGCTCACCCAACAGCCCATCCCAGTGCTGACGACTGATCCTTACACTCACGATTGCTCCCTCCACCCCGGCACCGTCAACTCCCAGGCCAGGCTGCGGCGAATCGCAGCGTCGGGTTGACGCTCGCCACTTTCAATCAGGGCCAGGTAAGACGGACTGATACCAACTTTGCGGGCCAGCGCCTCGATGGCGATGCCCTTCCCTTCGCGCAGACTGCGTAATTGATCCAGGCCCGGAAGATTCTGGGCTGGTGGCGCTGCCTGAGAAGTTGCGGCAGCGTGCGGTGGTTGTTCGGTAAGACCTGCGGCTGACAATAAAGCTTGATACTGAGCCCACGGCAGAACCGCATATTCGGGCTCGCCATCGCGTTCAATAATCTGAATATCCATTACTACCCCGTAGGACAACGACACTTAGCGAGTCGGACTTTTCCCTTGAAGTGTAATCCTAACAGCGGCAATGGTCGCGGGGAGCATGATTGTTGTGGGAGGCGGTGAATACCCTTAGTTTTTCTGCGGTCCTTCCAGCAGCAATTGCTCCGCAGTGTCCGGCAAGCGCTCGACAACCGCGAGTTTTTCCGGCATTTGCCGATTACGCCAGGTTCGGAAGGCGTTGAGTTCGTCATCCAGGGTTTTCATCAGCCAAGCCAGAACGGCGATATCGTCAAGCATGCCGAACACCGGAATAAAGTCGGGAATGGCATCCACAGGGCTGAGGAAATACATCAAGCCTGCCACCACCGACAGCAGCGCCTTGGGGCTGATGGCCCGGTACTCGCCACGCCAGTACGCCAGGCACAGTGCCTGCAACAAGCGCAGGTCCTGTTTGACCTTGCCCAGGCGTCCGCCCTGGCTGGCGCCTTTGCTCGCCACGGCGAACAGCAGCGTGGGCAAACGACCGCGGCTCAGCAAGCGCCCCGCCAACGGCAGGAAACGAGCAAAATTCCAGGGTGCTTTCATCATCACTCCCACTGAAATGTTATCCACACAAATTGTGGATAACCTTGTGAACAGAGCTATTTTTCACGGCTGAAAGCCCCGTTTCATAAGGGCTGAGCTCAGATCGGGCGTTTTTTACTCACATAAAAAAACCCATAATTTCATTGACTTGGCAGCCTCCAGCGACTACCTACCGCTCATACCCTGTTCAGACCACCCGCACTGCCGTCGGTTCGGATAATTTGCCAGCAGCAACCTGCAGAAACGACAACGCCCCGTAAGAACGGGGCGTTGCTTCAGGCGCTGACGCAGGTTACTTGGCGGCGTCCTGCTTGGCTGGATCCTTGATACCCAGCAGCTCCAGTTCGAAGACCAGCACCGAGTTGGCTGGAATCGCCGGGCTCGGGCTCTGGGCGCCGTAGGCCAGGTCGCTCGGGATGTACAGCTTGTACTTCTCGCCCACGTGCATCAGTTGCAGGCCTTCGACCCAACCCGGGATCACGCCGCTGACAGGCAGATCAATCGGGCTGCCACGCTCTACCGAGCTGTCGAACACAGTGCCGTTGGTCAGGGTGCCGGTGTAGTGAACAGTCACGACATCAGTCGGCTTGGGCTGAGGACCGTCAGCCTTTTTCAGTACTTCGTACTGCAGACCGGAAGCGGTGGTGGTCACACCGGTTTTCTTGCCGTTCTCTTCGAGGAATTTCTTGCCGGCAGCCGCCGACTCTTCGCTCATCTTGGCCATGCGCTCTTCGGCACGCTTTTGCAGCGCGGCGAAGGCTTCGACCAACTCTTCATCCTTCAGCTTCTGTTCTTTCTTGCCGACGGCATCTTCGATGCCCTGGGCGACCGCTTTGGAATCCAGGTCATCCATGCCTTCCTGAGCCAGACTCTTGCCCATGTTCAGGCCGATACCGTAGGAAGCTTTTTGCGCCGGGGTTTTCAGCTCTACGCTGGTCTGCGAATCACAACCCGCAAGTACCAGGCTAACCAGGGCCACCGCCGCCGCCAACCGATGCTGTTTCATGCTATTTCCTTGTTCATGCGCCTAAAGGGCAATCGAATAAAGCCGCGAGCTTATCAGGCGACCACGACCAATGGCTACCGGCGTAAGAGTAGTAAATGGCCGATAAGTTCACGTCTTTAAACGCGTTTTCATGCTCTGGGGTACACCCTGCCCAGGCCGCTTACCGAGGCGCTTGAACGGGCGCGAATAACCATAGCTCAAGTAATGGCTACTTGCCGCGTCAGATGAGCTCAGGCATAAGGAAACGAAATTCGACAAGGAAGTACATCTTGCGCCTCATCTATCGTGTGTTGCTGTTGATTGCCGTGCTGATCGGCATTGTCCTGGCAGTGGTCCTGTACTACGTGGCCAATCCGAAACTCCCCGACTATGTACCCGTTGAACAGGTGCACTACCTGGACCAATGGGATGCCAAGGATCGCCAGACCTACTATTTCACTCCCCAGGGCACCCAGGTCAAAGGCCTGCGCTATGAATGGTTCAGCGCTCTGGAGCTACCGTTCTCCGAGCAGTCCTTTGCCGCTCCCGAGTACCTGGCCCGCTTCGGCTTCCTGGTGGAGCCGGGACAGAAAGCCACAGCGCAGAATCCCGGCAACCTGCCCGTGGGCTTCGCCCGCCATCAGAATCCGGGCAGCGCGGAACAATACCTGGACATCACCTGTGCTGCCTGCCACACCGGCGAGCTGCGTTTCAACCATCAAGCCCTGCGCATTGATGGCGGCTCGGCGCAGCACGTACTGCCGTCCAGCGTACCGACCCTGCGTGGTGGCAGCTTCGGCCAGGCCCTCGTGGCCAGCCTCACCAGCACCTACTACAACCCCTGGAAATTCGAGCGCTTCGCCCGCAAGGTGCTGGGTGCCGACTACGAAGCCAGGCACGAACAACTGCGCAAGGACTTCAAGGTCTCACTGGATAACTTCCTGCGGGTGGCCTGGAACGATACCCATCGCGGCCTCTATCCAACCGAAGAGGGTCCGGGCCGTACCGACGCCTTTGGCCGCATCGCCAATGCCAGCTTCGGCGACGCCATTTCCCCTGAGAACTATCGGATTGCCAATGCCCCGGTGGACTACCCGCAACTCTGGGATATCTGGACCTTCGACTGGGTCCAGTGGAACGGCTCGGCGCAGCAACCCATGGCGCGCAATATCGGCGAAGCCCTGGGGGTTGGCGCCACCCTGAACCTGTTCGACGCCAACAGCCAACCCCTCACCGGCGAGGCCCGCTACCCTTCCAGCGTACGTGTCCGCGATCTCAACCTGATCGAGGAAACCTTGCAGCGCCTCAAGCCACCGGCCTGGCCGGAAGCCTTGCTGGGCACGATCGACAAGCCGCTGGCCGCCAAGGGCCGCGAGCTGTTCGCCAGCAACTGTGCCGGCTGCCATGTACCCTCGGTCAGCGACAACAACGGCCGCCCCGTGCAGCAGTTGAAAATGCTTCCGGTAGCGGTGATTGGCACCGACCCGAATTCGGCGAGCAATATCGCCGACCTGCGCTATGACCTGAGCTCCTTGCAGTGGGATACCGCCGAACTGGCCAGGTCCAATGTCGAGCTGCACCCGACACCCAGCGAACCGCTGGACCTGCGTCAACTCTCGGCTGCCAAGGGCCTGGCCTACATCACGGCCTTTGTCGAAGAGCGCGCCTATCGCGACGCCAAGGTCACCCCCGAGGAGCGCCCGCGGCTGGACGGCTACGGGCTGCCGATCGGCGTACGCGAGTTGCGCGCCTACAAGGCCCGCCCGCTGGCCGGGGTCTGGGCCACACCGCCGTACCTGCACAACGGCTCGGTACCCAACCTCTATCAACTGCTGTCTCCGCAATCGGAGCGCTCGACAACCTTCTACCGCGGCACCTTCGAGTACGATCCCAAGCACCTGGGCTATCGCCCGGAAGCCTTCAAGAACGGTTTTGAATTCGATACCCGCATCAGCGGCAACCACAACAGCGGCCACGAATTCCGCGCCGGCCAGCGTGGCAATGGCGTTATCGGCCCACTGCTGCAGCCAGAAGAACGCTGGGCCTTGCTGGAATACCTGAAAGTGCTGGGCGGACCATTGGAGTCGCAATTGCCATGAAACTCGATCTCGCCAGAAAACGACCGTCCCTGCTGGCCCGACTGTGGCTGCGCCTCGGCGCCTTGCTGGGCAGGACCCTGTTATTGCTATTGGTCATCGGCCTGCTGGGCTGGGCACTGTCCAGTGCCTGGTTCGCCTGGCACCACCGAGGCCCGGTAGCGGTGCAGGAGCAGGTTCCTGCCGATGAGGCAGCCCGCACCCAGGACATCATCCAGACCGCGGTGCGCATCGTTGACCAGCACCGCGAAGGCACCCGCTACCTGCGCGATGCCCATGCCAAGGCCCACGGTTGCGTGAAGGCGCAGGTCCAGGTCCTCAACGACTTGAGCCCGCCACTGCGCCAGGGAGTATTTGCCACCCCTGGCCAGACCTGGCAGGCCGTCGTACGCCTGTCCAACGGCAACGCCTACCCGCAGTTCGACAGTATTCGCGACGCCCGCGGCATGGCGATCAAGCTACTGGATGTTCCCGGGCAACAACTGATGGCGTCGGAATCACAACGCCGTGAACAGGACTTCGTGATGTTCAATCATCCGAATTTCTTCGTCAGCGACGTAGCCGAATATCAGCAGAACATCGCCGCCCAGGCGGACGGCAAGAAAGTCGGCGCATTCTTCCCTGGGTGGGATCCGCGCACCTGGCAGGTACGGCATCTGTTCATCGCCCTGGCGACCCTGTCACCGGCCCCGGCCAGCCCGACCCAGACCACCTACTACTCGGTCTCGCCCTACAAGTTCGGCAATGCCAACGCCAAATTCCGGGTCATGCCGGACCCCGAGAGTTGCCCGGCCTACAGCCTGCCAGCACAGAACCAGGATCTGCCCAACTTCCTGCGCAGCGCCCTGACCCAGCAACTCTCCACCGACCGGGTTGGCGCCTGTTTCGTACTGCAAGTCCAGCGCCAGGACCCGAACCGTTTCATGCCGATCGAAGACACCAGCATTGAATGGAAAGAAAGTGACGCCCCCTTTGAAACGGTGGCGCGGGTGACCCTTCCCGCCCAGGACTTCGATACCCCGGCGCAGAACCTGGCTTGCGACAACCAGTCCTTCAACCCCTGGTTCGGTCTGGAAGCCCATCGCCCCATCGGCGGCATCAACCGTCTACGCAAGGCGGTGTATGAAGCCGTCAGCGACTACCGGCATAGCCGTAACGCCGAGCAGTAGGCAAAAACGCAAAAAGCGGCCCGAGGGCCGCTTTTTTCATGCGCAGGATTCGAACCGATACAAATCCCAGACAGCAAAAAGCCCGCATTGAGCGGGCTTTGTGTGGCGACCTGGCGTTCAGTGTTCCAGGTTACCGAATATGGCGCAGCGGACGGGACTCGAACCCGCGACCCCCGGCGTGACAGGCCGGTATTCTAACCGACTGAACTACCGCTGCGCGTAGCGTTGAAAGTAAGTGGTGGGTGATGACGGGATCGAACCGCCGACATTCTGCTTGTAAGGCAGACGCTCTCCCAGCTGAGCTAATCACCCTTTACCTTCGTTGCGGGGCGCATTATGCCACAGAAATTCTTAAAGTGTTGATTTAATTAATAATTTTATTAAAAAAACCAAATTTCCATGTACAGCAACACAACCCACGTAACTCTTTACAGCAAAAAGCCCGCGTTAGCGGGCTTTCTGTGGTGACCTGGCGTTCAGTATTCCAGGTTACCGAATATGGCGCAGCGGACGGGACTCGAACCCGCGACCCCCGGCGTGACAGGCCGGTATTCTAACCGACTGAACTACCGCTGCGCGTAACACTGAATGCGAATGGTGGGTGATGACGGGATCGAACCGCCGACATTCTGCTTGTAAGGCAGACGCTCTCCCAGCTGAGCTAATCACCCTTCACGTTCGGTGTGGCGCGCATTCTACGGAGCAGCCCCCACTCTGGCAAGCACTTTTTATAATAATTTTTTCAGGCCTTCCAAAGGCTTAGCGAAGGGTTGGCCTGAGCAGCAGCGAAGAGAATAATGCCCTCCTTTGTATAAAGGAGAGATTCACCCCATGTGGTTCAAAAACCTGCTGATCTATCGCCTGACCCAAGATCTGCCTTTTGATGCTGAGGCGCTGGAAACTGCACTGGCGACCAAACTGGCGCGCCCCTGTGCAAGCCAGGAGTTGACCACTTACGGTTTCGTCGCCCCTTTCGGCAAAGGTGAAGACGCCCCGCTGGTTCACGTCAGCCAGGACTTCATGCTGGTAGCCGCGCGCAAGGAGGAACGCATCCTGCCTGGCAGCGTGGTGCGCGATGCGGTGAAGGAAAAGGTCGAAGAGATCGAAGCCGAACAGATGCGCAAGGTCTACAAGAAGGAACGCGACCAGATCAAGGATGAAATCATCCAGGCCTTCCTGCCCCGCGCCTTTATCCGTCGCTCCTCGACCTTCGCCGCCATTGCCCCGAAACAGGGCCTGATCCTGGTCAACTCGGCCAGCCCGAAGCGCGCCGAAGACCTGCTCTCCACCCTGCGCGAAGTCCTCGGCACCCTGCCGGTTCGCCCGCTGACCGTGAAGATCGCCCCCACCGCGATCATGACCGACTGGGTCAAGACCCAGAAAGCCGCCGACGATTTCTTCGTACTCGACGAGTGCGAACTACGCGACACCCACGAGGACGGCGGCATCGTGCGTTGCAAGCGCCAGGACCTGACCGGCGAGGAAATCCAGCTGCACCTGAGCACCGGCAAGGTGGTCACCCAACTGTCCCTGGCCTGGCAGGACAAACTGTCCTTCATGCTCGACGACAAGATGGTGGTCAAGCGCCTGAAGTTCGAAGACCTGCTGCAGGATCAGGCGGAACAGGACGGCGGTGATGAAGCCCTCGGCCAGCAGGATGCCAGCTTCACCCTGATGATGCTGACCTTCGGCGACTTCCTGCCGGCGCTGTTCGAAGCCCTGGGCGGCGAGGAGATTCCGCAGGGCATCTGACGCCTTGCCCGGATAACCGCTACGCACTAGACGCCACCGCCTTCGGTGGCGTTTTCACATAATAAGGAACAGGTCATGCGCGCACTGGCTGCACTGAGCCGCTTTGTCGGCAACACCTTCGCATACTGGGTACTGATCTTCGCCGTCCTGGCATTCTTCCAGCCTGGCTGGTTCGTCGGTCTCAAGGGCGCCATCGTGCCGCTGCTGGGCCTGGTGATGTTCGGCATGGGCCTGACCCTGAAACTTGAAGATTTCGCCGAAGTGGCCCGCCACCCATGGCGCGTGGCCCTGGGAGTGGTGGCCCATTTCGTGATCATGCCCGGGGTGGCCTGGGTGCTCTGCCAGGCATTTCACCTGCCGCCGGAAATCGCCGTCGGGGTGATCCTGGTCGGCTGCTGCCCAAGCGGCACCTCTTCCAACGTGATGACCTGGCTGGCCCGCGGCGACCTGGCGCTGTCGGTGGCCATTGCAGCGGTTACCACTCTACTGGCCCCACTGCTGACCCCGGCGCTGATCTGGTTGCTGGCCTCGGCCTGGCTACCGGTCTCGTTCATGGAGCTGTTCTGGTCGATCCTGCAAGTGGTGCTGCTACCGATCGTGCTGGGAGTGCTGGCCCAGCGCCTGCTGGGCCAGCGGGTGCAGCACGCGGTGGAAGTACTGCCGCTGGTTTCCGTGGTGAGCATCGTCATCATCGTCACCGCGGTGGTGGCCGCCAGCCAGGCGAAAATCGCCGAGTCGGGCCTGCTGATCATGGCCGTGGTGATGCTGCACAACAGCTTTGGCTACCTGCTGGGCTACTTCACGGGGCGTCTGTTCAAGCTGCCACTGGCGCAGCGAAAATCCCTGGCCCTGGAAGTCGGCATGCAGAACTCCGGCCTGGGCGCGGCCCTGGCCAGCGCTCATTTCTCGCCACTGGCGGCGGTACCCAGCGCCTTGTTCAGCGTCTGGCACAACATTTCCGGGGCCCTGCTCTCGACCTATTTCCGGCGAATGGAAGATCCAGCCGAACAAAAGCTGGAAATACAGCGAGGCCATGACTGAGGAAAAAAATACTCGCCCACGTGAGAGTGGGCAGTATACTGCGCATCGCGAGGACGACCTCGCGACTCATTCGAGCGATCAATTCCGGGGACGACCCCATCAACCGATGAGGTAGGCATGTCCTGGATCATTCTGTTTTTTGCCGGTTTGTTTGAAGTGGGCTGGGCCGTCGGCCTGAAATACACCGATGGCTTCAGCCGCCCGCTGCCCACCGCCCTGACCATCATTGCCATGGCCATCAGCCTCGGCCTGCTGGGCCTGGCGATGAAGGAACTGCCCCTGGGCACGGCCTATGCCATCTGGACCGGAGTCGGCGCCGTCGGCACGGTGATCGCCGGTATCATCCTGTTTGGCGAATCCATGGCTCTGGTGCGCCTGGTCAGCGTGGCGCTGATCATCGCCGGCCTGGTGGGCCTGAAAGTCAGCGCCAGCTGAAAAGCCCAGGCAGAAATGAAAACGCCCGCAAATGTGCGGGCGTTTTCGTATCCGGCAGCTAGCGCCGTGGACCCCGCAATTGCGCCACCATGGCCTGCAACTTCGCCGGTTCGGCTGCGTCCACCGCCACCGATGGCCCGGCCACCAGGGTCACTCGCGACCAGAAGCGGTGGAAGAAACCCTTGCTCGGATCGCGACTGAAGAAGCTGCCCCACAAGCCTTGCAGAGCCATGGGAATCACCGGCACCGGGGTTTCCTCGAGAATCCGTGTCAGCCCGCCCTTGAACTCGTTGATCTGGCCATCGGCAGTCAGCTTGCCCTCGGGAAAAATGCACACCAGTTCGCCATCGCGCAGGTACTGGGCAATGCGCTGGAAGGCTTTTTCATAGATCTGCAGGTCTTCATGCCGACCGGCGATGGGAATGGTTCCGGCGGTACGGAAGATGAAGTTCAACACCGGCAGGTTGTAGATCTTGTAGTACATGACGAAGCGAATCGGCCGACGCACCGCACCGCCAATCAGCAAGGCATCGACGAAAGACACGTGGTTGCACACCAGCAGGGCAGCGCCTTCATCAGGGATCAACTCCAGGTTGCGATGCTCAACGCGGTACATGGAATGGCTGAGCAGCCAGATCATGAAACGCATGCTGAACTCGGGCACCACCTTGAAGATGTAGACGTTGACCGCAATGTTGAGCAGCGATACCACCAGGAACAGGTGGGGAATGGTCAGCTGGACCATGCTCAGCATCACGATAGAGACAATCGCCGACACCACCATGAACAGCGCATTGAGAATGTTGTTGGCGGCTATCACCCGGGCTCGCTCGTTTTCCGGGGTACGGGACTGGATCAGGGCATACAGTGGCACTATATAGAAGCCGCCGAAGATCCCCAGGCCAAGGACATCGAACAGCACCCACCAGGCATGGGCAAAACCCAGCACTTCAATCCAGCCATGACCCGTGGCGCTTTCCGGGATACCACCGGAATGCCACCACAGCAGCAGGCCGAACACCGTCAGGCCAAAGGAGCCGAACGGTACCAGGCCGATCTCCACTTTGCGCCCCGACAGCTTCTCGCACAGCATCGAGCCTACGGCAATCCCCACCGAGAACACGGTCAGGATCAGGGTCACCACGGTCTCGTCGCCGTGCATCCACTCCTTGGCATAGGCCGGAATCTGGGTCAGGTAGATGGCGCCGACGAACCAGAACCAGGAGTTGCCGACAATCGAGCGCGACACCGCCGGGGTCTGCCCCAGCCCCAGGCGCAAGGTGGCCCAGGACTGGCTGAAGATATTCCAGTTCAGGCGCATCTCCGGGGTCGCCGCGGCAGCCCGGGGAATGGCGCGGCTGGCCAGGTAGCCCAGTACCGCCACACCGATCATGGCGCTGGAGACTATCGGCGCGTAATGCTCCGAGGACATCATGACCCCAGCGCCGATAGTACCGGCCAGGATCGCCAGGAACGTGCCCATTTCCACCAGGCCGTTGCCTCCCACCAATTCCTCTTCACGCAAGGCCTGGGGCAGGATCGAATATTTCACCGGGCCAAACAGCGCCGAGTGGGTGCCCATGGCGAACAGTGCCACCAACATCAGCGACAGGTGATCGAAGGCGAAGCCCACCGCCCCCACCACCATGATCGCGATCTCCCCCAGTTTGATCAGGCGGATCAGCGAGTCCTTGGCGAACTTCTCGCCAAACTGCCCGGCCAGGGCGGAAAACAGGAAGAACGGCAGGATGAACAGCAAGGCACAGAGGTTGACCCAGATCGACCGGTCACCCTCGATGCTCAGCTTGTAGAGAATGGCCAGGATCAGCGACTGCTTGAAGATGTTGTCGTTGAAGGCACCGAGGGATTGCGTGATGAAAAACGGCAGGAACCGCCGCTTGCGAAGCAAGGTGAACTGCGAAGGGTGACTCATCTTCCATGTCCCTGAGTGGCGTGGATACTGTTATTGGAATGTCGAATATCGATCCAGGCCACAACCTTACCTATCTTTGCCGATTATTTCCGTAACCCCGCAATGCACGGCGAGACAAACAGCTCTCCTTTATAAGCCCCCTGAACCGTGCGCTTGGCCACGATCAGCCACATTACCGCCAGCGCCGCTACCAGTACCGCGCCAAACACACTGAAAAACCCCAGGTGCAAGGTGCTGCCCAGTTTAAGGGTGGCCAGCGAATACACGCCCAGAGGAAAGGTAAAGCCCCACCAGCCAAGATTGAAGGGTATGCCTTCGCGCAGGTAACGGCGGGTGATGAGCACCGCCATCAACATCCACCACAGACCGAACCCCCACAGTGTGAGCCCCGCCACCAGGCCCAGGCCGGCGGCAATCTCACCGACGCCGGGCAAGCCATTGGCGGCGAAGATCGCCGGTGCATCGGCGCCCAGCACTAGCATGCCCAGGGCACCGGTGCCGATTGGCCCCAGGGCCAGCCAGCTCGACGCTGCCATGCTTTCATGGGGCAGTTTGTGCAGCGCCATGCGCAACAGCAAGATGGTCAGGATGCTGAACGCCACCGGCAGCGAAAAGGCCCACAGCACGTAGCTGGTGCTGAGCATTACCAACTGTCCGTGGGCATCCAGCAGATGAGGCGCAAGCAGGCCGCCACTGGCCGCCGCCACTTCGGCCGCCACCACCGGCAGCAGCCAGACCGCGGTCATCTGGTCGATGCTGTGTTCCTGGCGGGTGAACATCATGTAGGGAATCAGGATCCCGCAGGCCAGGGACATGGCCACATCCAGCCACCACAGCAGTTGCGCCACCTCCACCACACCATCGCCCCAGCGAGGCATGCCGAACACCAGCAAGCCATTGATGATGGTCGCCAGGCCCATGGGGATGGTGCCGAAGAACATCGAGACCGTGGAGTGCCCGAAAATCCGCCGCGCCTCGTCGAAGAACAGTACCCAGCGCGCGGTATACATCGCGGTAAACAACAGGAACAGGGCGATGGTCAGCCACCAGAAACCCTCTGCCACCTGGTGCAAGCCGGGAACCTCGGCCGGCCACTGGGCCAGCGCCAAGGCCAGAACCCCGGTGCCCATAGTGGCGGCGAACCAGTTGGGGGTGAATTGGCGAATGGCTTCGAGGGGATGCGGCAGATGGCTCAATGGCCGGTGGCCGCTTTTAACGCTATTGGGGCATGTCATGGTTGTGTCTCCTGTCCTCCGATGAGGTAGGAAACATGGTAGAACCTAATCGAATATCTATATAACGGGTAATTTCTCTATCTGTTATCTATTTTGCAGATAAACATCTATGCCACGGCCCCAGGAGCGATCACCACAATCGGACCGCGCCCGGCGACACGCCCGTATCTGATTGGCGTACAGTACCTCTCCCCTGCGGCTTCCCAGGCACAATCCCGCAGCCCTTGACGCCTGGGGCTCAAAGCCCCGACGCCCCACACGCCGCCACCGGGCGCTGGCGTATCAGGGCCAGCAGCGCCCCGAGGGACAAGAGAACCAGTACCGCACCATAGCCGTCAGTAGTAGCGATCAGGCCGAAGCTGCGGGTCAGGTTGCCAGCCAACAACGCCGGCAGGCAAAAGGCCAGGTAGCTCAGCACATAAAACGCTGACATCAGGCCCGCACGCTCATGAGGCAGGGCCAGTGGTACCACACTGCGCAGCGCACCGAGAAAACCGGCGCCAAAGCCGCTGCCCAGCACCAAGGTGCCAAAGAAGAACAACAGCAGGCTGGCGCTATGCACCGCAGCAAGGATCAGCATCACTCCCGCCGCCAGCATCCCGGCGCCCAGGCGCAGCACCCTGTCTGCAGGATGCTGACGCAGGGAATAGATCATCAGTGCGCCGCTGAGTGTCAGCACCGCCACCAGGCCACCGCCGATCAGGTTCGAGGTAGAGCCGGTCGCCGCACGGACCAGCGAAGGCGCCAGCGACAGATAAAAGCCGCCCACCGCCCACACCGCCACGTCCACCGGCAAGGCCAGCCATAACGCGCGCCGCGCTTGCATCGGCACATGCAGCGTGGGTTTCAGCGACGCCCAGGCACCGGGTTGCGGGCTGACACTTTCCGGCAAGCGCCAGACATACCCGGCCTGGAGCACGAACACCCCGAGCAGCAGCCAGTAGCTCAATTGCAGCGGCCAGGGCGCAAACTCCACCAACAGGCTGGCCCCCATGGCTCCACAGGCCATGCCCAATAGCGGCGCAACGCTATTGACCAACGGCCCCTGCTGGCGATCGGTATCCAGCAGGGCCGCCCCCAGCACACTGGTGGCCATGCCGGTGGCAAAGCCTTGCATCACCCGCGCGGCAATCAGCCACTGCACTCCGCTTTCATTGATGAACAGCAACATCGCCAGGATATTGAGCAGTAAGGCGACAAAAATCACCGGTCGCCGCCCCAGGTGATCCGACAGCGACCCTACGGTCAGCAGAGCCGCCAGCAGGCTCATCGCGTAGACCCCGAATATCAGGGTCAGCACCGCCGGGGAAAAGTGCAGGTTTTCCTGATACAGGTGGTACAGCGGGGTCGGTACGCTGGAGGCAGCCAGAAAACTCAACAGGGTAATAGCCAGAAACACCAGACTGCGACGGTTGGACACGCAAGTGTCGATAGCACCAGACATAAGCTCGCTCCACTAAAGCTAATATTTTGCTTTTGTGCAGTGTGCTACCCGCCAATGCTTAAAGCAAATTCTTTGTGTTAAGGTGCCGCCCCATGGCTATCAAAGAAGGTTTGCGCCCAGGCGGCCGTAGCGCCCGGGTCCAGGAATCCATTCACACCGCGGTCCGCGAGCTCCTTGAAGAGCAGGATCGCTCGTCCCTCACCGTGCCGCAGATCGCCGCCCGAGCAGGCGTCACTCCGTCGACCATCTACCGGCGCTGGGGCGACCTGTCGGCCCTGCTGGCCGATGTCGCCCTGGAACGAATGCGCCCGGACAGCGAACCGGCCAATACCGGCAGCCTGCGCGGCGACCTGCGGGCCTGGGCCGAACAGTATCTGGACGAAATGAGCTCGGAGCCCGGGCGCAACATGATGCGCGATGTGCAATGCAGCGCGACCCCGGGCTATTGCGTGACCATCCTCAGCGGGCAGTTGCAGTGCATCCTCGAGCGCTATCAGGGCCACACGGAACACCTGCCGGACATCGACCGCCTGCTGAACCTGCTGGTAGCACCGACAGTGTTTCGCATCCTGTTCTCCGCCACGCCACTGCCGGTTCAGGAACTCCATGAACTGATCGAGATCGCTCTGCAGCCGTAGCCCTTCCCCGCCTCGGCTCAGCCCTGCGACATCAGGCCGCGCTGATACCTTGGTCGACACTGACGCCAATCCAACATCGTGCCAGACTGTCTGGCCGGGCTGAGGTGCCCGGTGTCTTTGTTCCGGAGTTTCCATGTCGTTGTCCAGCGGGCTGATCGCCGCCGTTGCCCTGGCCTATATGGCCATCATGTTCGCCATCGCCTTCTACGGTGACCGCCGCAGCGCGCCACTTCCGCCGCGGGTGCGGGCCTGGGTATACAGCCTGTCGCTGGCTGTCTACTGCACCAGCTGGACCTTCTTTGGCGCGGTGGGCCAGGCGGCCGAGCAGCTCTGGGCCTTCCTGCCGATCTACCTCGGCCCCATCCTGCTGCTGGTGTTCGCCCCCTGGGTGCTGCAGAAGATGGTGATGATCAGCAAGCAGGAGAACATCACCTCGATCGCCGACTTCATTGCTGCCCGCTATGGCAAATCCCAGTCGCTGGCGGTGGTGGTGGCACTGATCTGCCTGGTGGGGGTACTGCCCTACATCGCCCTGCAGCTCAAGGGCATCGTGCTTGGGGTCAACCTGCTGATCGGTGCCGGTGCAGACGCCATGGGCACCCGCGCCCAGGACACGGCGCTGATCGTGTCGCTGATCCTGGCCCTGTTCACCATCGTCTTCGGGACCCGCAACCTCGATGCCACCGAGCACCACCGCGGCATGGTACTGGCGATTGCCTTCGAATCCCTGGTCAAGCTGTTTGCCTTTCTCGCCGTCGGCGCCTTCGTCACCTTCGGCCTCTATGACGGCTTCGACGACCTGTTCAACCAGGCCATGCTGGCTCCGCGCCTGGAGCAGTACTGGAAGGAAACCATCAACTGGCCGTCGATGGTGGTGCAAACCGGGGTGGCGATGATGGCGATCATCTGCCTGCCGCGGCAGTTCCACGTCACCGTGGTGGAAAACATCGAACCCCAGGATCTGCGCCTGGCCAAATGGGTGTTCCCGGCGTACCTGGCCCTCGCCGCGCTGTTCGTGGTGCCCATCGCCCTCGCCGGGCAGATGCTCCTGCCCAGCAGCGTATTGCCGGACTCCTTCGTCATCAGTCTGCCCCTGGCCCAGGCCCACCCCGCCCTGGCTCTGCTGGCATTCATCGGCGGCGCCTCGGCGGCCACCGGCATGGTGATCGTCGCCAGCGTGGCACTGTCCACCATGGTCTCCAACGACATGCTGCTGCCCTGGCTGTTGCGCCACAAGAATGCCGAGCGGCCGTTCGAAGTATTCCGCCACTGGATGCTCTCGGTGCGCCGGGTGAGCATCGTGGTCATCCTGTTGCTGGCCTACGTCAGCTATCGCCTGCTGGGCTCCACCGCCAGCCTGGCCACCATCGGCCAGATCGCCTTCGCCGCCGTGACCCAACTGGCACCGGCCATGCTCGGCGCGCTGTACTGGAAACAGGCCAACCGCCGCGGTGTATTCGCGGGCCTGGCTGCCGGTACCTTCATCTGGTTCTACACCCTGATCCTGCCCATCGCCGCCCACAGCCTGGGCTGGTCCCTGAGCAGTTTCCCCGGCCTGGCCTGGCTGCACGGCAATCCGCTGAACCTGCCGATCACCCCGCTGACCCAAGGCGTAGTGCTGTCCCTGGCGGGCAACTTCACCCTGTTCGCCTGGGTTTCGGTGCTCTCGCGCACCCGAGTCTCCGAGCACTGGCAGGCCGGACGCTTCATCGGCCAGGAAATCAGCGGCCGCCTCAGCTCCCGCTCGATGCTGGCGGTACAGATCGACGACCTGCTGAAACTGGCCGCGCGTTTTGTCGGTGAGGAACGTGCGCGCCAGAGCTTCATCCGCTTCGCCTATCGTCAGGGCAAAGGCTTCAACCCGAACCAGAATGCCGACGGCGAGTGGATCGCCCATACCGAGCGCCTGCTGGCCGGTGTGCTCGGCGCCTCTTCCACCCGCGCGGTGGTCAAGGCCGCCATTGAAGGCCGGGAGATGCAGCTCGAAGACGTGGTGCGCATCGCCGACGAAGCCTCCGAGGTGCTGCAGTTCAACCGGGCCCTGCTGCAAGGGGCGATTGAAAACATTACCCAGGGCATCAGCGTGGTCGATCAGTCGCTGAAGCTGGTGGCCTGGAACCGCCGCTACCTGGAGCTGTTCAACTACCCCGATGGGCTGATCAGCGTGGGCCGGCCAATTGCCGACATCATTCGTCACAATGCCGAGCGCGGCCTGTGCGGACCTGGCGAGGCGGAAGTCCATGTGGCCCGGCGCCTGCACTGGATGCGCCAGGGTCGGGCTCATACGTCCGAGCGGCTGTTCCCCAATGGCCGGGTCATCGAACTGATCGGCAACCCCATGCCCGGCGGCGGCTTTGTCATGAGCTTCACCGACATCACCCCGTTCCGCGAAGCCGAGCAGGCCCTCACCGAGGCCAATGAAGGGCTGGAACAAAGAGTGGCTGAGCGTACCCACGAACTGTCGCAACTCAACGCAGCACTGACTGAGGCCAAGGGCACGGCGGAAGCGGCCAACCAGTCGAAGACGCGTTTTCTGGCCGCGGTCAGCCACGATCTGATGCAACCGCTGAACGCCGCGCGCCTGTTCTCCGCGGCCCTGTCCCACCAGGACGACGGCCTGTCCGCCGAAGCCCAGCAACTGGTGCAGCATCTGGACAGTTCGTTGCGCTCCGCCGAGGACCTGATCAGCGACCTGCTGGACATCTCGCGCCTGGAAAACGGCAAGATCACCCCTGATCGCAAGCCCTTTGCTCTCAACGAACTGTTCGACACCCTGGGAGCCGAATTCAAGGCCCTGGCCCAGGAACAGGGCTTGCAGTTCCGGGTGCGCGGCAGCCATCTGCGCATCGACAGCGACAGCAAGCTGCTACGTCGGGTGCTGCAGAACTTTCTGACCAATGCCTTCCGTTACGCCAAGGGCCCCGTTTTACTGGGAGTGCGCCGCCGTGGTGAAACGTTGAGCCTGGAAGTCTGGGACCGGGGGCCGGGCATTCCCCAGGACAAGCAGCAGGTGATCTTCGAGGAGTTCAAGCGCCTGGACAGCCACCAGACCCGCGCCGAGAAAGGCCTGGGCCTGGGCCTGGCGATTGCCGATGGCCTGTGCCGGGTGCTCGGCCATCCGTTGCAGGTACGTTCCTGGCCCGGCAAAGGCAGCGTATTCAGCGTCAGCGTACCCCTGGCCCGCAGCAGCGTGGTGGCTCCAGGCAAGGCAGCCGAGCTCAACGGCCAGTCCCTCAATGGCGGGCAAGTGCTCTGCGTCGATAATGAAGACAGCATTCTGATCGGCATGAACAGCCTGCTCACCCGCTGGGGCTGCCAGGTCTGGACCGCCCGCAACCGCGAGGAATGCGCGGCGCTGCTCAAAGAAGGCATCCGCCCGCAACTGGCCCTGGTGGACTACCACCTGGATAACGGCGAGACCGGAACCGAGGTCATGGCCTGGCTGCGCACGCAACTGGGCGAGCCGGTACCGGGGGTCGTGATCAGTGCCGATGGGCGCCCTGAAATGGTCGCCCAGGTCCATGCAGCGGGCCTGGACTATCTGGCCAAGCCGGTGAAGCCGGCGGCCTTGCGCGCCCTGCTGAGCCGGCACCTGCCCCTGGGCTGACGGGCCTTTGGCGGATTACTCCGGCAATTCCAGCTCGCGTCCTTCGGCGTCGGTCATGGCCCGCTCCAGCAAGTCCGCCGGCAAGCTCTTGCTGGCCCGGGCGCCAAGCAGCTTGAGCTGCTCGCTACGGCTGACCAGGTTGCCACGCCCTTCAGTCAGCTTGTTACGCGCAGCGGCGTAGGCCTTGTCCAGTTGTTGCAGGCGATTGCCCACTTCATCCAGGTCCTGGATAAACAGCACGAACTTGTCGTACAGCCAGCCGGCGCGCTCAGCGATCTCCCGGGCATTCTGGCTCTGGCGTTCCTGCTTCCACAGGCTGTCGATCACCCGCAAGGTGGCCAGCAACGTGGTTGGGCTGACGATCACGATATGCCGGTCAAAGGCTTCCTGGAACAGATTCGGCTCGGCCTGCAGAGCCGCGGAAAACGCTGCCTCGATGGGCACGAACAGCAGCACGAAATCGAGGCTGTGCAAGCCTTCAAGGCGCTTGTAATCCTTGCCGGCCAGACCTTTGACGTGATTGCGCAAGGACAGCACGTGCTGTTTCAGGGCCGCCTGGGCGACCTGCGGATCGTCGCTACCGACGTATTGCTGGTAAGCCGTGAGGCTGACCTTGGAATCCACTACCACCTGCTTGTCACCCGGCAACATGATCAGCACGTCAGGCTGGAAGCGCTCGCCATCCGGGCCCTTGAGGCTGACCTGAGTCTGATACTCGCGGCCCTTTTCCAGGCCGGCGTGCTCCAGCACTCGCTCCAGAATCAGCTCGCCCCAGTTGCCCTGAGTCTTCTGCCCCTTGAGGGCACGGGTCAGGTTGGTGGCCTCATCGCTCAGGCGCAGGTTCAGCTGTTGCAGGCGCTCCAGCTCCTTGGCCAGGGAGAAGCGCTCCCGGGCTTCGGCCTGATAGCTTTCCTCGACCCGCTTCTCGAAGGACTGGATGCGCTCCTTGAGCGGGTCCAGCAACTGCCCGAGGCGCTGCTGGCTGGTCTCGGCGAAGCGCTGTTCGCGCTCATCGAAGATCTTCCCCGCCAGCTCGGCGAACTGGGCGCGCAACTCATCCCGCGAGCCTTGCAGATCGGTCAGGCGCTGCTGGTGGCTGTCCTGCTGCTCACGAAGCTCGGCATTCAAGGACGCCGCCAGGGCATCCAGCCGGCGCAATTCGTTTTCTTTGGCGGCCCGTTCCAGGTTCCAGGCGTGGGCGGCATCACGGGCGTTATCGCGCTCGATCTGCAGCAATTCGACCTCGCGGCGCAGGGCTGCCAGGTCCGCCTGCTTCAGAGCATTGGCCTGGCTCAGGTCGCTGACTTCATCGCGGCTGGCATCCAACTGTGCTGCCAACCCCTCCTGGGCCAATTGGGCCGTGGCCAGGCGCTCTTCCAGCAGGCTCAGCTCAGTCTGGCTGGAACTGGCCCGGCGTTGCAGTTGCCAGGCCAGAACCAGTAGCGGCAGCGCCGCTCCCGCCAGGCCAAGCAGCAAGCTGGTCAAGTCCATAGCCATAGCGATTCCTGCCGTAGAAAGAAGAAATGAAGGTTAACCAAGCGTCCGAGTGTTGGACAGCTCAGTCTTCGATCCGGCCCAGCTCCAGTTGCGCACGGCGGTCGCCGGCACGGGCAGCCTGGCGCAACAGGTCATGGCCGATGCGACGATCACGGGCGTTGCCGCATTCGCGGCACATCAACTGGCCCAGGCGACTCTGCGCCGCGACCACGCCTTCCCGGGCCGGCTGCTTGAGCAGGCGTCCAGCAAAATGCTTGACGTTGGGGTTGTGACCAAGGCGCGGGCTGTCCAACAGCCAGAGAGCAACGCGCAGGGAAAACCGCTTGGGTTCGGTAACACTGGCAGGGGTCGCGGTAACAGAAGGTGATACGGAGCGAAACTTCATAAAGCACTGTGGGGCAGATCGAAAGGCGCGCCACTCTACTCCTTTTTTCGCCCGGGTAAAGCCTAAAAGAGCCAGTACGCCCGTCCTAGAGCAAGCGCTTGGGACAATCCACAGAAGCTGTGGATAACTCAGTGGACAACCCCTCCACAACCCTCCCAAAGCCCCATGAGACGGGCCTTGCAGTCAAACTGACGATTTTTTCACCAGTAAAAAAAAGCGATGTTTATCATTGACTTAAATTCTCGAGACAGGCTAAGGGGCGGGCGTCGGGGAAGGTGACAACGGGGTGACACGCTGCGCAACAAGTGTGCACAACCTTGCGCAGATTAACGCCGGTAACGCACTGTTTTCGTACACGCCACAACAGCAACGGTTACACAGCTGATGCTTGAGCCTCTGGCCTCTTCTGAAAGTTTTTTCCTAGCACACTTGCATTATGTCGTTCAACCAAATAGAATCCTCGCCGTTAGTACCAAGCTGAAAGTCAATTCTGGTCGAACAAGTCCCATCGACAGCGTCTCCAACCGAGCACAACGTCGAACACCAAGGACCGACCACCTCGATGGTTTCCAGGTAAAGCTCACCCTCCCGCCCTTGATACGAATTCAACGGCAGTGCTCGAGCCATTTACTCTGACCGAACCAACCTGCAAATTGATCAGGATCTCCACCCTGGGCCCCGAACCTTTGCCCTTGCTGTGTTGCCTGCCCTCCTAAGTACCTACCTGCCAGCCCTAGCGCAACCAATCAACGCGCTGCAACTGGCTGCTTTGTTCCAGTCAGGTTCTTCGTTTGACCAATGCTGGTCGACGTTTACTGGAACGTTTTAACGTTGCACGGTTCTTAACCGTGTCATTTGTAGGAACACCTAATAATTATGTCTACTCAAATCCAGACTCAGGATGCCATTCGCACCCTAACCCACGCCTTTGCACCGTTGAACTGCCTGATCATGGCCGCTCGCAAAGGTTGCTTCAGCTTCACCCTGGTCAACGAACATGGGATCGCCCGTCACAGCGAACGCCTGTATCCCGACCAGTATTCCAGCGCCGAACCGCTGCAGGCAGTGATCGAACGTGCGCGCCAGGCCCTGGTTGCCTGATACGCCGAACTGCTGAAAACCCTGAAAAGCCTCGCCTGATCGCGGGGCTTTTTATTGCCTGCAATTCGCCCATTTACCCTACAGAGAAAAGTACCAATCGATATAAGGCTTATAACAAGAGGACGGAAATATTTTAAAAACAGTCCTTTACAGCACAGATATGACACTACACTTCAACTCAAGCGGCCTGAACCGCTTCCGGCAAACCTGATCCTTTTTTGCTGCCAAGCGCCCTTCAGGTTTCGCCGGCCATTTCACGCTTCGAGGGCTTTATGGGTATCGCCGCCAGCGAGTTGTGCCGCTATGTGATCCGCCCGACGCTGATGTACCTGGGCAGCCATAGCAAAACCGCTGAAGTCCTGCTGCTGGGCATTGCCGCCAGCCAATCGGCGCTGGGCTCAGCCCTGCACGATCGTCGTGGCCACGGCCTCTACCGCATCACCGAATTGCGCCATCAAGCCCTCTGGGACCAGTACCTGGCACTGGATCCGGAACGGGCCAGCCTGGTTCGCGGGCTCGCCAGCCAGCATGCGTTCCTCAGCGGGCCGCACCTGGAACTGACCGTCAACCTGCGTTACGCCACCGCCATTGCCTGGTTGCTGGTGGAAGAACAACACACGCCGCTCCCCGCTGCCGACGACCTGCTCGGCATGGCCCGCATCTGGAGGAAGACCTTTCAACCACAAGGACGTTTAAGAGATTTCGCCTGCGCCTGGCAGACCTGCATTGCACCGTTAAACCAGGTCGCCTGCTGACAACGACTTTTGCAAAATCGGAGAAAGAAGCCGATTTTGGTCGGATTGTCCTACAAAACCGCTCTAAATCAACTGTTGCAGCCTATAGCGCCGAGATCGAAATGTTGGTAATTTTCGCCTCGGTGATCACCAGGAGTTCTAATAATGAAAAAAGTAATGCTCAAATCCACCATAAGTCTCGCGGTTGCACTTGCCTCTACCCAACTTTTCGCCAGCGGTTTTGCTCTTAACGAACAAAGCATCAGCGGCATGGGTACCGGCTTCGCGGGTCGTTCCTCTTCTGCCGAAGATGCCAGCACCGTTTACGGTAACCCTGCCGGCATGTCCCTGCTGCAACGTGACCAGGTAACTGTCGGCGTTGCGGCAATCGATGCCAAGACCAACCTGAAAAACGTCAAGGGCGGCCCACCCGGCGGCACCAGCGACGGCGACATGGTTCCGTTCACCAGCGTTCCTATGGGGTTCTTCGTCAAACAACTGGGCAACGGCTGGGCATTGGGTCTGGGCGCCTATGCCCCCTTCGGCCTGGTTACCAACTATGAGTCGACTTCTGCCAGCCGCTATTACGGCGACAAGAGCGTAGTCAAGGTCGTCACCCTGCAACCGACCGTCAGCTATGCCTTCAATGACATGGTGTCGATCGGCTTCGGCCCGACCATCAACCGCCTAAGCGGTGAACTAACTTCCGCGACTCCGTTTCCAAACCCTGCGCTCTTCGGCCGCAATGATGGCAGCGTGAAGATCAAGGGTGACGATACCGCCATCGGCTACAACGTCGGCATCATCGTCCAGCCTACCGACACTACTCGCCTGGGCCTGACCTACCACTCGAAGGTCAAGTACAAGCTGGAAGGCCACACCAACATCGCCGGCCCGGGCTTCGGTCCGTTCAATGGCGGCCGTTACGACGCCTCGCTGGACATCACTACTCCGGAAGTCGTCGACTTCTCTGTCACCCAGAAACTGGATGACCAGTGGACCGTCTACGCAGGTAGCACCTGGACTCGCTGGAGCCGCCTGAAAGACATCACCGTCAACAACGAAGGTGTTCCTGCCCTGCTTGGCGGTTCCAGGGGCCCGATCGGCACCATCACCGAGCCACAGAACTGGCACGACACCTGGGCCTCGGCTGTTGGTGTTTCCTACAAGGTCAACAAAGAGTGGGTTCTGCGCAGCGGCCTCTCGGTTGACCAGGCGCCAACCAACAACACCGACCGTTCCGTACGTATCCCTACCGGTGACCGTAAGGCCATCAGCTTCGGTGCCGGCTACAGCCCGACTGAAGACCTGACTCTGGACCTGGCGGTTTCCTACCTGAAGGAAGAAGACGTCAACGTCAACAGAACCGGCAAAGGCAATGCCTACAGCGCTACTTACCAGAACAGCGCATGGGGCTACGGCCTGGGCGCCACCTACAAGTTCTAACGAACTCTAGGCCGCGCAGTTTCAAACCAATAAAAAACCCGCAGATGCGGGTTTTTTATTGGCTAATGAATAGGCTTTCTCAGGATTTCGACGCCAATGCCTTCTCCACCGCTTCGATGAATTCCGGATTGTCCGGTTTGGTCAGGCTGGAAAAGTTGGCAATCACATTGCCCTGGCGATCCACCACGTATTTATAGAAATTCCACTTCGGCGCGCTACTCTGCTGCGCCAGCACCTTGAACAGGTGCACCGCATCCGCCCCCCGAACCTTCTGTGGCTCGGTCATGGTGAAGGTCACGCCGTAATTGACGTAGCAGACCTTGGCAGTCTCCGCGCCATCCTTGGACTCTTGCTTGAAGTCATTGGAGGGCACGCCCACCACTTCCAGCCCTTGATCCTTGTAACGCTGGTACAGCGCCTCAAGGCCTTTGAATTGCGGAGCAAACCCGCAGAAGCTCGCCGTATTGACCACCACCAGCGGCTTGCCGGCAAAGCGCTGGCACAAGTCGATGGATTCCTTGGCGTGCAATTTGGGCAAGGAACCCTGCAACAGGGGCGGACAGTCCGCCGCCCATGCCGAGCCGGCCAAGGTCGCGAGTAAAGCTGGAACCGCAAACCAGCGCATAGCCATGTCCAGAATCCTTGTCAAAGTGTCGGGCTACGACGTTACTCGCCCCCTCGCTCCCCTAGCAAGCGCCCATGCCCAGCTGCATCAGCGCCAGGCCGCCCCGGTGCCAGCCCCACCAGGCCAGCAGCAACAATAGAATGCCGAGGCCCAGGCCGGCACCGCGCAGCAGCCAGCGGTTCATGCCGCGCTGGCCTGCAAACGCGCCACCGGCCGCTCGCGCACCGGCCAGTTCAGTGCCGCAGCCAACAGACTAAGGAGAATCGCCACCTGCCAGATCAAGTCGTAGCTCCCGGTACGGTCATACACCACGCCCCCCAGCCAACCACCAAGGAAAGACCCCAATTGGTGGAACAGGAACACAATGCCGCCGAGCATGGACAGGTTGCGCACGCCAAACAAGGTGGCCACGGTGCCGTTGGTCAAAGGCACGGTGGACAGCCAGAGAAAGCCCATGGCCATGCCGAACAGATAGGCGCTGGCCTGAGTCACCGGCAACCACAGGAACAGCCCGATCACCACCGCCCGTAGCAGATACAGGCCCGTCAGCAGGCGCGGCTTGGACATCCGCCCACCCAGCCAGCCGGCGGTATAGGTACCAAAGATATTGAACAGGCCAATCAGGGCCAGCACCGTGGTGCCCACGGTCGCCGGCAAGTGCTGGTCCACCAGATAAGCCGGCAAGTGCACGCCGATGAACACCACCTGGAAGCCACAGACGAAAAAGCCGAATGCCAACAGCCAGAACCCTGAATGGGAACAGGCTTCACGCAAGGCCTCCATGAGGCTCTGCTCATGCCCCAGCGCCGGCAGCGGTTTGTCCTTGAGCATGCTCACCAATGGCACGATCAAGGCCACCAGCAAGCCCAGCACCAGCAGCGCCGTAGACCAGCCCAGCCAGCCGATCAGCCCCAGGGTTCCGGGGAGCATGGCAAATTGGCCGAAGGAACCTGCCGCACTGGCAATCCCCATGCCCATGCTGCGTTTTTCCGGCGGCAAGGCGCGGCCGACAACACCGAGAATTACCGAGAAGGACGTACCCGACAGACCTATGCCGATCAGCAGCCCGGCACTCAGGGACAGGGTCAGGGCCGAATCCGACAGCCCCATGAACACCAGCCCGACCGCGTACAGCACGCCACCCACCAGTACCACTTTCGCCGCACCAAAACGATCGGCCAAGGCTCCGGTAAAAGGCTGGGCCAGCCCCCAGATCAGGTTCTGCAGGGCAATGGCGAAGGCGAAGACTTCGCGCCCCCAGCCAAACTGCGCGCTCATGGGCGGCAGGAACAGGCCGAAGCCATGCCGGATCCCCAGCGACAAGGCCAGGATCAATGCGCTGCCGAGAAGCACCCAGCCGCTGGTACGCCACATCGATGACATTTTTATTCTCCAGTTACGGGTATGTACCCGCTTATAGTCGAACGAAAGGCGCTCAAGACAGTTCGTTCAGCAAGGCCAACAAGGTTTCACGCTTTTCCACACCCAGGCGATCGATCAACCGCTGCTGAGCCGCTTCCCACGCAGGCAAGGCCGCCACCAGCCGCTCATGCCCGGCCTCGGTCAACAGCACCAGCCGGTTTCGCTGATCGTCGCCTTCCTGCAGGCGCACCAGCCCTGCTGCTTCCAGGACCCGCACATTGCGCCCGAGCGTGCTGCGATCCAGCCCCATGGCTTCCGCCAGGCTGGAAATGCTTGGCTGATCAAGGCGCAACAGGTTGTTCAGCAGAGAATACTGGGCAACGTTGATCCCGAAGCCATCAAGGGCGCCGTCGTAGTACCTGCTGACGCCACGGGCGGCGCGACGCAGGTTGGTGCACAAACACTGAGAGGGAAGCATGATGCGTGTATATACCCGTGATTATTCCAAGGCAAGATTTTTCATGAAAATCGTCAATCCCGTGCTCCACTCAAAGCAGCGCCACCCCGAGCAATACGGCAGTTTCCAACAGTTCAAGCACAGCCCCGGCAGTGTCTCCAGTGGTACCACCCAGGCGCCGCATCATCACTTGCCGCAGCCAGAAGAACAGCACAGCGGCCAGCAGCACTGCCCATAACCCGCTGTAGCCCCCCAGCAGCAAACAGGCCAGCACGCTCAAGCCCAGCACTTGCCGCCCGGCCACACGTGGCAGGTGGTCAGCCAGCGCCTGCCCCAGCCCACCGGCACGCACATAAGGCGTGCAGAGAAACAGGCCCAGCAATGCCCCGCGACCGATCAGCGGCGCCAGCAACAAGGCAAAGCCCTGCTGTTGTTCGATCAGCGCCACCAGGGCGGTGAACTTGAGCAGCAGCACCAGCACCAGGGTCACCACGGCGATCGGACCACTACGGGGGTCCTTCATGATGCTCAGGGTCCGCTCTCGATCGCCAAAGCCTCCCAGCCAGGCATCGGCACTGTCCGCCAGGCCATCCAGGTGCAGACCACCGCTGAGCAGGACCCAGGCGGTCAACAGCAAGGCCGCATGCAGCAACAGGGGAACACCGCCCAGCATGGCATTCAGCACCCACAACAGCACGCCGAACAGCAGCCCCACCAACGGATAGAACAACAGCGAGCGGCCCAGCTCTTCAGGCCGAGGCATGCCCGGCAGGCGGACCGGCAGGCTGCTGAGAAACTGCAAGGCAATCCAGAACGGCAACATCTCAGCCCTCCTCGCTCATCCGGCCTTCGCTGGCGACCTGCAGACGAAACAGCGCGCCATGACCCACTTCAACGTTCAACAACTGCTGGCGCGGCAGCCCTCGAGCCCGGGCCAGCAGCAGGCGCATGACCCCGCCATGGCTGACCAGCAGCACACGCTGCCCGGCGCAGGCCTGGTACAAGCGCTCTATCGCCCCCAGCACCCGCAGGGAGAACAGCTCTACCGGCTCGCCCCCAGGCGGGGTGAATGCATAGGGATCGGCCCAGAAACGCCCCAGATCATCGGCGTCGGTTTCCATCAGCGCCGCCGCGCTCTGCCCTTCCCAGGCACCAAAGTGCAGTTCCTGAAGATCAGGCTCGAGGCTCAGCGGCAACTGCAACCGCTCCGCCAGCTCTTGGGCGAAACGCGCACAGCGCTGCAATGGCGAACTCAGTACCCGGTCCCAGGGGCCCCGCCCCTGGACGGCTTCGCGCATCTGTTGCCAGCCCGTTGCAGTCAACGCATCGTCCAGGCTGCCGCGCAGGCCACCACCCAGTTCGGTTTCACCGTGGCGCAACAGGTCCAGGTACAAGGTCATGCCGGACGATCCGCCACCGCTGCTTCGGCGAAAGTCGCCATCTGCCCGTGCAGGTCACAGGCCAGCCGCAGCAACGGCACTGCCAGGGCGGCGCCGCTGCCTTCACCCAAGCGCAGGCCCAGGTCCAGCAAGGGTTCGGCTTGCAGGGTCTGCAGCACATGCCGGTGCCCGGGCTCGGCGCCCTGGTGGGCGAACAGCAACCAGGGCGCGCAGGCCGGATTCAGACGCACCGCCACCAACGCGGCGACGCTGCAGATGAAACCGTCCACCAGCACCGCAATGCCCTCCTGGGCACACGCCAGGTAAGCCCCCACCAGCGCCGCCACTTCAAAGCCACCCAGGTTGAACAAGGTCTGCAAGGCATCGCCGCGAGAGGCATCGTGCAGCGCCAGGGCACGCTCGATAACCTGCGCCTTGTGATTGACCCCCTCGGCATTCAGGCCGGTGCCCGGCCCGGCCAGTTGTGCCACTGGAATACCCAGCAGGGCACAGGCAATGGCACTGGCTGCGGTGGTATTGCCGATGCCCATTTCACCGCCGATAAACAGCTGGGCGCCGTCGGCATGAGCCCGCAGCGCGCTGTCGCGGCCGGCTTGCAGGGCCTGCTCGCCCTGTGCAGGGGTCATCGCCGGCTCCTGGACAAAATTCTGCGTGCCGGCCCCCAGGTTCAGGTGGCGCACCCCCGGCAGGTTCAAGCCTGGCGTCACTGTGCCCAGATCCACCACCTCCAGTTGCGCCTGCAGTTGCCGGGCCAGCACGCTGATGGCCGCTCCGCCGCTGACGAAGTTCAACAACATCTGCCCGGTGACTTCCTGCGGGTAGGCGGAAACGCCCTCGGCCACCACCCCATGGTCACCGGCGAAGATGGCGATCCATAGCCGCTCGATGCCGGGCTTGAGCCGTCCTTGCAGGCCCGCCAGGCGTACCGCCAGTGGCTCCAGGCGCCCGAGAGAGCCGGCCGGCTTGGTCAGTTGCTGCTGACGCGCCAGGGCCTGCTCGACCATCTGGGTGTCGATTGCCTTGCAGGGTTCCAGCCACCAAGAGTTACTCATAACGCAGTTCCTTTCAAAGTCAGGGGCAGGCCGGCGACCGTCAGCACCACTCGCTGACAACGCTCGGCCAGGGCTTGATGCAGCCAACCGGCTTCATCCACATAGCGGCGAGTCAATTCGCCCAGCGGCACGACACCCATTCCGGTTTCGTTGCTGACAAAAATGATCTCCCCCGGCAAGCTCGCCACGCAATGCAACAAGGCCTCGCGTTCGGCGGCCAGGCGCTCGGGGTCCTCGAGCATCAGCAGGTTGGTCAACCACAGGGTCAGGCAGTCCACCAGCAGGCAGCGCCCTTCGCCGGCAGATTCCTGCAGCACCCGGGCCAGCTCCAGCGGCTCCTCGATCAAGCCCCAATGGGCCGGACGCCGATCGCGATGATGGGCAATGCGTTGATTCATCTCGCCATCCAGAGGCTGGCTGGTGGCGATGTAGGTCACCGCCAGGGCGCTGTCACCGGCGAGCTTTTCAGCGAGGCGGCTCTTGCCGGACCGGGCACCGCCGAGGATCAGTTGCAACATGCTTGGGCACCTCTGATAGGGAAGACGGCCTGGGTTGAGCGCTCAAAGGCCACAGAGCCGACGCAGTGCAGCGGTGTCCAGGTGATGCTCCACCAGGTCTGCCAGACGCTCGATATCGCGTTCACGCAAGGCGTGGTAATCCACCTCCTGCACCGCTTCGAGCCCGGCCCAGCGCAACAGCGCACTGCAGGCCGCAGGGGTTTCGAACAGACCGTGCAGGTAGGTGCCGAGGATCTGCCCGTCGGCGCTGCAGGCGCCATCGCTGCGACCGTCGTCCAGTTGCACGGCGGCCAGCTCCAGGGCCGGCCCGCGAGTGACCCCGGCGTGAATTTCATAACCACTGACCGCGGCATTCTCCAGGCTCAGGCGACCGCTGACGTTACGCAGCTGTTTCTCTTCTTCGAGCACGGTTTCAAATGCCAGCAGGCCCAGGCCGGGGCTGGAGCCCGCAGCGCCTTCGAGCCCGAGCGGGTCATGCACCTGCTCGCCAAGCATTTGCAGGCCACCGCAGATGCCCAGCACTTTGCCGCCGTAGCGCAGGTGGCGGGCAATCGCCCGATCCCAGCCGTTGCTGCGCAGGTAGGCCAGATCGCCCCGTACGCTTTTCGAGCCGGGGAGGATGATCAGATCGGCAGCAGGAATCGCCTGGCCGGGGCCGATGAATTGCAAGTCGACCTGAGGATGCAGGCGCAACGGATCGAAATCCGTGTGATTGCTGATGCGCGGCAGCACCGGCACCACCACCTTGAGCAACTGTTCGACCTTGCCCACCTGGCGTTGGTCGATACCGTCCTCGGCTTCCAGGTGCAGGTCCAGGACATAGGGCAGCACGCCGATCACCGGCTTGCCGGTACGGGCTTGCAGCCAGTCCAGGCCCGGTTGCAGCAACGCCAGGTCGCCACGAAAGCGGTTGATGATGAAGCCCTTTACACGAGCCTGCTCACTGGGAGACAGCAGTTCCAGGGTGCCCACCAAATGGGCGAAGACCCCACCGCGGTTGATGTCGGCGATCAGCAGCACCGGGCAGTCCACCGCCTCGGCAAAGCCCATGTTGGCAATATCGCCGGCCCGCAGGTTGATCTCCGCCGGCGAGCCGGCGCCTTCCACCATCACCACCTGATAAGCGCTTTTCAGGCGCTCATGGGAAGCCAGTACGGCCTGCATGGCGATGGCCTTGTAGTCGTGATAGGCCACGGCGTTCATACTGGTCACGGCGCGGCCGTGAATGATTACCTGAGAGCCGGTATCGCTGTTGGGCTTGAGCAGCACCGGGTTCATGTCGGTGTGGGGCGCCAGATTGGCCGCCTGGGCCTGGACGGCCTGGGCCCTGCCGATCTCGCCGCCATCGGCAGTCACCGCACTGTTGAGGGCCATGTTCTGGGGCTTGAACGGCACCACGCTGACACCCTGGCGCCGCAGCCAACGGCACAGGGCCGTCACCAGGGTGCTCTTGCCGGCATCCGAGGTGGTGCCTTGAACCATCAGAGTGCTCATGGATATTCCTTGCGATAGGCCTGCAGCGCCTGTTCCAGGCGATCCCAATCGGCCTCCTCGGCGGGCAGGCCGAAGCGCAGGCTGCTGTTATGAGTGAACAGCCGCAGGAGAATGCCGCGGCGCGCCATGAAGTGATAAAGCGATTCGGCCTCGGCACTGATCAGCCACTGAAACAGCGCGCAACCGCCCTGGGGCTTGAGACCATGGCGCTCGAGGACTTCAACCAGACGCTCGCTCGCCGCTTCGCTGCGCAACCTTTGCCGGGCGTGCCCCTGGGTATCGCGCAGGCAGGCCTGCCCCACCACCCGGGTCGGCCCGCTGACCGCCCAGGGTCCGACCTGCTCCGCCAGCAGTTTGAGCAGCCGGCGCTCGGCCAGGACAAAACCCAGACGTACTCCGGCCAGGCCAAAGAACTTGCCGAACGAACGCAACACAATCAGCCCCACCTGATGGGCGTGGCGAGCCAGGCTCAGGTGCGGGGTGTTGTCCATGAAGGCTTCGTCCACCACCAGCCAGCCGCCGCGCTGAGCCAGGCGCGCGTGCCAGTCCAGCAGGCGCTCCGGGGTCAGGCTCAGGCCGGTAGGGTTGTTCGGGTTGACCACCACCAGCACATCGAGGCTGTCGAGGAAGAAATCCACTTCCTGCTCCAGCACTTCGCGTACCCGGTAGCCGCTGCGGCGCCAGGCTTCGGCGTGCTCGGCATAACAGGGCGACAGCACACCGACCTTGCCCGCTCGACGCAAGCGCGGCAGCAACTGGATTGCTGCCTGGGAGCCGGCCACCGGCAGCACTTCACTGGCGCCATAGTATTCGCGGGCCGCCTGTTCCAGTCCGTCATCGGTTTCCGGCAGGCGCGCCCAGGCACGCAGCGCAATGGGCGGCAGGGGAAACGGCCAGGGCGCCAACCCGCTGGACAAGTCCAGCCAGGCATCTTCGGCAATCCCGTATTGCTCGGCCGCCTTGCGCAGTCGTCCGCCGTGCTCAAGCATAGAATTCAGCCCCCAGGCAAAGAATCAGCAGCCACAGCCAGACACCCCGCTGCACCAGCTGCCAGCCACGATCAATGGAACCGGCACTGGCCGGCTCGCCTTCACCCAGTTGCGGGCGCTGATGCAGCTCACCGTGATAAATCGCTGCGCCACCCAGCTCCACTCCCAGGGCGCCCGCCCCGGCCGCCATCACCGGGCCAGCATTCGGGCTGTCCCAGGTCGGGCCCTGGCGGTGCCAGCACTTGAGTGCCAGCCGGGTCTTGCCCAGCAAGGCGTAAGTCAGGGCCACCAGGCGCGCGGGAATGTAATTGAGCAGGTCGTCAATCTTCGCCGCAGCCCAGCCAAAACGTTCGAAGCGCTCGTTGCGGTAGCCCCACATCGCATCCAGGGTATTGCTCAGACGGTAGAGCACCACCCCGGGCGCGCCGGCCACGGCAAACCAGAACAGCGCGGCGAACACCGCATCGCTGCCGTTTTCCAGCACCGATTCGGTGGCCGCGCGGGCCACTTCGGTGGCGTCCAGCTCGCTGGTCTGGCGACTCACCAGAAACCCCACCCGGCGGCGCGCTTCTTCCAGATCGTCACTGCGCAACGCCTGGGCCACCGGCTCCACATGCTCGCCGAGGCTGCGCAGGCCCAAGGCGCAGTACAACGCCAGGATTTCCACCAGCCAGCCGACGTAGGGCAACCAGGACAGCGCTGTGGCCACCAGGGTCAGGGGCACCACCGCCAGCACCCAGGCGGTGACGCCATGGCTGCGCCAGCCACGGCCGGCGGAGTTGAAACGTTGCTCGATACGATCGGCCACACGGCCGAACGCCACCAGCGGATGCCAGCGCCTGGGTTCGCCCAGCAGCGCATCCAGCGCGACCCCGGCGACACTCAGCAAGGCCACACTCATTGACTCACTCCCCAGTAATTCTCATACAACAACTCACTCAGCGGCCGCGGTTGCGCCCAGCCTTCCAGTGCCAGCATCGGCGCCGGGTAGAATTCGGTGACCGGGCCCAGGCACAGCACGGCCACGGGCTTGGCACCTGCCGGCAGCCCCAGCAGATCGGCCAGGGCCTGAGGATCGAACAAAGACACCCACCCCATTCCAAGGCCTTCGCTGCGGGCTGCCAGCCACAGGTTCTGGATGGCGCAGGACAGGGACGCCAGGTCCATCTCCGGCAGGGTCCGACGGCCGAAGATGTGTCGTTCGCGGTCATCCATCAAGGCGGCCACCAGCACCTCGGCACAATCGTTGATGCCTTCGACCTTGAGCTTCATGAACTCGTCGGAACGCTCACCCAGGGCTTGGGCGGTGCGCACCCGCTCCGCCTCCACCAACTGCTGGATGTGCTTGCGCAACAGCCGGTCGCTGATGCGAATAAAACGCCAGGGCTGCATCAAGCCGACACTGGGCGCCTGATGCGCTGCTTCCAGCAAGCGCCGCAGCACTGCCGGCTCGACACTGCCACCCGCGAAATGACGCATGTCGCGGCGCTCGGCGATGGCCCGGTAGACCCCCTCGCGCTGCGCCTCAGAGAACCCCTGCTCACTCACCCGCCACGCCCTCGGCTAAAACCGGCTGAACAGGCGCGCCCGGCGCAAACAACGCCGCCACCGCCGCCGGATTGGACGGGAAATAGAAGTGCACGTAAGAGGCCGTCATCCGCCCCTGGCGATACACCGCTTCCGCGCCGCGCCCGCCGTTGGGGCTGAGCCCACGAGCGATGGGCAGCAGCTCGGTGCTGGTCAGGGAATGGTGATAGGTGTGGCCGCGCAGACTGCCTTCGGGCAAATCCACCGCCTGCAAGGCCAGTGCCGCCAGGCGCTTCTGCATTACCGCATCTCCGGGCAGCAGGCCCAGGAGCTCGGCACGCTGGCCTTCGACATCGGTCAGGGAGTCCAGCAGGTAGAGCATGCCGCCGCACTCGGCGAGCAGCGGCTTGCCGGCCGCGTGATGGGCACGAATGGCCTGCAGCATGCTGCTGTTGCGGGCCAGGGCCTGATGGTGCAATTCGGGATAGCCGCCGGGCAGGTACAGGCTGTCCGCGTCGGGCAGCTGGGTATCGTGGATCGGCGAGAAGAAGCTCAACTGCGCCCCCATGGCTCGCAACAGATCGAGGCTGGCGCCATAGGTGAAGGCAAACGCCTCGTCCCGCGCCACGGCAATCCGCACGCCCTTGAGCAGTGGCGCGCAAGCCACCGGCGTGGGTGCAGCAAAACTCACCGCTGGCGGCAGTTCCACCTGGCAACTGCTGGCCAGGGCCTCGGCGGCGGCATCCAGGCGCAGGTCCAGATCATTCAGCTCGCTGGCCTGCACCAGCCCCAGATGGCGGCTGGGCAGCTCGATATCGGTTTCCCGGGACAAGGCGCCATACCAGCGCAAGCCTTCCGTCAGGCTGCCTTCCAGCAACTGCGCATGGCGCAGGGTACCAACCCGGTTGGCCAGCACCCCGGCAAACGGCAGGTCCGGCTGGTAGCGCGCCAGGCCCAGAGCCAGGGCGCCGAAGGTCTGGGCCATGGCGGTGCCATCGATCACCCCCAGCACCGGCACGCCGAAATGCCGCGCCAGATCGGCGCTGGAAGGGGTGCCATCGAACAGGCCCATGACCCCCTCGATCAGAATCAGGTCGGCCTCTCCCGCCGCCTCCCAGAGCAGACGGCGGCTTTCCTGCTCGCCCACCATCCACATGTCCAACTGGTACACCGCGGCACCACTGGCGCGCTCAAGAATCATCGGGTCGAGGAAATCCGGGCCGCACTTGAAGACCCGGACCTTGCGCCCCCGGTTGCGGTGCAAGCGGGCAAGGGCCGCGGTCACCGTGGTCTTGCCCTGGCCGGAAGCCGGTGCGGCGATCAACACTGCCGGGCAATGACGAACATCAGTCATGAATTCACGCTCACAGCTCGACACCTTTCTGCGCCTTGATCCCGGCCTGGAAGGCGTGCTTGACCATGCCCATCTCGGTCACGGTATCGGCCAGCTCGATCATCTCCGGCTTGGCGCCGCGACCGGTCACTACCACATGCTGCATGGGCGGACGTGCCTGCAGGTCACTGAGCACCTGATCCAGGTCCAGGTAGCCGTGCTTGAGGGCAATGTTCAGCTCGTCGAGCACCACCAGGCCAATATCCGGGTTGCTCAGCAACTCCCTGGAAACCGCCCAGGCGGCTTCAGCAGCAGCAATATCGCGCTGGCGATCCTGGGTTTCCCAGGTAAAGCCTTCCCCCATCACGTGAAAGCGCACCTGCTCGGGGAAACGCCGGAAGAACAGTTCTTCGCCGGTGCTGTTACGCCCCTTGATGAACTGCACCACGCCACACTGCATGCCGTGGCCCATGGACCGCGCCAGCATGCCGAAGGCCGAGCTGCTCTTGCCCTTGCCGTTGCCGGTCAATACCAGCAGCAGGCCGCATTCGTTGGGCGAGTTGGCAATGCGTTCATCGATCACGGCTTTTTTGCGCAACATGCGCGCCAGATGGCGCTCGTCACGATCGGGGGATTCACTCATGGGGCAGCTCTCCGTTGGGGCTGGGGAACGGGGGGCAGGGAAAAGGAACAGACGGCGCTAGCCTGGCATCGCCCACCGTGATGCCGTTGGATGGATCAGGCCGGTCTCCGGGCTCATGAGCGGCATGGCTGCCGGACTGCGCGCCTTCCCGTGTCATTGACACAGTGGCGTCAGGCGCAGTCTTGACTCATCTACCGTTGCGGGGGCAGCGCCGGAATCGTCGTCGGCTCCATCACTGGAACAGACCCTGACCGGCTTCCCTGTTTCACTCTGTCGGCCACCGGCCACAGAGCACCTGAAACAAGTCGCGAAGGTTAGAGGGTTGGGGGTGGAGCGTCAATTAAAGCCGGCCGTCGCCCCCGGCACAAAACTGCACTGCATCAATAAACTGACGCCAATCTTGTGCCACACTCAGAGCAATGATATCAAATAGCCACTTTTCAGCGCCCCAGGCGCCAACCACACAACAATAAGGGGTGAGTTCGATGCAAGGCATGATCATCAGCAATCCGAAGCTGGAATTCCTGCGCCCGATGCTGGAACGCTGGTTCGATTGCATCGATCGTTACAACGCGGTTCGCGGCGATAACGAAACGCCCTACTGGTTCGACGAGCAGGCCAATCTCGGGCTGCTCAGCGCGTCGGCCTGGATGGCCGAGATGGTCAGCCTGGAACACAGCCCCAGCAGGAAACAGCAGGAAGAAGGTGCGCGCAACGCCCGCACCGACCTGTACCTGGCCACCAAGGAAGAGCGCGCCTACATCCACGCCACCCAGCGCTGGCCAAGGGTCAACAGCCTGAACCTGACCCAGGCACTGCTGGACGTTGCCCAGGACGCAAGAAAGATCAGCTACGCCAGCGACCTGAGACTGGGTTGCCTGTTCGTTGCCCCACAAAAATCCCAGCACAGCGCTACCCCGGAAGAACTCCAGGACATGCTCGACGAACTGCAGAAGGAGCACTGCTGCGCCGTGGCCTGGTACTTCCCCTATGCCTATCGCAAGCTGCACAACGAGGCCGGCCACTACCACCCGGGCGTCGCCGTGCTCTTCAAGGAGGCCCGCTGATCGGGCGGAACCATCGACTGGCTATGCTTCTCTATGACTACGACGTCCGTGCACTCATAGGGAAATTCGCATGCTCAAGCTTCAGCACAGCCTACTGATCGCCATCGCCGCCGGCCTCGCCGCCTGCGGCGAAACTTCCAGCCTGCAGGTATCCGACGGCACCGGCCCCAACCCCAAGCTGCCAGAACCTAACCCGACGCTGATCCCCACGGTCAACATCGCCCCCGCCATCGGCTGGCCGCAAGGTGCAAAACCCCAGGCCGCGGCCGGCACCCAGGTCAAGGCTTTCGCCGAGAACCTCGACCATCCACGCTGGCTCTACGTCCTGCCCAATGGCGATGTGCTGGTGGCGGAAACCAACGCCCCGCCCAAACCGGATGACAGCCAGGGCATTCGCGGCTGGATCGCCGGCAAGATCATGGGCCGTGCCGGGGCGGCCGTGCCCAGCGCCAACCGCATCACCCTGCTAAGGGACCAGGATCACGATGGTGTGGCGGAGACCCGCACAGTGTTTCTGGAGAACCTCAATTCGCCCTTTGGCATGACCCTGGTGGGCAATGACCTGTATGTGGCCGATACCGACAAGCTACTGCGCTTTCCCTATCAGAGCGGCGACACCCAGATCAGCGCAGCCGCCACCAAGGTGGTCGACCTGCCCGGCGGCACCCTCAACCATCACTGGACCAAGAACGTTATCGCCAGCAAGGACGGCAGCAAGCTCTACGTCACCGTGGGCTCCAACAGCAACGTCGGCGAAAACGGCCTGGACAAGGAGCAAGGCCGAGCGGCGATCTGGGAGGTGGACCGTGAAAGCGGCCAGCACCGCCTGTTCGCCACCGGCCTGCGCAACCCCAATGGCCTGGCCTGGGAGCCGGCCAGCGGCGCACTCTGGACCGCAGTCAACGAGCGGGACGAAATCGGCAGCGACCTGGTGCCGGACTACATCACCTCGGTCAAGGATGGCGCGTTCTATGGCTGGCCCTTCAGCTACTACGGGCAACATGTGGATGTACGGGTCGAGCCGCAGAACCTCGACCTGGTGGCCAAGGCCATCGCCCCGGACTACGCGGTAGGCCCGCACACCGCGTCGCTGGGGCTGACCTTCGCCGACGGCAGCAAGCTCCCCGCCCCCTTCACCGAAGGCGCCTTCATCGGCCAGCACGGTTCCTGGAACCGCAAACCCCATAGCGGCTACAAGGTGATTTTCGTGCCATTCAGCGCCGGCAAGCCCAATGGAGCGCCGATCGATGTGCTTAGCGGCTTTCTCAATGCCGACGAGAAGGCCATGGGACGCCCGGTCGGAGTGGTGATCGACCAGCAAGGCGGGTTATTGGTGGCCGACGATGTCGGCAACAAGATCTGGCGAGTCTCCGCCGCCAAAGCCCCCTAGGCTCAACGCTTGCGGCACAGCGTCAGACCATCTCCCAGCGGCAGCAGCGACAGATCGATACGCGAGTCATCCTTCAAGGCGCGATTGAGCGCCTGGATGGCTCGAGTATCCTCGCTCAGGGAATCGGTCTCCAGCACGCGCCCGCTCCACAGGGTGTTATCGAACACCAGCAGCCCGCCAACGCGCAGCAGGCCCAGCGCGACCTCCAGGTAGGCCGGGTAGTTGGCCTTGTCGGCATCGATGAAGATCAGGTCGAAACAGCCAAGCTGCCCCGCTCGCTCCAGGCTGGCCAGGGTATCCAGGGCCGGGGCCAGGCGCAGTTCGATGCGCTGGCCCACCCCCGCCTCCTGCCAGTAGCGCAGGGCCGTAGCGTTGTAGTCGCCGGGAATGTCGCAGCAGATCAGAGAACCGTCTTCAGGCAGCGCCTGGGCCATGCACAGGGCGCTGTAGCCGGTGAAGGTGCCGACCTCCAGCACGCGACGGGCGCCGGTCAACTTCACCAGCAACGCGAGGAACTGGCCCTGCTCGGGCGCCACCTGCCAACGGGCGGTGGGCATTGCCTGGGTTTCATCCCGCAGACGACGCAGCAGGGGCGTTTCACGCAGGGAAACGTCCAGCAGGTAATGGTAGAGGGCATCGTCGAGGTTCAGCGTCCGAGCGGTCACAGGCACCTCGACCAGAGAAGATTAGGGATTGCGCGCCAGGTGTTCTGGCTGCAGGACGCGCTTCGCGCTCAGGTAGGCCTTCTGCCAATAGGCCTTGGACAGGCTGTCGAGCTTCACCGTGCCGCCAGTGGCCGGCGCATGCACGAAGCGCCCTTCCCCCACGTAGATGCCCGCATGGCTGACCTGGGAGCCGCCATTGGTGGCGAAGAAGATCAGATCGCCGGTCTGCAGCGCGTTCTTGCCCACGTCCGGCGCCTGCATGCCGATCATTTCCCGGGTTGAACGCGGCAGGGAAATACCCGCCGCATCGCGGTAGACGTAACCGATCAGGCCACTGCAGTCGAAACCGGAATCCGGGGTGTTGCCGCCCCAGCGATAAGGCGTGCCCACCAGCCCAAGGGCGCGGAACAGCACGTCTTCGGCAACCGGAGAGAAGGTTTGGGAGGAGGTGAACACCGGAGCACGCACCACAGGCGCAGGCGGCGGGGTACGGCTGGCACAGGCGCTGAGCAGCGCTGCGAGGGCAATAAGAGCAAAACGGGCTGAGGTCGACATAAGCTGGACAATCCTGATCGGGATGCGGCTTTCTCTGCCGTGGCACTGAAAACAAAACCGCGTAAGCAAGGCTTACGCGGTTAGTTTCAACAATAGATCAGGATTCTAGCGCCTACACGCCAAACTTCAAGTAAGACTTTAACTTCGCCCTACAAATAGTCCGCTTATTTGCGTGCAGTGACCACGGTTGGAGCCATGGCAAGTGCGCGCTTGGCTTCGATGAAGGTCTTGCTCCAGTAGCTATCGCCCAGGCTGTCGACCCGCACACCGCCACTGCGACGGCTGCTGGAGTGGATGAACTGGTCATCGCCCAGGTAGATACCTGCGTGGCTGACGCGCCCACGGCCGTTGGTGCTGAAGAACAGCAGATCACCCGGTTTGAGATTGTTGCGCGCTACCAGAGGCGCTTTCACGTTGATCATTTCGCGAGTGGAACGCGGCAGGTTCATGCCCGCCTCTTCACGAAACAGATAACCGATGAAACCGCTGCAATCGAAGCCGGCTTCCGAGGTACCGCCGAAACGGTAACGGGTACCGATCAGGGACATGCCGCGCTCGAGGATGCTGTCAGCCAGAACTGGCAACTGGTAAGGCTTGCTGTCAGAGAACTCTGCCAGTTCCTTTTCAGTTGCCAGCTCTTCCTGATAAACAGCGGAAGACTGGTTTTTGACGGAGACTTGAGCCTGCTGGACAGGTTGCTGCTGGGACACCGGAGTGTGGGAGGCGCAACCAAACAACAGGGTGACGAGTGCGAGAGGCACGAGGGGTGCGAAGCGATTTAGCATGGGCACGACCGTGGCTTGAAATAAAAGAAGACGCGACTATGCCTTCTATCGCCCTCATTTGCAAATTCAATCGATCAGAATGTGACTTATGAGTTTCTTCCGTACATCTAAGGCTTTAAGCCCATTTTAAGTCCGCCCACCTCTGGAAACCCTTCCAAAGGTGCGTTTTCTGGCGCCTGGAATATGCCGAAGGTCGCTCCAGAAAGCCCTGGACGCCTTGTCTTTACCAGCCCAGGGTCTCTTTCAGAAAAGGGATGGTCAGCTTGCGCTGGGCCTGCAACGAAGCCTGGTCGAGGCGTTCGAGAAGCTCGAACAGGGCACTCATGCTGCGGGTACCGCGGGTCAGGATGAAATGCCCGACCTCGTCGGTCAGATGCAACCCCCGGCGGGATGCCCTTAGCTGCAAGGCACGCAATTTGTCTTCGTCGGAGAGCGGGCGCATCTGAAAGATCAGCGCCAGGGTCAGGCGGGACTTCAAATCCGCCAGCTTCACCGGCAACTCGCGAGGCGAGGTCGAGGCCGCGATCAACAGGCGCCGACCACTGTCGCGCAAGCGGTTGAACAGATGAAACAGCGCTTCTTCCCAATCCGCCTTGCCAGCCACTGCCTGCAGGTCATCCAGGCAAACCAGCTCGTACTGTTCCAGGTTGTCGAGAATCTCGATACCGCGATCCAGAAGCTCCGCCAGCGGCAGATACACCGCCGGCTCCCCCAACTGCTCGAAACGCAGGCACGCGGCCTGCAGCAAGTGCGTGCGGCCCACGCCATCCTTGCCCCAGAGGTAGATCAGGCTTTCGGTCCAACCGGCGTCGGCTTCGCAGAGGCGCTCGACGTAGCCGAGTGCTGCGGCATTGGCGCCTGGGTAGTAGTTGATGAAGGTGGCGTCATCACGCAGACGCACACCTAGGGGCAGCTGAATCGGTTTCATGCTGACTGAACAGTTCCAAACGAACCGTTAGTGGCCTCTGTGTAAAGTTTGCAAAGTTTATACCCGTGACGCCGAGCGCACAATGCAGCAGACCACAAGCAAAATCAAAGGTTTGCGACAGCCAAACGCAATCGAAGGGCGTTCCTTGACAGCTACCGTGACAGCCGGCCGAGCGCCGCCAACCGTCACGAAGGCCCGCGCGCCCCTTTACAACTCGGGGTCTTCAGCACCGCTGTAGAGATCCGAATCCTTGTACAGATCATGCACATGGCGCACCAGCACCATGATCACCGCTGCCACCGGCAGCGCCAGCAGCACCCCGGTAAAACCGAACAGTTCGCCGCCGGCAAGAATGGCAAAGATCACCGCCACCGGGTGCAGGCCGATGCGATCGCCCACCAGCAACGGCGTCAGCACCATGCCCTCAAGGGCTTGCCCCACCATGAATACCGCGACAATGCCGATCATCGGATACAGGTCGCCACCGAACTGGAACAGCCCGGCAATCAGAGCCGCGCCAATGCCGATGACAAAGCCCATATACGGCACGATTGCCGCCAGACCGGCAATCAGACCGATCAACAGCCCCAGCTCCAGCCCCACCAGCATCAGGCCCGCGGCGTAGATCACCCCGAGAGCCAGCATCACCAGCAATTGCCCGCGAACAAAAGCCCCCAGCACTTCATGGCACTCCCCGGCCAGAGACACCACCTGCTCTTCGCGGCTGCGTGGCAACAGGCTGCGGATCTTGGCCATCATCAAGTCCCAGTCCCGCAGCAGATAGAAGCTGACCACCGGGATCAGCACCAGATTGGCCAGCCAGCCAATCAGCGCCAGGCCCGAAGCCGTTGCCTGGCTCAGCACCACGCCGACGATATCGGTGGTCTGGCCCATGTGCTCGCTGATGGCCGCCTTGACCTTGTCGAACTTCCAGAAGCCGTCCGCCAGACCGAGCTTGGACTGCACCCAGGGCATGGCGCTGTGCTGGACCCAATCGAGCATCTGCGGCGCCAGTTCATAGAGCCGCACCAACTGCTTGGCCAGCATGGGCACCAGCACCAGCAGCAGGGTCATGACGATCAGGGTGAACAGGGCGAATACCGCCACCACGCCCCAGGTCCGCGACAACCCCCATTGCTCCAGCCGGTCCACCAGCGGATCGAACAGGTAGGCCAGCAACAGCGCCACCAGGAACGGACTGAGGATCGGGTGCAGCAGGTAGACGAACCCGCAGGCCAGGAGCACGACACCCAACCAGACCCAGCGACGCGTATCAGCCATATACCTCTCCAGCTTCTATATAGAAGGAAACAACCTGCTACCAACGAAAACGCAGTTGGGCCTGCGGCGCCGGCGGCGCGGCCCCTTCAGCGCCTTGTACAGGAGCATGCGGCGCAGGCGCTTCACCCGCCGGAATCTCTTGCAGCTTGGCCAGCGACAGTTGCGCCCGCAGCTGCTCAGCACTGCCGTTGACGCGATAGACGATCCGATCACCGTCAACGCTCTGCAACTGCGCACCAAAAGGCTCCAGCAAGTGCCCAAGGGCCGCGTAATGCTCCAGAGTCATGCCCTGCACTTCCAGCAACTGCTCGCTGGAAGCACCAGGACGAGTGACGAAACGGGGCGCCAGACGCTGGCTCACCGCCAGCAACACCCCATCGGCCAGGGCCGCGGTATCGGCGCCCTGGACAGTGCCCTGCTCCTTCTGATCGCCCAGCCACAGCCGCCACTTGGCTTGCCATTGGCCACCTTCTTCCCGGGCATGTACCGCCAGCAACGCATCAGCACCGTAACGCTCGGAGGCTTCACGCAGCGGCGCCGGATCGGAACCTTCAAGATTCGGCGCCGTGGCGACGATCTGCTCGTTCAGATCCCCCAGCGGCAGGCGCAGGGGTAAGCCACGATGTTGAGCCGCACGCCGCAAGGGCGCCGCGCTGGCCTGGCCATCACCCACCAGGCTCGAGCCTTCGGTGGAATCACTCAACCACCAGCCGATGATCGACGGCCGGTTGTTGCCCCAGAGCGATAGCCCGGCCTGACGCAGGGCGCGATCGGTGGTGACCGGATCGAAATCCACCTGCAGGCTTTCCGGCGGGCCGGCGTCGTAGCCGTACTGACTGATGATCTGCTGCGGGTCCTTGCGGATCGCCGCCAGCCCTGGCCCCTGGGCGGCCTTGGCGTCGCCAGTGAGGCGCAACACCAGGGTTTCCAGGGCCCGTTGCGTGGCCTGGTCGCGCTCTTCGGGCGACTGGCTGCTCACAGGCTCACGCACTTGATACAGGCCATTGAGGGTTTCGGCATGACTCGCCAGGCTGACCAATGACAAACAGCCCACAAACAGAAATTTACCCAGACGCATGGAAGATTCCCGACGACAGAAAACGATTGAAACAGCGCACTTGAACCGCGGCGAGCAAGGCTGTGACCACAAGCCTGGGCAAAACATTCACCCGGCGCCCGATAGTTTTCGCGCTGTCATAACGATAGCCACTTGAGCGCTATACCTTATACAGGCATGGGCAGGAGCACCAACACGACCAATCGCGGTTTTTTTAACAGGATATGCCTCTCCCCGTCGGCCCGAGGATGGCCGCTGCCCCTCAAGCCTGATAAAATCGCGCGCCTTCGCAGACCGGCATCAGCTGGGCACCCTGAAACACTTTTCCTGTGTTTCCGGCAGTCTCACTGGTTCGGTCGATACCCCTGAATCCCCCCTAAAGGCCTGGATCATGAGCAAGCAACCCTCCCTGAGCTACAAAGACGCCGGTGTAGACATCGACGCCGGTGAAGCATTGGTCGAACGCATCAAGAGCGTCGCCAAGCGCACTGCGCGCCCGGAAGTCATGGGCGGCCTGGGCGGTTTCGGCGCCCTCTGCGAAATCCCGGCCGGCTACAAGCAACCGGTGCTGGTCTCCGGCACTGACGGCGTCGGCACCAAGCTGCGCCTGGCCCTGAACCTGAACAAGCACGACAGCATCGGCATCGACCTGGTGGCCATGTGCGTCAACGACCTGGTGGTCTGCGGCGCCGAACCGCTGTTCTTCCTCGACTACTACGCCACCGGCAAGCTCAACGTCGATACCGCAGCCCAAGTGGTAACCGGCATCGGCGCTGGCTGCGAGCTGTCCGGCTGCTCCCTGGTGGGCGGTGAAACCGCTGAAATGCCTGGCATGTACGAAGGCGAAGACTACGACCTGGCCGGCTTCTGCGTAGGCGTGGTGGAAAAGGCCGAGATCATCGACGGCTCGAAAGTTGCCGCCGGCGATGCCCTGCTGGCCCTGCCCTCCTCCGGCCCGCACTCCAACGGCTACTCGCTGATCCGCAAGATCATCGAAGTCTCCGGCGCCGACATCGAAAGCATCCAGCTGGACGGCAAACCACTGACCGACCTGCTGATGGCGCCGACCCGCATCTACGTCAAGCCACTGCTGAAGCTGATCAAGGACACCGGCGCGGTCAAGGCCATGGCCCACATCACCGGTGGCGGCCTGCTGGACAACATCCCGCGCGTGCTGCCAAAAGGCGCCCAGGCCGTGGTCGACGTGGCGAGCTGGCAGCGCCCGGCGGTCTTCGACTGGCTGCAGGAAAAAGGCAACGTCGACGAGCACGAAATGCACCGCGTGCTGAACTGCGGCGTGGGCATGGTCATCTGCGTGGCCCAGGATCAGGTCGAGAACGCCCTGAAGGTCCTGCGCGAGGCGGGCGAGCAGCCATGGGTCATCGGCCAGATCGCCACCGCAGCCGAAGGCGCGGCCCAGGTCGAGCTGAAGAACCTCAAGGCTCACTGATGCAAGAGCGGATGTCGCCGACCTGTGATGTTGTGGTGCTGTTGTCCGGCACCGGCAGTAACCTGCAAGCCTTGATCGACAGCGTGCACACCGGCGACAGCCCGGTGCGCATCGCCGCCGTGATCTCCAACCGCGCTGACGCCTATGGCCTGCAGCGCGCCAAGGAAGCGGGTATCGCTACCCGCTTCCTCGATCACACCGCCTTCGAAGGCCGGGAGGCCTTCGATCAGGGGCTGATCGAGCTGATCGATACCTTCCAACCCAAACTGGTGGTCCTGGCCGGATTCATGCGTATTCTCAGCGCCGGATTCGTCCGCCACTACCAGGGCCGGCTGCTGAATATCCACCCCTCGCTGCTCCCGAAATACAAAGGGTTACACACTCATCAGCGGGCGCTGGAGGCCGGAGATACGGAGCATGGCTGCAGCGTGCACTTCGTCACCGAGGAACTCGATGGCGGCCCTCTGGTCGTACAGGCTGTGATCCCGGTAGAGTTGCACGACTCGCCGCAGAGCCTGGCGCAGCGAGTGCACGTCCAGGAACACCGGATTTACCCCATGGCCGTACGCTGGTTTGCCGAAGGTCGGCTGACGCTCGGCGATCAGGGTGCTTTACTGGATGGTCAATTACTGGCCGCCAGCGGCTATTTGATTCGAACCTAGGAGATTTTATGCGTCGCGCCCTGCTCTTCGCTTGCGCTCTGTTCGCCCTGCCGGCTGTGCAGGCGGCAGACCTTCATCCGTTCTCCGCCAGCTACACCGCCGACTGGAAGCAACTGCCCATGAGCGGCACTGCTGAACGCAGCCTGGAAAAAACCGCCAATGGTGCGTGGAAACTCAGCTTCAAGGCATCGATGATGATCGCCAGCCTGAGCGAGGAAAGCACCCTGACCCTGGACAAGGACACCCTGGTGCCCCAGTCCTATCGCTTCGAGCGTGGTGGTCTGGGCAAAGCCAAGAAAGCCGACCTGGATTTCGACTGGAAAGCCAAGATGGTCACCGGCACCGACCGTGGTGATGCGGTCAAGCTGCCGCTGAACACCGGCATGGTGGATAAATCCACCTACCAGCTGGCCCTGCAGCACGATGTGGCAGCCGGCAAGAAGACCATGAGCTATCAAGTGGTCGACGGCGGTGAAGTCGACACCTATGACTTCCGTGTCCTGGGCTCGGAGAAGGTTGACACCAAGGCTGGCCAGATCGATGCGATCAAGGTCGAGCGCGTTCGCGACCCGACACAGAGCAAACGCATCACCGTGATGTGGTTCGCCAAGGACTGGGATTACCTGCTGGTGCGCCTGCAACAGGTGGAAACCGACGGCAAGGAGTACAACATCATGCTCCTCAACGGCACCGTTGACGGCAAGACGGTCAAAGGCAGCTGAGCCGCAGCAGTCACGAAGCCTCGCGAAAGCGGGGCTTTTTTTTGCCCGGGATTTGGTTCCTCGCCCGCACAGCAAGCCCCGGCACAAGCCCTCGAAGATGAAACTTTTGTCATGAAGCGGTACGCCCTGCGGCGAAATGTCACGGTTTACGCGGGCTGCAGGATTTTCTTCGATTCTGCAAAGGTTTGTTGCAGCGCCAGGCAATTTACTTAGCAAGCTAACAAAATATATAACAGAGTCCTGCACACGCCTTGCTGCAGATCAACAGAGATTGGAGCTAGCAGATGACTGTAAAAGTAACTGAACGCGACGATTCACATATGTCCCATGAAGGCGTAGCCGCGGGTGTACGGATCTGGGATGTACATCAACAAGACATGCTGGTGGGCATGTTCCACTCCGAGAGCGACGCCCACAGCTACAAGGCTGAATTGGAAAAACTCGAGCAGAACCGCGCGCCCCAGAGCTCCTGACTCGACCTCAGTGCCGGAGTGCCGGGATCTCCACGCGGATCAACGGCCTCCCCCACAAACGACAAACCCCGCCATGAGCGGGGTTTGTCGTTATTCAAGGCTTACCACATCAGATCGTCGGGGATCTGGTAGGCCGCGTACGGATCATCTTCATCCGGCGCCTCGGTGGGCGTATTGAGCTGCACGATTCGGCGCGGGTCGCGCTCCTGGATCTTCAGCGCGGCTTCCCGCGGAATCACCTCGTAGCCGCCGCCATGGTGGACGATGGCCAGGGAGCCGCTGCTCAGCTTGTTGCGCATGAGGGTATTCACCGACAGGCGCTTGACCTTCTTGTCGTCGACGAAGTTGTAGTAGTCCTCGGTGTTCAGCTTGGGCAGCCGCGACACTTCGATCAGTTGCTTGACCTGCGCCGCGCGGGCTTTCTGCTCGGCCTTTTCCTGTTGCTGACGGTTGAGCTCCTGGTCGCGCTTGACCTTCTCGGCCATGGCTTCCTGGGCCGCACGCTGCTGGGAGTCATCGAGTTCGATCTGGCCTTTGTGGGCCAGGCGCTGCTGCTTCTGCTTGTCTTTGCTGACCTGCTTGGCCTGCTTTTGGTTGACCAGCCCTGCTTTGAGCAACTGGTCGCGAAGGGAAAGGCTCATGGTGCTTACTCACTTAGGCAACGGCCTCAGCCGCAGCTGGGCAAATTCTTTTCCTGACGTTTGGCTTCGCCCCACAGGGCATCCAACTCTTCGAGGGTGCAATCTTCCATGGGACGGGCAGTGTCGCGCAATGCCTGCTCGATAAATCGGAAGCGTCGGTCGAACTTGGCGTTGGCACCGCGCAGGGCGGTTTCCGGGTCGACCTTGAGGTGCCGGGCCAGGTTGACCACGACAAACAGCAAGTCACCGATTTCATCGGTGATCGCCGCCGCATCGTTGTCGGCCATGGCTTCCAGCACTTCATCCAGTTCTTCACGAACCTTGTCCACCACCGGCAGGGCTTCGGGCCAGTCGAAACCGACCTGGGCCGCACGCTTTTGCAACTTGGCGGCGCGGGACAAGGCCGGCAAGGCCACCGGCACATCATCGAGCAGGGACAACTGCTGGGGAGCCTCGGACTTCTCCGCGCGCTCCTCGGCCTTGATCTGCTCCCAACGCTCCTTGACCTGGTCTTCATCGAGCCGCGGGATGTCCAGCGGCGCGTACAGGTCCCCGGTGGGAAATACATGGGGATGCCGGCGGATCAGCTTGCGCGTGATGCCGTCCACCACCGCGTCGAACTCGAAACGCCCCTCCTCCCGGGCCAGCTGGCTGTAGTACACCACCTGGAACAGCAGGTCCCCCAGCTCGCCCTGCAAGTGGTCGAAGTCGCCGCGCTCGATGGCGTCGGCCACTTCATAGGCCTCTTCCAGGGTATGGGGGACGATGCTGGCGTAGTTCTGCTTGATGTCCCACGGGCAGCCATACTGCGGGTCGCGCAGGCGCGCCATGAGGTGGAGCAGGTCTTCAAGGCTGTACATCAGTTCATCCATTTCATACAGGCATCAGGGGGTCCGGTTGCGCCGGGTCTCGATGATGTTAGGCAACTGGGAAATCCGCCCCAACAGGCGACCCAACGCGTCCAGCCCCGGGATCTCGATAGTCAGGGACATCAACGCGGTGTTGTCCTCCTTGTTCGAGCGGGTGTTGACCGCCAGCACGTTGATCCGCTCGTTGAGCAGCACCTGGGACACATCACGCAGCAGGCCGGAACGGTCGTAGGCGCGGATGATGATATCCACCGGATAGGTCAGCACCGGCACCGGCCCCCAGCTGACCTGGATGATCCGCTCCGGCTCGCGCCCGGCCAGTTGCAGCACCGAGGCGCAGTCCTGGCGGTGAATGCTCACGCCGCGGCCCTGGGTGATGTAGCCGACGATCGCATCCCCCGGCAATGGCTGGCAGCAGCCGGCCATCTGGGTCATCAGGTTGCCCACGCCCTGGATCTGGATGTCGCCACGCTTGCCCGGCTTGTAGCCGGCAGCCTTGCGCGGAATCAACTCCAGTTGCTCGTTGCCCCGCTCCGGCTCCACCAATTGCTGGGCCAGGTTGACCAGTTGCGCCAGGCGCAGGTCCCCCGCGCCCAGGGCGGCGAACATGTCCTCGGCGATCTTCATGTTGGCCTTCTCGGCCAGCTTGTCGAAATCCACCTGTGGCAGGCCGAGTCGGCTCAGTTCGCGTTCCAGCAGGGTCTTGCCGGCGGCGACGTTCTGATCGCGGGCCTGGAGCTTGAACCAGTGGACGATCTTCGCCCGCGCCCGGGACGTGGTGACATAGCCCAGGTTCGGGTTCAGCCAGTCGCGGCTCGGCGTGCCGTGCTTGCTGGTGATGATCTCCACCTGCTCGCCGGTCTGCAGGCTGTAATTGAGCGGCACGATGCGCCCGTTGATCTTCGCGCCCCGGCAGTTGTGGCCGATCTCGGTGTGCACCCGGTAGGCGAAATCCAGCGGCGTGGCGCCCTTGGGCAGGTCGATGGCGTGACCGTCGGGGGTGAAGATGTACACCCGGTCCGGTTCGATATCCACCCGCAGCTGTTCGGCCAGACCGCCGATATCCCCCAGTTCCTCGTGCCATTCGAGCACCTGGCGCAACCAGGAGATTTTCTCTTCGTAATGGTTGGAGCCGGACTTGACGTCGGTGCCCTTGTACTTCCAGTGCGCGCAAACCCCCAGCTCCGCCTCTTCGTGCATGGCGTGGGTACGGATCTGCACTTCCAGCACCTTGCCCTCAGGGCCGATCACCGCCGTGTGCAACGAGCGGTAGCCGTTCTCCTTGGGGTTGGCGATGTAGTCGTCGAACTCTTTGGGGATGTGCCGCCACAGGGTATGCACGATGCCCAGCGCGGTGTAGCAATCGCGCATTTCCGGCACCAGCACCCGCACCGCGCGCACGTCGTATATCTGGCTGAATTCCAGGCCCTTGCGCTGCATTTTGCGCCAGATGGAATAGATGTGCTTGGCCCGCCCACTGATGTCGGCGTTGACCCCGGTGGCCTTCAGTTCGTTCTGCAGCTGGTTCATCACGTCGCTGATGAAACGCTCGCGATCCAGGCGCCGCTCATGCAGCAGCTTGGCGATCTGCTTGTACTGCTCGGGCTCCAGGTAACGGAAGGACAGGTCTTCCAGCTCCCACTTGATATGCCCGATACCCAGGCGGTGAGCCAGGGGTGCGTAGATGTCGAAGACTTCCCGGGCAACCCGGTTGCGCTTCTCTTCGTCGGCGCTTTTTACCGCTCGAATCGCACAGGTACGCTCGGCCAGCTTGATCAGTGCAACCCGCACGTCATCTACCATGGCCACCAGCATCTTGCGCAGGTTTTCCACCTGGGCCTGGGTGCCCAGCACCAGGGACTGGCGGGGGCTGAGGCTGGCGGTAATGGCCGCCATGCGCAAGACGCCATCGATCAGCTTGGTGACCACCGGACCAAACCGCTGGCTGACCGCCGGCAACTGGATCTGGCCCTCGCGGACACCCCGGTAGAGCACCGCGGCAACCAGGGAGTCCTGATCCAGCTTAAGATCGGCGAGGATCTCGGCGATCTCCAGGCCCGTGCTGAAACTCGACACGTCCTCGGGGCTGAGATTCTTCGTTGCTATGTGCTGCAGTTCCGCCTCGCGAGCGAACTCGCAGGCTTCTTTCAAGGCTTCACGGTCCAGTGCCATGTCGACGCTGACCGTATGATCGAGCCATGCCTCGAGATTGATACTGCCGTCGGTGTTGATCGGCTGGTGCGCTCTCACCTGTACCATCTTGCTTTACCTTCCCTACGACGCACATTCAATGCGTCAAATCGCTGACCTTCAACGCTCGGGTGCGGCTCGCAGGGCCAGCGCGCCACTCCCGAAAGACCAGTCGGATTAGACAAGCCATCCTAGCTCGCTTCAAATAACGCCATGGCCTCGACATGCGCCGTCTGAGGAAACATATCGAGGATCCCGGCACGTTTTAATCTATAGCCCTGCTTGATCAGTTCGACCGTGTCACGAGCCAAAGTTGCCGGATTGCATGACACGTACACCAACCGCTTGGCACCCAGGGTCGCCAACTGGCGGACCACCTCGAAAGCACCGTCGCGGGGTGGGTCCAAGAGTACCGCAGAAAAGCCTTCATCAGCCCACTCGGCAGCGCTCAGAGGTTGGGATAAATCGGCTTGAAAAAAGCGCGTGTTATGCAAATTGTTGCTGGCGGCATTCTCCGCGGCGCGCGCCACCATGGTCGCCACGCCCTCTACCGCCACCACTTCCCGCACCTGTCGGGCCAACGGCAAGGCGAAGTTGCCCAGGCCGCAAAACAGGTCCAGCACCCGCTCATCAGCTTGCGGCGCCAGCCACTCCAGGGCCTGGGCGACCATCGCTTCATTGACTCCCGCATTGACCTGGATGAAGTCACCCGGCCGATACGCCAGGTGCAGGTCCCAGGTCTCCAGGCGGTAGCCCAGAGCCTGCGATGGATCAAAGGGTTGCGGCTCGCCTTCACCGTGCAGCCACAATTGCGCCTGATGGAAATCGCAGAAGTCCTTGAGGATCGTCAGGTCGCTGTCGGACAACGGCGCCATGTGGCGCAACAGCACCGCCAGGGCCGAACCGCTGAACAACTCCACATGCCCCAGTGCCTGAGGCTTGCTCAAGCGTCGCAGCATGGCGGGCAAACGGTTCATGACAGGTTGCAAGGCCTGTACCAGCACCGGGCAATCGTCGATGGCGACAATGTCCTGGCTACCGGCAGCGCGAAAACCCACCTCAAGTTGCTTGCCCTTGGCGTCCCAGCGCACCGCCACCCGGGCGCGGCGCCGATAGCCGAACTCGGGACCGCTCAAGGGGGCGGCCCAGGCCTCGGGCTCGACACCCGCGACCTTGGACAACTGCTCGGCGAGCATGCGCTGTTTCAGGGCAAGCTGCTCGTCATGGGGCAAATGCTGGACACTGCAACCGCCGCAACGCCCGGCATGGGCACAGGCCGCCGGGCGACGCAAATCACTGGCGTTGAAGATGCGCTCGGCACGGGCCTCCACCACTTTGCCGTGGCTGCCCAACACCCGAGCTTCGACTTCTTCACCGGCCAGGGCACCGCTGACAAACCAGGTACGCCCTTCGACAAAGGCAATGCCACGGCCGTCGTTGGCCAGACGCTGAATCGTCAAACGCTGTTTCTTGCCCACCGGAATCTGTGGCGCCCGGCTACCGCCCGCCGGCTGGAAGCGCAGGCCTCTATCGTGCTTAGCCATCAATTGGGCGCATCGAAAATGCCGGTCGACAGGTAACGATCGCCACGGTCGCAGATGATCGCGACCATGACCGCGTTTTCCACTTCCCGGGACAGGCGCAGCATCGCTGCCACCGCACCGCCGGAAGAGACGCCACAGAAGATCCCTTCTTCACGGGCCAGGCGCCGAGTCACGTCTTCGGCCTCGCTCTGGGCCATGTCGACGATCCGGTCGACCCGACTGGCCTGGTAGATCTTCGGCAGGTATTGCTCGGGCCAGCGGCGAATGCCGGGAATGGCCGAGCCTTCCATCGGCTGCAGACCGACGATCTGCACCGCCGGGTTCTGCTCCTTCAGGTAACGCGAGGTGCCCATGATGGTGCCGGTGGTGCCCATCGAGCTGATGAAGTGGGTAATGCTGCCCTGGGTCTGGCGCCAGATTTCCGGGCCGGTGCCGCTGTAGTGGGCCTCAGGGTTGTCGCCGTTGGCGAACTGGTCGAGCACCTTGCCGCGGCCTTCGGCCTGCATCCGCTCGGCCAGGTCACGGGCGCCTTCCATGCCTTCTTCCTGGCTGACCAGAATCAACTCGGCGCCGTAGGCGGTCATGGCCGCCTTGCGCTCGGCGCTGGAGTTGTCGGGCATGATCAGGATCATCTTGTAGCCCTTGATCGCTGCAGCCATGGCCAGGGCGATGCCGGTATTGCCCGAGGTCGCTTCGATCAGGGTATCGCCGGCCTGGATCTGCCCGCGCAACTCGGCGCGGGTGATCATCGACAGTGCCGGACGGTCCTTGACCGAACCCGCCGGGTTGTTGCCCTCGAGCTTTAGCAGCAGGGTATTGCTGGTGGCGCCGGGCAGGCGCTGCAGGCGGACCAGGGGGGTGTTGCCGACGCAATCGGCGATGGTTGGGTACTGCAAGGTCATGGCGTATTCGCAATCCAGACTGCGGGGGCGCCTATCATACCGGCAAACGACCGAGCGCCATATCACGCAAAGTGCGAGCCTTATGGCTTATTGGAATAAGGCAGCCCAGGGCAAGCCTCAGGCCGCCAGCAGGCGCACGTGGATGCGCAAGCCCTGAGCCAGGTTCTGCGCCCACAACTGCCCACCCTGACGCCCTACGGCATTGCGGGCGATGCTCAGGCCCAGGCCGAAACCGCCATCCCCCGGTCGCGACCCATCCAGACGAGTGAAGGGGGCGAAGATCCTTTCCAGATCCTCTTCAGCCACCCCCGGCCCTTCGTCATCCAGCCACAGGTGCCAGTACTTGCCGTCGCGCTGGCCTCCGAGGCTGACCCGTGCTCCGGCCGGAGAATGCCGAATAGCGTTGCGCAGGATGTTTTCCAGGGCCTGGGCCAGGGTATTGAGGTGCCCGCGAACCCAGCAATCGGCCTCCAGCTCGCAACGCAGCTGCTGCGCGGACCAGCCACTCTCGAAGCAGGCATTTTCGCTGAGCATCTCCCACAACGCCTGGACCTGGATCTGCTCTTGCGGCAGTGGCGCACGCTCGGTGTCCAGCCAGGCCAGTTGCAGGCTGTCCTCCACCAGGCGCTGCATGCCGTCGACCTCCCGCGCCAAGCGCTCGCGCAGCGCGGCAAGATCACGCTCGCCATCGCAGGCCACGCGCAGGCGGCTCAGGGGGGTGCGCAACTCGTGGGACAGGTCCCGCAACAACTGCTGCTGCACCGCCACGGTACTCTGCAGACGTTCGGACATCTGATCGAACGCCCGTCCCAGTTCGCCCAGCTCGTCCCGACGCTGGGTGGTTTCACTGGACAGCCGCACGTTCAACTGCTCCGCCCGCCAGGCGTTGGCCTGCTCGCGCAACTGGTTCAGCGGCACCACCAGCAAGCGATACAGGCCGACACACAGCAACAAGGTGAACAGCCCGGGAATCACCCCATTGGTGATCACCTGCCAGAACACCCGGTAGCGCCCCGGCATGAAACGTTGCGGCAACTCGATCACCAGGCTGCCCAGGGACGGATCCTCGGGAAAGGGTACTTTCAGCCACGGCAGGCCCCGGGCGTGCCGGCTCACCGGCCAGTCGGCACCGCGCAGGAAGGTCAGGCGCTGGGCCTCCGCCGGCGTCAACGGGTAGCTGCTCAGGGATTGCAGGTCACTGCCAATCACGCCGATCCAGGTTTTCTCGCGGCTGGCGATCTGCTGGATCCAGGCATCGACACCGGCACTCTGGCCGCCCTTCCAGGCCTGCTCGGCCTCGCGGGCGTAGCTGCCCAAGGTGGCTCTGGCCTCATCGGAGAGGTAGAGGTTCTTCTGCTCCACATAACGCCCCCAGGACCAGCTCAGCCAGATCATCAACAGGCAGAAAGCTACCAACAGGCACGCCAGCTTCCAGAACAGCGAATGCCGCCCCGGCAGATCAGACCAGTTCATCTAAGGCGCTCAGCACATAACCCTTGCCCCACACGGTTCGCAGCTCACGCTCGCTGTAGCCCAGCGCCTTGAGCTTGCGGCGGATCTGGCTGACATGCATGTCCAGGCTGCGGTCGTGAGCCGCATAACCGCGTTGCAGTACATGCTGATAAAGGAAGGCCTTGCTCAACACCTCGTCGCCATTGCGGTGCAAGGTATCCAGCAGGCGGTATTCACTGCGGGTCAGGCCGGCCCATTGCTCGGCAAAGAACACGTCGCTGCGCTCATCGTCGAAGCGCAGGCTCTGGGCCAGGCTGACGGGTACCGGTGGCATCGGTCGCCGGTCCAGGGCGACCCGGCGCAGGATGGCCTCGATGCGCACACGCAGCTCGGCCATGCTGAATGGCTTGGGCAGGTAATCGTCGGCCCCCAGGCGGAAACCGCTGATTCGGTCGGCTTCCGCTCCCAGGGCGGACATCAGCAGCACCGGCGTGGAATGGCTCTGGCGAAAGTGCGTGAGCACTTCCAGGCCATCCATTCCGGGCAACAGGATATCCAGCAGCACCACATCGAAAGGTCGGCGCCGGGCAATGCCCAGCCCTTCCGGGCCGTTCTGGCACCAGGTCACGGCAAAGCCACAATGCTCCAGTTGCTCGCGCACATAGGCACCCAGCACCGGGTCATCTTCAATGGTCAGAATACGTGGTGGCTCAACAGATACGGGAGTCATTGACTTCTGCAAGTGATTCTCAGTTGGGCGATTATTCAAGATTGCCCGGATCGCGGCAACCAGTGCCTTGGTCGCAGCCCGGCTTCAGGCATTTCAGGCGACGGCCGCCCTGGCGCAATTTGCCAAGATCAGCCCCCGGCAAATCGTTACACTGCGCAGGTGGCGCATCACGGACGTGCCCGTAGACCTTTCAAAACAGCGTGGAAGCAGGAGAGTTGCGTGCTCAAGAAACTGGGAATCAAAGGCCGCGTACTGTTGCTGACCTTGTTGCCAACCAGCCTGATGGCTTTGGTGCTGGGCGGCTACTTCACCTGGATGCAGCTCTCGGACCTGCAGACCCAGCTCCTGCAGCGTGGCGAGATGATCGCGGAACAACTGGCCTCCCTGGTGGCCCCGGCCATGGGCAACCACAACACCCAGATGCTCGAGCGCATTGCCACCCAGGCGCTGGAACAGCAAGACGTGCGCGCCGTATCGCTCCTTGCCCCGGATCGCAGCCTGCTGGCCCATGCCGGCCCCAGCATGCTCAACCCGCCTCCCGCCGGTAACAGCAGCCACATGATGCAACGCTCCGGCAGCGACGCGACCCGCTATCAACTGCCGGTCTTCGGCCGGCACCGCAACCTGGCCGGCGACCTGATTCCCGATGAGTCCGACCGCCTGCTGGGCTGGGTGGAACTGGAGCTGTCCCACAGTGGCATGCTGCTGCGCGGCTACCGCAGCCTGTTCGCCAGCCTGCTGTTGATTGCCGCCGGGCTGGCCGGCACCGCCCTACTGGCAGTGCGCATGGGCCGCACAATCAACAACCCGCTGACCCAGATCAAGCAGGCCGTGGCGCAACTCAAGGACGGCAACCTGGAAACCCGCCTGCCACCCCTGGGCAGCCAGGAGCTGGATGAGCTGGCCTCGGGCATCAACCGCATGGCCAGCACCCTGCAGAATGCCCAGGAAGAATTGCAGCACAGCATCGACCAGGCCACCGAAGACGTGCGCCAGAACCTGGAAACCATCGAGATCCAGAACATCGAGCTGGACCTGGCGCGCAAGGAGGCCCTGGAGGCCAGCCGGATCAAGTCGGAATTCCTGGCCAACATGAGCCATGAAATCCGTACACCGCTCAACGGCATTCTCGGCTTCACCCACCTGTTGCAGAAAAGCGAGCTGACACCACGCCAGCTGGACTACCTGGGCACCATCGAGAAATCCGCCGACAGCCTGTTAGGCATCATCAACGAGATCCTCGACTTCTCGAAAATCGAAGCCGGCAAACTGGTGCTCGACAGCATCCCGTTCAACCTGCGGGACTTGCTGCAAGACACCCTGACCATCCTCGCCCCGGCCGCCCACGCCAAGCAGCTGGAACTGGTGAGCCTGGTCTATCGCGATACGCCGCTGTCGCTGGTGGGCGACCCGCTGCGGCTCAAGCAGATTCTTACCAACCTGGTGAGCAACGCCATCAAGTTCACCCGCGAAGGCACTATCGTCGCCCGGGCCATGCTGGAAGAAGAACACGAAGACAGCGTGCAACTGCGCATCAGCATCCAGGACACCGGTATCGGCCTGTCGAACCAGGATGTGCGCGCCCTGTTCCAGGCCTTCAGCCAGGCTGACAACTCGCTGTCGCGGCAACCCGGCGGCACGGGGCTTGGGCTGGTGATTTCCAAGCGCCTGATCGAACAGATGGGCGGCGAGATCGGTGTCGACAGCACCCCGGGCGAAGGTTCGGAGTTCTGGATCAGCCTCAACCTGCCGAAAACCCGCGACGACGCCGAGGACCTGCCCGGCCCGCCGCTGCTGGGGCGGCGCGTGGCGGTATTGGAAAACCACGAGCTGGCGCGCCAGGCCTTGCAACACCAGTTGGAGGACTGCGGCCTGGAGGTGACCCCGTTCAATACCCTGGAGGCCCTGACCAACGGCATTACCGGCGTGCACCAGAGCGAACAGGCCATCGACCTGGCGGTATTGGGCATCACCACCAACGACATGTCGCCGGAACGCCTGAGCCAGCATATCTGGGACCTCGAACACCTGGGCTGCAAGGTCCTGGTACTGTGCCCGACCACCGAACAGACACTGTTCCATCTGTCGGTGCCCAACCCTCACAGCCAGTTGCAGGCCAAGCCCGCGTGCACCCGCAAGCTGCGCCGGGCCCTGTCCGACCTGGTGACCCCGCGCCGGGCTCGCAGCGAACCGGAGGAAACCCTTTCCAGCCGCGCGCCGCGAGTGCTGTGTGTCGATGACAACCCGGCCAACCTGCTGCTGATCCAGACCTTGCTGGAGGACATGGGCGCCAAGGTGCTGGCGGTGGACAACGGTTACGCCGCGCTGAACGCGATCCAGACCGAACCCTTCGACCTGGTAATGATGGACGTGCAGATGCCCGGCATGGACGGCCGGCAGAGTACCGAGGCGATCCGCCAGTGGGAAAGCGAGCGACACGGTACGCCGCTGCCCATCGTCGCCCTTACCGCCCACGCCATGGCCAACGAGAAGCGCGCCCTGCTGCAAAGCGGCATGGACGACTACCTGACCAAGCCCATCAGTGAGCGCCAACTGGCCCAGGTGGTGCTGAAATGGACCGGCCTGGCCCTGCGCAACCAGGGGCCGGAGCGGGCCAGCGAGCGCCCGGAACTGGGGCTGGAACTGCAGGTACTGGATCAGGACGAAGGCCTGCGCCTGGCCGCCGGCAAGGCCGATCTGGCGGCGGACATGTTGGCCATGTTGCTGGCGTCCCTGGACGCCGACCGCGAAGCCATCAAGGCAGCGCGGGCCGCCAATGACCAGAACGCCCTGATCGAACGGGTCCACCGCCTGCACGGTGCCACCCGCTACTGCGGTGTGCCGCAATTGCGCGCCGCCTGCCAGCGCAGCGAGACCCTGCTCAAGCAGGAAGATGCCAAAGCCTTTGCCGCCCTGGATGAACTGGACCACGCCATCGGCCGCCTGGCTGCCGAAGCGCGGACCAACGCCTGACCCAGGGCAAGACCTGCCCGGCGCCCAGCCGCCATGCTGGGCGCCCCGAACAAGGATGCAGCCATGCGTACGATTCTTTTCAGCAGCCAGAACTACGACCGCGAGAGTTTCCTCGGCGCTCAACGGCCAGCAGGCATCGAACTGCAATTCCAGGCCGCACGCCTGAGCCTGGATACCGCCGCCCTGGCTGAACGCCATGAAGTGGTCTGTGCCTTTATCAACGACGACCTCAGTGCCCCGGTACTGGAACAGCTGGCTGCCGGTGGCACCCGCCTGATCGCTCTGCGCTCGGCCGGTTACAACCACGTCGACCTGAGCGCGGCCCAGCGCCTGGGGCTGGATGTGGTGCGGGTCCCGGCCTATTCCCCCCATGCGGTCGCCGAACATGCCGTGGCCCTGATCCTGGCGCTCAACCGCCGCCTGCACCGGGCCTACAACCGCACTCGCGAAGGCGACTTCACCCTGCACGGCCTGACCGGCTTCGACCTGGTGGGCAAGACCGTGGGCATTGTCGGCACCGGCCAGATCGGCGCCACCTTCGCCCGGATCATGGCCGGCTTCGGCTGCCAGCTGCTGGCGTACGACCCCTTCCCCAATCCCGCTGTAGAAGCCCTCGGTGCCCGTTACCTGGACCTGCCCGAGCTGCTGGCCCAGTCGCAGATCATCAGCCTGCACTGCCCGTTGACCGAGGACAGTCGTTACCTGATCAACCAGCAGAGCCTGGCCC